>NZ_CP169639.1:2445000-2759170 GCF_042134615.1 Flagellimonas cixiensis
TCCATTTCGTTAATAACACTGTTTACGGCTTCTACCGTGTATCATGCTGTAAATAGTCCAAAGTGGAAGAAAAAACTTAGGGTTTTAGATCATATCAGCATATATTATCTAATTGCAGGAACCTATACCCCTGTTTGTTTGACCGTATTGTTGCCATCAAAAGGTTGGTTATTATTTTATGCCGTTTGGGGTATTGCTTTATTTGGTACCATCCTAAAAATCTTTTTTACGGGTAAATTCGAAGCATTTTCTTTGGTACTCTATGGTGTGATGGGATGGCTTATTGTAATGGATTTACCTTATTTATTGGAACATATGTCCACCTTGGGACTGCTTTATCTTTCGTTAGGCGGTGCTTTTTACACAATTGGCATCTTATTCTATGCCATAAAAAAAATACCATACAATCATCTTATATGGCATTTTTTTGTATTGGGCGGAGCTATGAGTCATTGGTTAATGATAAGTGACGCTGTAATTACAGGTTAACTGCTATAGAAAAGTAATTTACACCACATAAGCCATCCCAATACCTAATATGATTACGAGCAATTTTCGCAGGTTGAATGCGTGTCCTTGAGCACTTTCGAACAGGATAATTGTTGAAATATGAAAAAATACCCCAATGGATATAGCAGTGAGCACATAGCCATAGTCGGCAAGTAGGGGTGTGGTGGAAAAGTAACTTCCCAAAGGAGTCATTAACGAAAAGGCACCAATAAACAATAGGGTTGTGGTGAATCTTAATTTTGAATTGATCAAAAAGATGCTCAAAATTATGGCTATTGGAATCTTGTGAATAATGATGGCATATAGAATGGAATCGTTATCATGAATCGGAACTCCCTCGACCAGTGCGTGGATGCACAAGCTTAAAAACAATAGGGTCGGGAATTTCTTTTCTTCCAAATGAAGGTGCATGTGACCATGTTCTGCCCCTTTCGAAAAGAATTCCAAAAATACCTGAAGCAAAATTCCTCCCAGAATATAAAGGGCGATGCTTTTCGGGTTATGCCCTTCATACACATCGGGCAACAATTCAAAAAATGTCAACGACAATAGAAAAGCACCACTAAAAGCCAATAGGAGTTTTATGTTATCGCTGTGCTTAGGCTTTGTAAGCCACACAAATGCAAAACCGGACCAAACGGCTACAATGGGAATTATATAGATGATGCTGGAAGGAAAATTCATGCTCTAAATCAAGGGAGCAAAAATAGTCTATTTTTGCCGAAAGAAATTACAAGAACATGGCAGGAAATTTTAAGATGATGGCCAAAACCCTGTACGGATTTGAGCCAATTTTGGCCAAAGAATTACGAAATCTGGGTGCTGGTCTAGTGGAGGAAGGCGTTAGAAATGTAACCTTTGAAGGGGACTTGGGCTTTATGTACAAGGCCAACCTTTGCCTTAGGACCGCGTTGAAAGTTTTTAAACCCATCAAAACCTTTAAGGTATTTAATGAAAAGGACCTGTACAACCAAATTTATGATTTGGATTGGCCCGGTATTTTTGATGTAGAGAAAACTTTTGCCATTGACAGTGTTGTAAACTCCCCTATTTTTGATAATTCCATGTTTGTGTCTTTAAAGACCAAAGATGCTATTGTGGATAAGTTTAGGTATGTGGTTAGGGACAGGCCCAATGTAAAAACCCAAGACCCGGATATTCGAATCAATATTCATATATATAAAAACACTTGTACCGTTTCTTTGGATAGTTCAGGGAATTCCCTTCACCAAAGAGGATATCGGATTTTAACGAATATCGCCCCTATAAATGAGGTATTGGCGGCGGGTTTGTTGTTACACAGTGGATGGGATGGTCAGTCTGATTTTTTAGATCCTATGTGCGGTAGTGGAACTTTTTTGGTGGAAGCTGCTATGATCGCTTGTAATATTCCTGTGAACATTAATCGAGAATCCTATGCCTTTATGCATTGGAAGGATTATGATGCGGAACTGCATCATAAAATTGTGGAAGCCAGCTTAAAGAAAGTGCGTGAGTTCCATCATAAGATTATAGGATGGGATAAAGCACCTTCTGCGGTTCGAAAGACCCAAGAAAATGTAGAGCATGCCAACCTTGCCGATTATATAACAGTGGCAAGAAATGATTTTTTTCGAACCTTAAAACCTGTGGAGGGAAAATTGCACATGGTCTTCAATCCGCCTTACGGAGAACGTTTGCCTATTGAAATTGAGGAATTTTATGGGAAAATAGGGGATACCCTAAAACAAGATTATCAGGGTACCGATGCTTGGATGATCACTTCCAATTTAGAGGCTTTAAAATATGTTGGTTTAAAGCCGAGCAGAAAAATTAAGGCCTTTAACGGCAAGTTGGAAGCTAGATTGGTACGCTATGAAATTTATGAAGGCAGCAAGAAAGGAAAGTATTTAAACAATTAGTTGTGTATGCAACAAAAATCGTGTGTTTTGTTTCTGATTGCGATTGACAGCTATGATATTATTGATTATTTTGGCAGCTGTTTTTAAAACACAACTAACTAACTCAACCAAATTGTAAACGAAAGAGCCCCGGCATTGGTCAGGGCTTTTTTTATGTTTTGGACCAAACGGCCAGTTCGTTGCCCGAAGGGTCCTTAAAATGGAAGCGTCTCCCGCCCGGAAAGGAAAAAATATCCTTTGTAATTTTTCCTCCTGCACCCATAATCCTTGCTTTGATGTTAAAGAGGTCTGTATGATAGAGCACTACAAGCACTCCGTTGGTTATGGCCTCAGAAGTAAGTTCAAACCCTCCCGCTATACCACTTTCTGAAAAAGCACAATATGTAGGGCCATAATCCGTAAAATTCCACCCAAAAGCAGCATGGTAAAAAGCTTTCGTCTTTAAAAGGTCGGTAGACTTAAATTCAATGTAATCTATTCGAGTGGGTTCCATTTTATGGCTCGCTTTCTTCTTTTGTGGGCTTGTTTCTTGACTTTTTATACAATGGAAGGAAATAGGAGATAGAGTAATTGTAGTTTACGCCAAAATTGCTTCCGTCGGTAACTTTATTAAATCCGGGAATCCACAAATTCGGAAATTGTTCGTCTTCGGTATTGGTCACCAAAAAGCCCAAACGGGCACTCATTCCAACAAAAATATTGGCAAATAATTCAGCCTTTACACCTACCACAAATTCCAGCCACGAAGCCGAAAGTCCACTAAACTCTCGATTGGGTTCTAATCCTGGCACAAAATCAGGATTGTAGAATTGTTCTGTTTCAAAAATACTGTATTCGCCTAGGGTTTGGCTAAAACTGGCCACTGCATAGCGACCTCCAATGGTAATGGCATTGTTCATCCCATACCAATTCGTGTAGGTGTTCACGTCTACCCCCGCTTTAATGTAACTTCCAGAAGTCTCAAAATTGTACAATAGTGTATTGCCCAAGTACTCGGATTGCTCTTTGGTTTCATTACCAATTTCCGCAGCCAAATATAATTTTCTCGTCAATCGGTAGTCCCCAACCAATTCGAGTCCTGTATAATCTTCATCAATAAACGAAAGTACAAGTTTACTTAGATCGACACCGACTCTAAGTCCATAAGGATCTTTGTATTCCACCGTATCCTTTTGTTGAAGGTCGATGGTTTCGTTCTGCGCCTGCATTAACATGGGTAACAGACCCAAACAAATACTAATGAAATATTTTGACATGGATATTGTTGGTGTTTTCTACGGTTGATTGCACAACGCTTATATCTTGAATCCAATTTGAAGCACTTTCCGGCAAAGCAATGTTTACGCCATCATAATTGATAACAAAGCCACATGCCCTCGAAATAAAAGCTTCTCGGGTACTGTATGAAATGCTCAAGGTATCAATATTTCCAATTTCATTCCCAGTATCACTATCATCATTAGAGTTTTTGATAAACTCGTACAAGGTATTTGTGTTGTTGGAACGAAGTGGAACCAAAATGGAATCTGGAGAATTTGCCCTATCGTTAAAGGAATCGTTGTCCAATATGCTATCGTTATCAATGCCCCGAACACGCAATGTTGAAACTCTTTTGAAGGCGGTGGTATCTTCAAAATTATAAAATCCAATCACTAGATAGGGAGTATCACCATCAACGCAGATATCATCCTTTTCACAAGATGAAACATAGGAGATGACCAAGGCAATCAGTAGGATGGGGATTATTTTTTTCATTCAGGTTACCTATAAGTTTTGACTGTAAGCACTATAACCGTTTTTCCAAAAGTACAACATTTTCAACGTGGTGGGTTTGCGGAAACATATCCACGGGTTGCACCTTGCTTACTTGGTATTGTTCTTTCATGAGGGCCAAATCCCTAGCTTGGGTTGCACTATTGCAGCTAACATAAACTATTTTGGGAGGGGCCACACGCAATAGCTGTTCAACTACATCTTTGTGCATGCCATCTCTTGGTGGATCGGTAATTATAATATCCGGTTGACCGTGTTCTATAATGAAATCCTCGTTGAACACATTTTTCATGTCACCGACAAAAAATTCCACATTATCAATTTTATTGTGAATGGCGTTGGCCTTGGCATCTTCAATCGCTTCTGGAACGGATTCCACACCAACTACTTTTTTGGCCTTTTTTGAAATAAACTGTGCAATGGTTCCTGTTCCCGTATAAAGGTCATACACGAGTTCGTTACCAGAAAGCCCGGCGAAATCTCGAGTTATTTTATACAGTTCGTATGCCTGCTCCGAATTGGTCTGGTAGAAAGATTTTGCATTGATTTTGAATTGCAGCCCTTCCATCTCTTCAAAAATATGGTCGCGACCTGCAAAACAAATAATGTCCTGGTCGTAGATGGTATCGTTTTGTTTGGAGTTGATTACGTACAACAACGAAGTGATTTCTGGAAACTCATTTTTCAAATGATTCAACAGAAGCTCCCTATGCTCCAAATCATCCTCAAAAAACTGGATTAAAACCATAATCTCCCCCGTGGAGGCCGTTCGAATCATTAAGGTTCTTAGTAGTCCTTCCTGCTTTCTGGGATTGAAAAAAGAAAGTCCATTGGAATTTGCAAAATCTTTTACGGCCAAACGAATGGCATTGGAAGGGTCTTGTTGTAAATGACATTTTTTAATGTCCAAAATCTTGTCCCACATCCCTGGAATATGAAATCCAAGGGCGTTTCTGTCGTCTATTTCGGCATCGGAATTTATTTCCTCTTGGGTGAGCCATCTGCTGCTCGAAAATGAAAACTCCATTTTATTTCTATAGAAATACTGTTTTTTGGAACCTAAAATGGGAGTGATTTCAGGGAGTTCCAAATGACCTATGCGTTTTAAGTTGTTTTCAACTTCCCGTTGTTTAAAATACAGTTGATGCTCATAGCCCATGTTTTGCCATTTACACCCTCCACAAGTACCAAAATGCTCGCAAACGGGTTCGGTTCTTTTATCCGAAAGGGTATGAAAATCGGTGGCAACCCCTTCAAAATAGGCCTTTCGTTTTTTGGTCGTCATTACGTCCACTACATCGCCCGGAACTGCATTGGAAAGAAAAATTACACGTCCGTCGGGTGCCTTGGCCACGGTTTTGCCCTTGGCTCCGGCATCGATTACTTCAACATTTTCAAATGTTTGTCGCCTGTTCTTTTTTCGCATGGCGCAAAAGTAAGTTCTTTTTATAATTCCGCAGAAACTCGGGTCTTAAATTGCCCCTAAACTTTTTGGGGCAACAACTTACAAATGGAAAAATTTTCCACAATAATTTGTAATTTGCAGGATCTTCAAGGGATGATTTCTCTCCCACGCTGCTTTTTCGAGTCCTCGAAAGAATAAAGGTACTGTAGGAATAGTTGTTTTAATAATTTAAAAAATATTTAAATGGCTGTTTTAGAGCATTTAACATCGCAGCAAGCGATTGATTTAGAAAACAAGTATGGCGCGCACAACTACCACCCGTTACCTGTGGTTTTGAGTAGGGGTGAGGGCGTTTATGTTTGGGATGTGGAAGGAAAAAAGTATTATGATTTTCTTTCTGCCTATTCCGCAGTGAACCAAGGGCATTGTCACCCTAAAATTGTAGGAGCGATGGTGGAACAGGCCAGGACCTTGACCTTGACCTCTCGTGCCTTCTACAACGATATGCTGGGCACCTACGAGCAATATGCTACCGAAACCTTCGGCTTTGACAAATTATTGCCGATGAATACCGGGGCAGAAGCTGTAGAAACCGCCTTGAAAATTTGTAGAAGATGGGCCTATCAGAAAAAAGGTGTTCCGGAAAATCAGGCGCAGATAATTGTCTGCGAGAATAATTTTCACGGAAGAACCACGACAATCATTTCTTTTTCCAACGACCCCGTGGCCAAGGATAATTATGGCCCATTTACAGATGGATTCATCAAAATTGAATATGATAATCTAGTGGCCTTGGAAAAAGCATTGGAAAGTAATCCTCATGCCGCTGGATTTTTGGTGGAACCTATTCAAGGTGAAGCGGGAGTATATGTGCCTTCCGAAGGGTATTTGAAGAAGGCCAAGGCCCTGTGCGAAAAATATAATGTTTTGTTCATTGCCGATGAAGTGCAAACGGGAATCGCTCGAACTGGTAAAATGTTGGCGGTTGACCATGAGGAGGTAAAACCTGATGTGTTGATTTTGGGCAAAGCCATTTCCGGTGGGGTGTATCCTGTTTCTGCGGTTTTGGCCAATGATGATATTATGGAGGTGATCACACCAGGAAGTCATGGAAGTACTTTTGGTGGAAATCCGGTGGCTGCAGCTGTGGCCACGGCAGCGTTGGAGGTGATTAAGGATGAAAACTTAGCTCAAAATGCCCAAGAATTGGGAGAAATATTCCGTGGTGAATTGAACAAATTCATTCCCACTTGCGATTTGGTGGTAAAGGTTCGAGGGAAAGGTTTGTTGAATGCCATTTTGATCAATGATACCGAAGAGAGTTCCACCGCCTGGGATATTTGTATGGCGTTGAAGGAAAATGGTCTTTTGGCCAAGCCCACCCATGGAAATATCATTCGATTTGCACCACCTTTGGTGATGAACCGAGAACAATTGTTGGATTGTGTGGGAATCATTATTAAAACCCTTCAAGAATTCAAAAAATAAAAAAATCAAGAAACGGCAGGCTCCAATAGTCTGATTCGTTTTTTGGTAGCATCAAAATAGGCTTCCACGCCTATGGGAAGAGTAAGGTTATTGGTGACATGTCCGAAACTTAATCCATAGGCGGCAGGAATGCCAAGTGGGGCGATTCGGTCCATGATCACTTCCTTCAAAATAAAATTTTCACTCACTTTTTGACGGTCACAACCTTTAAAAACCCCAAAGACAATTCCCCGAGCTTTTAAAAAGGATTCATTTTGCACCAGTTGGGTGAGCATACGGTCTATACGATAAGGGGCTTCTTCCACTTCTTCCAAAAAAACGATTTTATCCGTAAAATCAATTTCATAAGGGGTACCGATCATTGCGGTGACCAAGGTTAAACTTCCGCCTACCATTTCACCTTGGCAAGAGCCATGAGAAATGGTGTATCTGTAATATTCGCTATTGCGATATAATTTGGGGTCGCTCAAAATGGCATTTTTCAATTGGAGTGGTTCCTCCATGTCCATTAAGATCTTATGAAGGTACATTTGACTGTACTCATCATCTATAGTACTGCCCATTGGGCCATGGAAGGCCACTAAGCCTGTTTTTTGATAAATGGTGTTGATGATGGCCGTAATGTCGCTAAACCCGATAAATGGTTTTGGATTGTTTTTGATGACCTCATAATCCAGCATATCCAAAATTCGGGTAGAACCGTATCCGCCTCGTGCACAAAGAATCACATCGACATCGGGATTGGCAAACATCTCATTAATGTCTTTGGCCCGCTCTTCGTCCGTATTGCTGAAGTAGCCATAATTTCCTAAAATTCTTTGGGTATGGTGCGTTTTGTACCCCATTTTTACCAGCGTGTCCAAAGCAAGGTATAAGGTCTCTGTTTTAATCGCAAAGCCGGGGGCCACCAATCCTATGGTGTCACCTTTTTCAATTTTATTGGGCTTAATTTTAGGAGGCTGCACCGTATTCTTGGCTTTTGCCAAACCTATTTGAGGCAACAATGATGCAGCTCCAAGTGCGGTAACCGACTTTAGAAAGCTTCTTCGTTTGGACATTGGTATGGGATTATTTCAAAACGAAGGTAAAAATCCATAAAATTTTAAACAAAAACTAGATTTAATCGCTATTTCGCTCAGCGCGACGCAGTTGTCTTTGAATTTTTTTGATGGCGGACTCAATGGATTGCTCTGGTTCTATGATGTTGTATTCCCCCCAAAAGCTTGGGTCGGAAAAGCCCGTGGCCTCATCGCTTAAAATGATGGATTTTTTAATACGCTCCCTGTATCTTGGTACATCTCCAGTAGCATTCATTTCCCAATCGGTGATGGCCATTTCAGCATTCATGCTATAGGTGGAGTTGAACAGTTTACCCTGCCAATCTATTTTAAACTCCATAAAAACACTGCTATATCCGTAGTACCATTTTCCATTTTTTTCACGGTAGTCTACGCGATAGGATACCTCTGTTGGCCAAACATCTACCCTTGCAGGTTTTCTTCGAACAAAAAGTTTGGCCGCTTTTTCACGATCGGTGATATTAAGGGTGAAAGTGGCATTGGTTAGCGTGTTGTTCTCCACATCAATATATAATTCACCTTGGTACAATGGATCAAGTATATGTTCTAATTGGTTGAAACGAATTACATATATCAATTTGTCGTTGATTCTAGTAGATCGGTCAAAGGTAAATTTATAGTCGTCGATGGATTCGCTAGAGAAAATATACTCGGGATACTTCATGATATCCACATAAAGCGTGTTGTAAGGTCCGCCTTGCAGTTTTAGGGCAACGGTATCCAATTTGGAATAATCGGTGCTTTTTCGCGCTTTGTAAAGTTCTACGGCATCATCTTTTGTAGATGTGTATGATGATTTATAAATATTGACCACGGCTTCGGCCAGTGAAACATTTTTTCTTCGCTTTTTAATGGTTTCCCTGTAAAATGCCGTCATAAGGGAAGGGTCATTGAAATAGTTGTCATCCCTTTTCGACATGGTGGCTCTCACCAATGCTTTGGCATCTTTGGGTGCGTTGATATTGATTTCTGATAATTGGGTCACTGAAACGGTCAAGGAAATTTCGTTTCCTTCCTCCTTCATGGATGTAATTGGAATGGATTCGGTCTTGTACCCTAAAAAGGAAACAATTACGTTGTTGCTATCGATGTTTTTTGGAATTTTAAGTAAAAAATTACCTTCTGTATTGGTAATGGTGCTAATGTTGGTGCCTTCCACGGTCAATGTGGCAAACACCAAAGCTTTATTGGATTCCGCATCCACCACTTCACCTCGGTATTCATTAAAATCTACTCCGGCCTCATCTTGGAATGCCCATGTTTGATAGGTGCCCATAAATAAAAGTGTCGCACAAACAAAAAGTATGTGCTTAACACTATGAGATTTTTTAATTGTTGAGTGTCCTGATTTCATATCTGCAATTTTCTTTTATTAAATATACAAAATTTAGGACAGAAAAAAACCAACCGGCCAAATGTTAACAGGTTGGTTTACTTTGTTTAACAGAATTAATTGTGCTTTTAGTCCACCATAAAGAGCGCATTGGCAAAAAACAGTTTTCCGTTTTCCCAAAATCCACGGAACAATGGGTTGTCCACCATGTAAATTACTTGGCCACGACCGAAGTTTTCCAATCCAAAAATTAAGGACTCTGAAATTTCTTTTTGGGCCTCGCTACCTGCAAAACCAGAAAAGGGTTTAGCATCTTTTTCCAAATAAACGGCATTTCCATTATTAAGGTAGGAATAGCTGCTGCTACCTAGCTTAAGTGAGAAATAATTCTTCCCATATCCGTAAGCAAGTGGGTTGGTGTTGTCTACTTTGGCCTTGAAAATGGCACCGGTAATGGCACCTTTTATGCGTTCTCTTTCCCAATCTTGGTACGGTTGGGGTGTCTTGTCACTTTGCTCTTCATCTTTTTCGTTTGCTTTGATGCCAAAACCTTTATCACCATCAATGGCACTGATCGAACCTCCCATGGCGATAAGTTTTCCACCGCTTCTTACCCAATCTTTTATTTCGGATAGTTGGTCTTCGTTAAAGTGGTTTCCATAGCGGCCATCAGGTAAAATCAAAACGTCATATTCGTTCAGGTCTACACGGCTGGCGTAATCATCATCCAAAACAGTTAATGGATAGTGCAATTGCTGCTCAAAGAAATGCCATATCTCTCCAAAGCGCAAGGTGGAGGTTGGTCCGCCGGATAAAACGGCGATTTTTGGTTTTTTGATCATTTGTATGGAAGAAGAGCCAAAATCTTTTCCTGAATCCACAAAACCAGTGCTCGTGGCTGTAATGTTCTTGTTGTATTTTTTGGCAATGGTTTGCAGCGTTTGCGTAAATCCATTTTTAAATTCATTGTCACCTTTGGTGATGATCAAACTTCCTCGAGCAAACGATTTTCCTTTGATGGAAAATGGATGGTCCGCCTTGCGAACACGAATACCTTCATTTAAAAGTTCGGCCAAGAACCGAGCATCGTTCATGCTGTTCCAATCTGTTAGGTAAGCATAGCTTTCTGGAGCAATAACAGTTGAATTAGCACTTTTGGAAACTTCTTGTCCTGCAACTGGGCTGGTGGAGGCAATGGCGTCCAGACCGTAGGCGTAGGGAAGTGACCAAGCGGTAATATCATACGTCAAGGAATCGGAAAGTTTGGCTCTTGGCTCAAACAAAACGGTAACCAAAGTTCCTTTGGTTTGGTCTGTTGAAACTACCATTCCATTGTTTTGAATGGAAACGCTACCATTTTTTCCGGAATTGTAATCGTACCCTTTGTAGGACCCGTTGGCAAGGTCGCCATATTCAATTTCATGTTTGTCCAACAAAGATTTAAGGGCGTTTAATTTATCTTCATCCCCTTTTAAAACATAACTTTTATAGGTGAAGTTTTTGTTGTTGTAGAATTTTTTGAACTCACTGTTCAATTGATCAACATTTTGGGAGGAAACTTCAACCGTAGAAATTCCCGTGGTAAAGTGATGGTCAATTCTATCTTTTAGGGTAAGGGTGTCACCATTTCCTGTAATGATGCCCAAACCAGCTCTTCCGCTACCACCTTGTTCGTAGGTCATACCAATAGCGCCATTATAAATCGGATAGGTGTCACCGTAGCTGGGGTACAACAAATCGAATACTTCTTTGGTGAAGTAAAACCATCCGTTGGCATCAAAATATTTGGCGTGGTTTCTGCCCAAGGTCACCTGAAAATCACGTTGGAAATCGGTGATCACTTCATGATATGGTTCTGCAGCCGGCGCAAAATAGTATGGATTGTTCACCCCTTGCTCGTGAAAATCCACATGCACATGCGGCATCCATTTATTGAATTGTTTTAGACGTTGTTGGCTCTCAACCTGAGTCAACCATGCCCAGTCGCGGTTCAAATCGAACATGTAATGGTTACTTCTACCACTCCACCATCCTTCGTGGTGCTCTTTGCTATTGGGGTCTACTTGATAAGGGGTGTTTTTATATTGGTTGTACCAGTTGCTATATCGATCACGGCCATCTGGATTGATACAAGGATCCATGATCACCACCGTATTTTCCAAATAGGAACTCTTTTGGGTCAAAAGTTCATAAATGGTTTGCATGGAAGCCTCGGTACTCACGCTTTCATTCCCGTGAACGTTGTAGCTCAACCAAACAATAGCTTTATCCGAACTACCTGCGCCTTCGGTGCTTTTAAGGTGTTCTTGTCGGATGTTCTCCAGATTGGCAATGTTTTGAGCAGATGAAACATAGGCCAAAATCAAAGGTCTACGTTCATTGGTTTTTCCGTAAACGGTCAGTTTTACTCTTTCGGGCTCCTGTTCGGCCAGATATTCGTAGTAATCCACTACTTCGTGGTGACGCGTAAATTGAGAGCCCAATTCATATCCTAAGAATTCGGATGGGGATTGAAGTTGGGCCGTAACTGAGATTGAAAATAAAAGTGCTAGTGAAAATAAAAATTTGGTCATGTTTGGGTTAATTAGTAGCTCCAAATCTACTAATAAATTGAGCTTGATGCCTAATTTTATATTGTTGCCAGTCTTTTTAAGATGAAAAATGTAATTAACGTATTTTTAGCAACTGAAAAAAAGAAGACCCTTATCTTTGACCACCTCATTATCAGTTTTAATGGATGTAGAATGTATACCCTTTAAGGAAACCGGTTATTTTTCCAAACTTATTTGCGATTATTTAGACCAAAACGAAACCTTGCAACCGTTCTATAATAGATTTCCGTTGTTGGAAAACTTTGAAGAACAGATTAAGGAAAAGCAAACGAGTTTTCCTAAAACGCATAGAAAGGTATTGGTCGATTCCCTAACTATGCAATACAAGGGGTTTGAGGTTTCAGAAAGTACACAGGCCCATATTGATGCCCTGGCAAATCAAAACACTTTCACCGTGGTTACGGGCCATCAATTAAACCTGTTTACCGGTCCACTCTATTTTCTGTATAAAATTGTGACGACCATCAACCTCGCCAAAGAGCTTCAGGATAAATATCCCGATCAGTATTTTGTGCCTGTATATTGGATGGCTACTGAAGATCATGATTTTGATGAAATCAATTACTTCAATCTTCACGGTAAAAAAATACAATGGAACCGAAAAGCTTCGGGAGCTGTAGGGCATTTAAGTACCGAGGGTTTGGATGAGGTTTTTGAAATATTCTCGGCTGAATTGGGCAATTTGGGCATATCGGATAGGTTGAAGGAACTTTTCAAAAAAGCCTATTTGGAGCATCCAAATTTGGCGCAAGCCACTCGTTTTTTGGCAAATGCCCTTTTTGCAGACCAAGGTTTGGTTATTGTGGACGGTGATGATGTCGCTTTAAAGAAATTGCTGCTCCCCTATGCCGAAAAGGATATTTTTGGGCATACCCCATACCATACCATTGCCAACACTATAGATGGTTTAACCCAAATTTCCTCGGATTATACCATTCAAGTGAACCCAAGGGAAATCAATTACTTCTATTTAAAGGATGGGCTTCGTGAGCGTATCATCGAGAAAAATGGAAAATACCATGTAGTGAATACGCACTTGGATTTTACCAAAGAAGAACTCTCAAAAGAAATGCAGGAGTTCCCTGCACGCTTTTCGCCCAATGTGGTGGCACGTCCATTGTACCAAGAAGTGATCTTGCCCAACCTGTGTTATATTGGAGGTGGCGGTGAATTGGCCTATTGGTTGGAATTGAAGGCTTATTTTGAAGAGTTGGGTGTTACCTTTCCTATGCTGATGCTGCGAAATTCTGCCTTGTTGATAACAGAAAAACAGGCCAAAAAGGTTAGAAAAATGGATTTGGAGGTCCGCCATTTATTTATGAAGCAGCACTCCCTGATCAACAAAAAAATTCGGGATATTTCCAATATCGATATTGATTTTTCACCTCAGAAGAAACTGCTCGAGGAACAATTTCAACATATGTATGAATTGGCCGAGCAAACCGATGAAAGCTTTTTGGGCGCGGTAAAGGCACAGGAGGTAAAACAGAAAAAAGGTCTGGATGCTCTCGAAAAAAGACTTTTGACCGCCCAGAAGCGAAAATTGAAAGATCACGTAATTCGATTGACAGAACTACAAAACGAATTGTTCCCGAACCAGTCCTTGCAAGAAAGACAACTGAATTTTTCTGAAATGTATTTGGAAATGGGAGAAGATCTCATACCTGCCCTGCTACAAAATTTACACCCGTTTGAAGCCGACTTTGTGGTCTTGACCCATTAATTCCGATAAGGGTTAACCAAAACTTTTTTTCAAAAAAATAAATATAGAGGTAGGGTATTCCTTTTCTCGATTGTTCTATTATTGAAAATTGCTATGAAAAAGCAAATATATTGAGTTGGTTAACTCATATGTTTAGGTTGGTTTTGATTTTATTAAAAAGCCCCGGAGTGGTTCCCGGGGCTTTTTGCATTTTATATGTTTCTGTTTTCTATTGAAACAAATCCTTAAAATGGGACTTCACTTCAAATAATGTGGCATCCTTCATGGTGTTAAACCGAATGTCTGCATGGCCTACGCGTTCTTCAGGTCCTATGCCCACGCAATAAAATCCCCCAGACTTTGCTGCGTCAATTCCTTTTTCCGCATCTTCAAAAACAATACAATTGTTTGCAGGCAAACGCATTTTTTCAGAGGCATAAAGAAAAATATCTGGGGCGGGTTTGCTTTTTTCTACACTGTTCCCGTCACCTATCACATCAAAAAAGTGGGTGGCTTTTAATTGCTTCAACACTTTAGGGGCATTCTTACTGGCACTTCCCAAGGCCACGCTGAAACCTTCCGCACGCAAATGGGTAAGTAATTCTCTAGCCCCGGGAAGATAATCCTCCTCCGTCATGGTATCTAGACTGTCAACGTAGATGTCATTTTTTTTGGTAGCCAATTCTTCAACAGTGGCTTCATCCAAAGTCAACTTGTTGTGGTCCATGATAACTTTTATGGAATCCATTCTGGAAATACCACGTAATTTTTCATTGAGCTCACGGTCAAAGAACCAACCCATATCGTCCGATAACTTTTTCCATGCCTCATAATGAAGTTCGGCCGTATCGGTGATTACACCGTCCAAATCAAAAATAAATCCCTTAATCATGGTCAACATTTATTGAAAACGCAAAGAAATGATGAAAAGAATTAAGAAAAAAACTAGATAGTGTTATGTTTTTTATAAGGATTGATGGCGCGGTTTTTTTGTTTTGGTCCCATTTAATTCTTCATAATTGGAATTTGTTTGTTGAGAAAGTTGTCATAAATAACCTATAAAAGATACTTTTGCAACTAAAGCAAATTGCTATTTTTGCCCATGCATAACAACGTACTCATTCTAGACTTTGGTTCCCAGTACACCCAATTGATCGCGAGACGCGTGAGGGAACTTAACATTTACTCAGAAATTAAACCGTATAACAAGTTGCCCGAAGACCTTTCGGATTACAAGGCTGTGATTCTTTCTGGCTCACCATCATCGGTGCGTTCGGAATCTGCCCCACATCCCGATTTGTCGGAAATCAAGGGAAAAAAGCCACTATTAGGTATTTGTTATGGAGCACAATACCTTTCCCATTTTAATGGTGGTAATGTTGCCCCTTCAGCCACAAGGGAATATGGTAGGGCCAATTTGTCCTATGTGAAGGATGGTGAGGATTTTCTTGAAGGGTTGAGCGAAGGAAGCCAAGTGTGGATGAGCCATTCCGATACCATTAAAGAATTGCCCGAAGGAGGGATTCGATTGGCCAGTACGCACGATGTGGCCAATGCGGCTTATAAAATTGAAGGGGAAACCACGTATGGAATCCAATTTCACCCAGAAGTATATCACACCACCGACGGAGCCAAATTGTTGGAAAACTTTTTGGTGAACATTGCTGGTATAAAACAAGATTGGACCCCTGATGCATTTGTGGAAACTACCGTTGAGGAGCTGAAACAGGAAATTGGGGAAGAAAAAGTAATCCTTGGTCTTTCTGGAGGGGTAGACTCGAGTGTTGCCGCCATGTTGTTGCACAAGGCCATAGGGGACCATCTGTACTGCATCTTTGTAAACAATGGTTTGTTGCGAAAAAATGAGTTCGAAAGTGTATTGGACCAATACAAGCACATGGGACTCAATGTAAAAGGAGTGGATGCTTCGGCACGCTTTTTGGATGCCCTTAAAGGCGAATCGGACCCGGAAGGGAAAAGAAAAATTATTGGACGTGTTTTTATCGAAGTGTTCGATGACGAATCGCACAAGGTGGAAAATGCAAAGTGGTTGGCCCAAGGAACCATTTATCCGGACCGTATCGAATCGGTTTCGGCCAGTGGAGGACCATCCGCAGTGATCAAAAGCCACCACAATGTGGGCGGTTTGCCAGATTACATGAAATTGAAAATTGTGGAGCCCTTAAAAATGTTGTTTAAAGATGAGGTGAGAAGAGTAGGGGCCAGCATGGGAATGTCACCAGAAATCTTGGGGCGTCACCCATTTCCTGGACCAGGATTGGGTATCCGGATTTTGGGCGATATTACCCCTGAAAAAGTGGCAATATTACAAGAAGTGGATGCCATTTTTATAGATGGATTGAAAAAATGGGGACTTTATGATAAGGTTTGGCAGGCCGGAGCCATGCTTTTGCCCGTAGATAGTGTAGGAGTTATGGGTGATGAACGTACATATGAAAAATGTGTTGCGCTCAGAGCCGTGGAAAGTACCGATGGTATGACCGCTGATTGGGTAAATTTACCCTACGAATTCCTGCAAAAGACATCTAATGATATAATAAACAAAGTTAAAGGCGTTAATAGAGTAGTGTATGACATTAGCTCAAAACCACCGGCAACTATAGAATGGGAATGAAAAAACATATTTTACAACTGGTTATCGCGGTCCTTTTTTTGGCCGCTGTACCAGTTTCCGCACAGAACTATGAAACTCACGCTGTAAAAGAAGGGGAAACGTTACAAAGTATTTCCCAAAAATATCGGGTTACCCCCTACAGCATTTTACAGGCCAATAAGGAGATCAAAAGTGCAGCCGATGTAAAGGTGAACACCATTTTGATCATTCCTTTGAACGGAGCCGTGATTCCTGAAAAAAAAGAAGCGCAAAAAGAGAAAAAGGAAGAGATTAAACCCATTGGGTTTACCAGACATAGGGTGAAAAGGCGCGAGACCATGTTCGGACTTACACAAGAATATGAAATTACCGAGGAGCAATTAAAAAGATACAATACCCAATTGTATTCCGAATCGCTTCAAAAAGGGATGGTGCTGCAAATTCCTGAATTTCCTGAAGTAGATCCGAACGAGGATAAAGAACTCGATTTTGAGACCTATACCGTTCAACCCAAAGAAACCCGTTGGAGCATCGCCCATAAATATGGGATTACCATTGATAGTTTATTGGTGTTGAACCCAGACTTGGATAAGAACAACGATTATTTGGCTGCCGGACAAGAGTTGAAATTGCCCAGGCCCAAAGGGGATAGCCTTAAAGATCAGCAAATAGAACTTTTTACTTCGTATACCGTTCCGCAAAAAATGACTTTGTATAGTTTAGGTCGTGAGTACGGTATTCCTTCGGATTCCATTGTGAAGTTGAATCCAGAAATTATGCAAGTGGGCGGTCTCAAAGAAGGCATGGTGATTCGTCTGCCCAAGAAAAGGGAAACTACGGGCGAAGTGAATACGGATAACTTCATTTTTTATGAAGTAAAGCCCAAGCAAAATATTTTCAGGATTACCCAAAACCTTAATATTACCCGTGATGAGCTTTTTAAACTAAATCCAGACTTGGAAAATGGATTGAAAGCGGGGATGGTCTTAAAACTTCCAAAGGAAAAAGAAGAAGGCTTGGAAGTAAAAAATGCACTAGTGCTTGACAAAATTAATTTGGTGGACAGCATTAATGTGGAGAACAGGCCGAAATTGGTGTTTATGTTGCCATTTCGTTTGGATCGCGTAAACCCATCCGATGTTGAAAACGCAGAGGCGCAAATTAAAAACAGACGTGATTTGACATTGAGCCTTGGTTTGTACACAGGTGCCTTGGTCGCATTGGATTCCATTAAAAAAATGGGAGTTTCCGTTGATGTGAAAACATACGATACCGAATTGAACCAAGCCAAAGTCAAAGAAATCTTATTTAGGGAAAATTTGAATGGTGTCAATGCCATTATAGGGCCATTGTCCTCTGGTGCCTTGGATGAAGTTGCAGTTCAGGCATCGGCTAAAAATATTCCGGTGATTGCGCCCATTTCATCCGATAGCAAATTGAGTCATGGCAATGTGTACTATTCAGTGCCCCAGGATGAGGTGTTGCGAGAAAAGATGTTGACCTATATGGAAAAGATTTACAAGGATGAAAACATCATCATCATTGCAGATTCGACCCATCAAGTGGCCCGCGATTCAATTTTGAGTAAGTTTCCTGCGGCACAGACGGCAAAAGTCATCGAAAACAAATCATTGAGCTTGGATGAGTTTTTGATAAAGCTTTCCGATGAAAGGGAAAACTGGGTGTTTTTGGAGACCGACCAGCCCAATATGGTGGCGAGCGTAACCTCTATTTTAAACTCAGCCAATACACCTGTAGTTGGAGCAGATGATGATATAAAACCGAAAGTAGTGCGTATGTTTACCACAAGTTATAACAGTGCTTTTGAGGATGACGCCGTTTCCAATACACATTTGTCCAACCTTAGGTTTACCTACCCTTCTTTTTACAGATCAGTGGGTAATGATGCATTTACCAAGGCCTATGCCAATAGGTTTAAGGGGAACCAGCCAGACCGTTATGCAATCCGTGGTTTTGATGTGACCATGGATGTGTTGTTGAAGTTGGCCCACCAGAACAATCTTTTTGAAACCTCAAAAATTATAGGACAGACCGATTATTCTGGAAACAGCTTTGATTATTTCAAAGATTGGACATCAGGGTACTTTAACCGGGCCTGCTACATTATGCAATACGAAGATCTTCAAATTAAAGAGGTAAAACAGGATGGCGACGTCAAAAGTAACTTATAACGGAAATTTACGAACCACTAATGTTCACTTGCGCTCGGGCAGTGAGTTTATTACCGATGCCCCTTTGGACAACAATGGTAAAGGTGAAGCTTTTTCGCCAACCGATACCGTGGCGAATGGACTGGCCAATTGTATGATGACCATGATGGGTATAAAAGCACGGGATTTAGGGGTCGATTTAGTGGGGTCCACTGCAGAGGTGACCAAACACATGGAGGCCAATCCAAGACGGATTTCCAAAATAGAGGTAAAATTGGAAATGCCTTCTGATGTATCTGAAAAGAACCGTAAAATTTTGGAGCACACCGCCAGAACCTGTCCTGTACATTTTAGCTTGCACCCTGATATTGAAAGAGTAATTGATTTTCATTGGGTAAAATAACCGCCATAGCCTATTTGTTTTTTCTCAGTTTTGTCGGATTTGCACAAGAAATTGAGGAAGGAGTTGAATGGAGCGAAATGAAACGCCTTACATGGGACGATTTTAAAGGAAAGGTGCCCGTGGGGGCAGGACCTGCAGCAACTACGGCGAGCGGTATTAGCTATTCCTATTCGGCCAACTTACTACACCATGAAGTACATTTGGATTTTAAGGTGAACGCCTATTTTTATCCCCACGAATCGTGGTACAAGCCCCAAGAATGCAATGAAAACACTTTGGCGCATGAGCAATTACATTTTGATATTTCGGAGCTCTTTGCCCGTAAAATGCGCAATAAACTGGAAAGAACTTCCTTTTCGGATGATGTAAAGGCAGAAATCAGGAAAATTTACAAAGATATTTTAACCGAGCTTCAAGAATACCAAGAGCGCTACGATTGGGAGACCAATTTTTCCAGAAATCGGGAAAAACAACTGGAATGGAGCCAGAAAATAGCTAGTGCTCTTAAAGAGGAAAGTTAGTATTGAAGGAGATTAAAACCTAAACCTGAACTTTCTCTTGAACTGCTTATTTGATTTCCCGATCAACCCTTTCTTTTATTTTAAGCCCATTGGCAACAATAGTTTTGGCCATACGTCTGGTTCGATAGCCATAGGTGAGTTCGTGGTCAATTAATTGGCGAAACTTTTTAGTTTTCAATTCCTCCAAAAACTCATGGGTGTCATATGAGTTCATATGGCTGGGATTATCATTATCAAAGGGCCTAATGGAATTGATATAATTGCCATAATCCGTATTATACCTTTTGGATAATTCGGCTTGTACTTTCATATCGGTATAGAACTCGGACAGATCTTTTCGCAAGCTATCATTACGGATCAAACGTAAATTACCGGTACTTACAAGCTCTTGGTATGCCTCATCATCCACCAAATAAAAACCACTGAAGGATGCGGCTCCCTTTGCAATGGTGTTTATAAAGTCAACGGTATCCACAATGGCAAAGGGTTCCTCTATATATTTTTTGGCAAAACGTAGATTTTCAATTTTCTCGTCAAATTGGTCCACATAAATGGTCTGCGTATTAAAGGTTAGATTTTCCAAATCGGCTGAGATGGACACAAGATAATCTTGCTCTAGCTCGACATTTTTCCGTTCCTCATTCCAATTGTTAATTTGGAGTGCAATTAAAATCCCAATAACCACCAATATGATTTCACCAAAGGCATAAATCAGATATTTACTGAGTTTGTTCTCGGAAAGCAATCGTTGCCTAATTCTTCTAAAAAATGCTAACATGCAGTGGTTGGTTGGTATACAGCTATTAAAGCTACGATTAATTATCTTTTGAATAAATATAAAAAAGCCATCTTCTAGGATGGCTTTATCAGTTTCTTATTTGTATGGATATGGATTAAATATCACACCGCATAAACCCGTCTTTCAAGGCCTCAATTTTATCGGGCCAAGTGGGAATAAATTCTTGTGCCACATACCCCTTAAATCCCGTAGCATGTATCGCTTTGATGATGGCTGGGTAGTACAATTCTTGAGTTTCGTCAATTTCATGTCTTCCAGGAACACCGGCAGTATGGTAATGTCCAAAATAAGGATGGTAATTTTGGATGCTTCGGATAATATCTCCCTCTTGAATTTGCATATGGTAGATATCGAACAACAACTTAAAATTGTCACTGCCCAGATGTTTGCAAAGTTCCACGCCCCAAATAGAGCTGTCGCACATATAATCGGGGTGGTTTACTTGGTTGAACAATTCCATTTGGAGTACAACACCATGTTTTTCGGCCAATGGCATAATTTGCGAAAGACCGTCCACACAATTTTGCAGTCCCACATAATCGTTCATACCGTTCCGGTTTCCACTAAAGCAAATTAGGTTGGTGTAACCTGCCTCGGCCACCTTGGGAATCATTTCGGTATAATTTTTTATGAGTTGTTCATGATATTTTGGATTGTTCCAACCTTTATCAAGTCCAATTTCCGCTCCATTGCACATGGAACAATGAATATCATACTTTTTTAATATTGGCCACCTATCTGGACCGATCAAATCAATGGCCTTTACCCCAAGTTCGTTCAAGGTCTGCAAAAACTCCTCAAAGGGGATATCGTTAAAACACCATTCGCACACACTGTGGTTGATGTTGTTTTTCAATTTAAATTCTTTGGATGGGCTTTGACTGCTTGTCATGGCCGAAGCGGAGGCCAGTCCAGCTGAGCCGATGGCAGCTGTGGTGATAAAATTTCTACGTCTCATTATTCGGATTTGTAAATGGAAAGATAGTATTTTAGACTTATAAATGGAAATACGACCCGATTCAAAACAATTAGTGGAACTGGCCCATTACCGAATGCCTTTTGGTAAGTTTAAAGGCCGGTATTTGTTGGATTTGCCCCTTCCTTATTTGGTATGGTTCAAGCAAAAGGGATTTCCCGAAGGAAAGCTGGGCAACTTCTTGGATTTGATGCTCACCATTAAGGATAACAACTTGGAACCCATTATAAGACGACTGCAAAAAGAATTTCCTAAAAAATCCTCCTGATTTCTAAACGGCAATTTGTACCTTTACGCCCCGTAATAGAGAGAGCAATATGTCAGAGACCAAGTACATTTTCGTTACGGGAGGCGTAACATCATCTTTAGGTAAAGGAATTATCGCCGCATCCTTGGCCAAACTACTGCAAGCCAGGGGATACCGAACTACCATTCAAAAATTGGACCCCTACATCAATGTAGATCCAGGAACACTGAATCCTTACGAACATGGGGAATGTTATGTGACCGATGATGGTGCCGAAACCGACTTGGATTTGGGACACTACGAGCGTTTTTTAAACGTAAGAACTTCGCAAGCGAACAACGTAACCACAGGCCGTATTTACCAAAGCGTGATTGAAAAGGAGCGTAGAGGTGAATTTTTGGGAAAAACGGTGCAAGTGGTTCCACACATCACCAACGAAATCAAAGAACGAATCCAGATTTTGGGAAAAAGTGGTGATTACGACATCATCATCACCGAAATCGGGGGTACCGTGGGTGACATTGAGTCGTTACCTTATATAGAATCCGTGCGTCAGTTGCTTTGGGAATTGGGCGATAACAACGGAATTGTGATTCACCTTACTTTGGTGCCATTTTTGTCCGCGGCAGGCGAGTTAAAAACCAAGCCTACGCAACACTCGGTTAAAACGTTGATGGAAAGTGGAATCAAAGCCGATATTCTGGTGTGCCGCACCGAGCATCAAATTTCTGAGGACATCAAACAAAAATTGGCATTGTTCTGCAATGTGAAGCAGGAAGCCGTGATTCAATCCATTGATGCATCCACCATTTATGATGTGCCAATTTTAATGCAAGAGGAAGGTCTGGATGCCGTTACCTTGGAAAAATTGGCTTTGCCAAACACCACTGAACCCAATTTAGACCAATGGAAAGAATTTTTACAACGCCATAAAAATCCGAAGAACAAAGTGGTTATCGGATTGATCGGTAAATATGTAGAACTTCCAGATTCCTATAAATCCATTCAAGAAGCCTTTATCCATGCAGGAGCTACCAATGAGGTAGATGTTGAGGTAAGGTCCATTCACTCCGAGCATTTAACCGTAAAGAATGTTGAAAAAAAATTGATGGGCTTGGACGGTATTCTTGTTGCTCCAGGTTTTGGGGAACGAGGTATAGAAGGAAAAGTGAAGGCGGTTCAGTATGCCAGGGAGAACAATATTCCGTTCTTGGGGATTTGTTTGGGCATGCAGATGGCCGTAATCGAGTTTGCCCGTAACGTTCTTGGTTTAGAAGGTGCCAATTCGACCGAAATGGATAAAAACACGCCTTACCCGGTCATCAGTTTAATGGAAGAACAAAAATCCATTAAGGATATGGGGGGAACCATGCGTTTGGGATCGTGGGACTGTCATTTAAAAGAAGGCAGTTTGGTGGAGCAAGTTTATGGTGCAACAGATATTGCCGAACGACACAGACATCGCTACGAGTTCAACAACGAGTATAAACAGCAAATGGAAGAGGCGGGGCTTTTGCCTTCGGGCTTTAATCCAAAAACCGGCTTGGTGGAAGTAGTTGAAATTCCTTCCCATCCTTGGTTTATAGGAGTACAATACCATCCAGAATACAAAAGTACCGTGGCCAACCCACATCCATTGTTTGTAGGTTTTGTAAAGGCGGTATTGACCCAAAAGCAGAAACAAAACAATGCCAGTTTGGCATAAAAGGTGGTTTTGGGCATATATTTGCCCACTGAATTATCGATAAAAAGAATTCGACTAAATAATTTTCATGGAAGAAAAGAAGCTGGACGTCAAATCCATAATAGGATTTGTACTGATTTTTGGAATACTGATTTTCATGTTTTTCCAAAATCAACCCACACCAGAAGAACTGGAAGCTCAAAAAGCGGAGCAGGAGAAGATAGAGGCCATGGCCGAACAGGCCGAGGAAAAGACGGAAGAAACACCTATAAAGGAGGTTGAAACCATCAACCTAAACGATTCCACAGCAGTTGCCAATTATAAAAGTACCATCGGTGCCTTTGGTTTTACCCAACCTACTGATGGAACCACCAAATTGGAAAATGAAGTGCTTTACCTAGAGATTTCCAATAAGGGAGGTCAGATTGTGGAGGCCAAGATGAAGGATTATGTAACCCATGATTCTGTTCCAGTTTATTTGGTGAAAGATGGCAATGCCAATTTCGGGTTGACTTTTTCCACTTCGGATAATCGTGTGTTGAACACCGCTGATCTATATTTTGAGCCATCCATGACCACCAGTGGCGACAATAAAGTGCTTTCCATGAAAGCCAAAGTGGCCAATAATCAATTTTTGGAATACCGCTATGAAATCAAACCAAGTGAATATTTGGTGGATTTCTCGGTGCGTTCCCAAGGATTGAACGGAGTGATCAACAGCAGCAAGCCTATTACTTTGGAGTGGGATATGAAAGGGATCCGTCATGATAAAAGTGTGCGCTACGAAAACCGTTACACTCGTTTAACGTATAATCACGACGATGGAAACATCAGTAAATTATCGGAAACCAGTGAGTTGGATGAAGAATCTGAGGTGGATGTGAAATGGTTGTCCTACCGTCAACACTTCTTTAGTTCCATTTTAGCGACCGACAACCATTTTGAAACCGCTAATCTGTCCTCTAAAAATTTGGTCGAGGATGAGGGCAAAGACATTTTGTTCACCAAAGAATACAGCACCCGTGCACCATTACAATTACAGGGAGGTGAAATTTCCCAAAACATGTATTGGTACTATGGTCCTACCGATGTTAAGGTATTGGATGATTATAAAGAGTTGGGTCTGGCAGATTCCATTCCATTTGGATGGGGTATTTTCGGTTGGATCAACCGTTACATCTTTACACCCTTCTATACCTTCTTGAGCTCCTTCTTGCCTTATGGTATTGCGATTATCATTATGACGATCTTGGTACGTTTGGCCTTGTCCCCAGTCACCTATAAATCGTACTTGTCTCAAGCCAAGATGAAGGTGTTGAAGCCTGAGATTTCAGAAATCAACGAGAAGTACAAGGACAACGCCATGAAGAAGCAGCAAGAAACCATGAAGGTGTACAACAAAGCAGGCGTGAGCCCCATGAGTGGTTGTGTGCCGGCCTTGTTACAGTTGCCTATTTTCTACTCATTGTTCATGTTTTTCCCCACTTCTTTTGCATTAAGGCAAAAGCCGTTTTTGTGGGCGGAGGATTTATCCTCGTACGATACCATTTTTGAGTTACCGTTCACCATTCCATTTTATGGGGACCACGTGAGTTTGTTCCCGATTTTGGCTTCGGTAGCGATTTTCTTCTACATGCAGATGACCACAGGACAGAGCATGCAGATGCAACAACAACCAGGAATGCCGAACATGAAGTTCATCATGTACCTATCGCCCGTTATGATGTTGTTCTTCTTTAACAACTACGCGAGTGGGTTGAGTTTGTACTACTTTATCTCCAACTTGATCACCATCTTTATTATGTTGGCCATCAAGAACTATATTTTGGATGAGGATAAAATCCACGCCCAAATTCAGGAGAATAAAAAGAAACCTAAAAAGGAGAACAAGTTCCAGCGTAAAATGCGTGAAATGATGGAACAGGCCGAAGAGCAAAAGAAAACAGGAAGAAGATAAACTTCTTCCAAACCTTTTAAAAATAAAAACTCCCCCAATGATTTTGGGGGAGTTTTTTTATAGGTCTAGTTTGATAAGATTTGGGACTCCAAAGATGCAATATTGCCCTCGGCGAAAAAATTAATAGTTGTCAAACCCTTTCTTTTTGTGGGCAAAATATCCCTCTTTTGATGTGTCATCGACGAACGGTAAACCCTATCCGATAAAAAGCCCCCAAGGTTATGCACCGAGGGGGCTTTTGTGGTTAAAAACTCAACCAATCAATCAAACAAAACTCTGACGTAGGCTAGTTGGTTGTGTCTGGTATAAGAACGGCATCCAATACATGAATCACACCGTTAATGGCTTGTACATCTACAGCATCGATTCCAATGCCTGTATTTCCTGCACCATCGGTAACATCGGCAATGTTATCACCTGTACCAGGAAGATTAATGGTAATGGCATCTCCTTCTAAAGTGGTGGCCATAATACCATCGGTTAAGTCACCAGAACGCACATTGGCTCCAGCCACTACGTGGTGCTGTAAAATTGGAATCAGGTCAGCTTCTCCTGGAATACTTGGCAAAGCCGCAAAAGCGTCATTTGTTGGCGCAAATACAGTGAAAGGGTCACTGCCTGAACCGCCTTGGGCAGAAAGCACACCTACAAAATCAGTACTTGGTGTCAATTCCGTTAAGGCTTGAACCAAGGTAGAGAAGTTAGGGTCGGCCGCAGCAAAAGTTACCACAGTTGGTAAATCGATTACCGCATCCACGGCATGAATCACCCCATTGGTAGCCACAACGTCGGCAGTCAACACCGAACTTGTTCCATTTAGGGTTACTCCGTCATCTGTATTAATATACAAGCTAAGATTTTCTCCAGCTTCAAACTCAGCAGCTGTGTTCACATAGGAGTTGGACAAATCTGATGAGAAAGCAGCAGCTCCTACCACCACATGGTTGGATAGAATAGCGTTAATATCATTTCCATTTGGATTGGTAAATGCAGCAAAGGCATCATTGCCAGGGGCAAACACCGTAAAGTCCTCCTCTTCGTTGGATAGAAGATCGGTAAAAGTGGTATTGCCGCCCTCCGTCAATGCACCAACTAAAGATGAGAATCCTGGATTGGCCACTGCATGGTCTACAATATTTGGTAAATCAATCACCGCATCCACAATATGAACCACTCCATTCAAGGCTTTAACATCCGGCGTTGAAACGGTAGCAACTCCATTAAAGGTCACATCTCCCGAAGCATCAAAATATAAACTCATATTTCTATCTCCAGCGCCAATGGCCGAGGTGCTGGTATATCCTGCGCCCAGACCAACTAAATCTGCTGCGTAAACTTCACCAGCTATTACGTGGTTCAATAAAACATTGGTCAAAACGTCAGTAGGGACATCAGCCAAAGCTGCTCCATCCAAAAAGGCATCAAAAGCATCATCAGTTGGGGCCAATACGGTAAATGGACCATCGCCCCTCAATACAGTGGGCAAATCTCCATCGGCTGCTACAAGTGCGGCCAATAAGCTTTCTAGATTTTCATTTCCCATAACCAAATCAGTGATGGGCATAAGAATAAGGTCTCCTATTTGGTCAATAATGGCTTGAGGCAACAATACCTTATCTATTATATGTACTACACCATTGGAAGCGGCAACATCTGCAGTGGTTACTTCGGCATCTACCATTGTGGCATCACTGATAAACACACCACCTTCGGTTGAAATGGTCACATCGGAACCTTGAAGAGTGGTAATGTTTTGTCCATTACTTAGGTCGGTCGAATAGGCCTCTGCTCCCACCACATGATAGGTAAGTATTACCGCCAATAAGTCTTGCAATTGTTGGGTGTTGAAATCATCCAAGGAATCAAACCCGTCCAATTGTGCAAAAAGGTCATCAAAAGCGGCATTTGTAGGTGCAAAAACGGTAAAAGAGCCCTCGGCACTTAGTGCGGCCACTAAATTGTTGTTTGCACTTTCATCCGCTTTTTGTAAAGCGCTCACTAAACTACTTAGTTCAGCAGTAGCTTGTGCCGTTTCTACAATGTTCAATTCATTTTCTGGAGGCATATTTCCTCCATTGTCATCGTCGGAGCACGAGGTAAATGCCACGACCAAAACCAGTAAAGCTAGTCGAGTAATTGTGTTGAAAGTTTTCATGTGTCTTATAGATTGTTTAACGAAATAAAGATATAGTTAAACAAAATTAAAGCAATAGTGTTTAACATTTTAAGCAAAAACTTTAACAAAATTGAATTTAACCTAATTATTTGAAAGTATGTTCGTTGCAAATCGACAATGAGGAAAAATCGGTTTAATGAGTCCCTTTTTGTATTTTTGTACCCTTAAATAATCGCAATGAAAAAGGTAGTTGTAGGACTTTCTGGCGGAGTGGATTCCAGTGTGGCGGCATACGTGCTCAAAGAGCAGGGTTATGAAGTGATTGGCTTGTTCATGAAGAACTGGCACGATGATTCTGTGACCATATCCGAAGAATGCCCTTGGTTGGAGGATAGTAATGATGCTCTGATTGTTGCGGAGAAACTGGGAATCCCTTTTCAAACAGTGGATCTAAGTGTAGAATATAAGGAGCGTATAGTTGATTATATGTTCAACGAATACGAAAGGGGGAGAACACCCAACCCAGATGTGCTTTGTAACCGTGAAATCAAGTTTGATGTTTTCTTAAAGATTGCTTTGCAATTGGGTGCCGATTACGTGGCCACTGGACATTATTGCCGTAAGGGAACTATTTTGAATGAGGATGGTACCGAAACCTATCAGCTATTGGCGGGAAAGGACCCGAATAAAGACCAATCTTATTTTTTATGTCAATTGTCGCAAGAGCAATTGTCCAAAACCTTATTTCCTATTGGTGAGCTTTTAAAACCAGAAGTTCGTGATATAGCGGCTGCCAACGATTTAATTACAGCCGATAAAAAAGATTCCCAGGGGCTGTGTTTTGTGGGCAAGGTACACTTGCCTGACTTTTTGCAACAAAAGTTAAAACCCAAAAAAGGGGTGATTGTTGAGGTGCCCAGTACGGCTTCACAATTCGAAGTAACAGTTCCAGAATTTCAAACACCCAGAGAAAAATTGGCATTTCAAGCTGAAAAACCGATATATGCTTTGGGGGATGGTAAAGTGGTTGGCGAACACCAAGGGGCGCATTACTTCACAATAGGGCAGCGAAAAGGACTTAATGTTGGTGGGACCAAAGAGCCTTTGTTTGTTATTGATACCGATGTGGACCAAAATATTATTTACACAGGGCAAGGAAAGACCCATCCTGGACTTTTGCGCCATACGTTGTTTGTGAAAGCTGATGAAGAGCATTGGGTGCGACCTGATTTGGCTTTAAAAACTGATGAGACCTTGGAGGTGATGGCCCGAATTCGGTACCGTCAACCTTTGCAACCCGCTACCTTATATAAAGTAGAAAATGGTTTGTATGTGGATTTTAAAGAAAAACAATCCGCCATTACCGAAGGACAGTTTGTAGCCTGGTATATGGATGATGAGTTGGTGGGTTCTGGGGTGATTTCCTAAGCTTATCCTTATTATTTTGATTATTTTGCTGAACCTGAATTCACTCTTCATGCAAAATAAAATCACACAACTTTTCGGAATTGAATACCCCATTGTTCAAGGAGGCATGGTCTGGGCCAGCGGTTGGCGGTTGGCCTCTGCGGTTTCCAATGCAGGTGGGCTTGGCCTTTTAGGTGCTGGGAGTATGTACCCCGAAGTGCTGGAAGAGCATATCATCAAATGCAAAAAAGCCACGGATAGACCTTTTGGGGTAAATGTGCCCATGTTGTACCCCGACATTGAAAAGTTGATGCAGATTATTGTGGATCAAGGGGTGAAGATTGTGTTTACTTCAGCTGGAAATCCCAAAACTTGGACCAAATATTTGCAAGTCCATGGTATTACCGTAGTTCATGTGGTAAGCAGTGTAAAGTTTGCACTTAAAGCTCAAGAAGCTGGTGTAGATGCAGTGGTAGCCGAAGGTTTTGAAGCTGGAGGACATAATGGAAGGGATGAGACCACGACCATGGTTTTGATTCCATCGGTAAAAGAAAAGATTGATATCCCCTTGATTGCTGCTGGTGGAATCGCCACTGGTAGAGCTATGTTGGCTGCAATGGTGTTGGGGGCCGACGGCGTCCAAGTAGGGAGTCGATTTGTGGCCACTCCCGAAGCATCTTCTCACAATATTTTTAAACAATGGGTGGTGAAAGCGCAGGAAGGGGATACACAGTTAACTTTAAAAGAACTGGCCCCGGTTCGATTGCTCAAGAATAAATTTTACGAGGAAGTACAATCAGCTTATAAAAATGGCGCATCCAAAGAAGATTTGATAGAACTTTTAGGTAGAGGTAGAGCCAAATTGGGCATGTTCGAAGGCAACACCGAAGACGGTGAATTAGAGATAGGTCAAGTATCAGGTTTGATCCATGAAATTAAGCCGGCGGCACAAGTAATTATAGATATGATGTCCGAATTTCGTGCAGCTCGGGATGAAATGCAGGACTATTAGTTGAACGGCAGGGATACTTCTTCCGATATTCAATATTTTTACCCGCAGATGAGAGCACTTATTGTAACCCTATTATTTTTTGTTTTGGCCTCCAGTTCTTACGGGCAGTTGGAGCATGATAAAACCCTTCACTTTATTGGCGGTAGTCTTTTTGGATTAGCGGGGGCAGGAATAGCCAAACAAGCTTCAAAAGGGAATCGTGTATGGACTTTTGTAGGTGCCGTAGCCAGTAGTGCCATAGTTGGTATGGCAAAGGAAGCGGTGGATGCCTCCAATCCGAACAACAGTTGGGACAATGATGATTTGGCGGCCACTATTTTAGGAGGAGTTACTGTTGGTTTGGCCATTGAACTTTTTGCCAAAAAAGATAGTAACAGAAGATTGCGGGGTAGATATTCAAAGCTTTATGATGATCAACCTATCGATTTGAATCCTGTTGAAATAGGGTCGTATGAAACACCCCCGAGTTTAAATACGCTTAGCCTTTCCCGAACGGTAGATATTAAATAAGTCCCCGAGCTTTTATTTCCAAGTATTTATTAATGGTGTTGATGGTCAGGTTTTCAGGCTTGGTCAAAATGGTGTGGATGCCATGTTTTTGAAGTTCCTTTTGCATCAATCGCTTTTCCAGTGAGAATTTTTCCGCAATGGTTTTATGGTAAATGGCCTGAATGTTCTCTGCATCGGATGAAATCAAGGATTCCAATTCAGAATTTTCAAAGAAAATAACCACTAGTACATGTTTTTTGGCAATCGCTGAAATATAAGGGAGCTGTCTTTTTAGCCCTGAAATATGCTCAAAATTGGTGTAGAGCATCAACAAACTTCTTTGATTTACCTTTCGTTTGATATGCGCATACAACAGCCCAAAATCTGAATCCAAAAAACGGGTATTGATGTTGTAGAGGCTTTCTAATATGGTGTTGAGATGTGTTATTTTTTGAACCGCAGGCACATAAGTTTCTATATTCTTGGAAAACGCCAATAGGCCCGTTTTATCATTACGCTTTAGCGCTACATTGGAAAACGCTAGGGCCGCATTTATGGCATAATCCAAGAGGCTAAGTTGATTAAAAGGCATTTTCATCACCCTACCTGTATCGATAATGGAATAAATAGGCTGGGAACGCTCATCTTGGTATTGGTTTACCATTAATTGGCTCTTCTTCGCAGTGGCTTTCCAGTTAATGGTCCGTACATCATCGCCTTTGATGTAATCCTTGATTTGTTCAAACTCTTGAGTGTGTCCTATGCGACGTATCTTTTTTAAACCAAATTCCGTCAATCGATTGCTCGAAGCCAAAAAATCATACTGCTGCATCTGAATGATGGAGGGATACACGGGCACCATTTGGTCTTTTTGGAACACATACCTTCTTTTTACGATGCCAATGGGAGAGGAAGCATAAATATTCAAGTTGCCAAAAACATACTCTCCACGTTCCACTGGTCGAACGGAATATTGATACAGGTGGTCTTCGCTTTTTAACAATCGTATTTTATGCTCAAAATCCCTTTTTTGAAACTGTAAAGGAAGCTCATCAATAATAACCACTTCAGCAGGAAAAGCATATTTGGATGTCAATCGGACGGAAAGAACATTGTCATCACTATTCGATAATTTTTGGGGTAACTCCCTTTTTGCCGAAATGGCACTCCCTACGGCATACAAAAGATAAACATCCACAATAAAGAAAGCCAAAAGTACATACACCAAAATCCAAGCTATGGGATAAATTACGGGCACCCAATAGGAAATGACAAAACTGGCCGCCAGTAAGGCGATGTACCGGAAAAATTTAGTGTGTATGTAAAACGACCTTAAGAATTGCATAGTTATCGTGGAATTTCAACAGATTCCATGATCATGGAAACGACATTTTCAGTGGTCATGCCCTCCATTTCGCGTTCTGGGGTTAAAATCACCCTATGATTGAGTACGGGGACCAAAGCTTTTTTCACATCTTCAGGAATTACAAAATCGCGCCCTGCAATGGCAGCAAACGCTTTGGCAGCTGTTAGTGTGGCAATGGAAGCCCTTGGTGATGCCCCCAAATATAAATGTGGATGATTTCTGGTTTGGGTAATAATTTTGGCAATGTAATCCATGATTTTGCCCTCAACAATTATCTCATGAATGTTCTTCTTGAATTCCAGTAGCTTTTTAGGGGTCAATACTGCCTTAATGTGGTCTTGCGGTTTTTCCCCCTTACGTTCGTGATGTGTTTGTAGAATCTGCACTTCTTCTTCCACAGAAGGGTAATCCACTTTAATTTTAAACAAAAAACGGTCCAATTGTGCCTCGGGCAGGGCATACGTTCCTTCTTGTTCAATCGGGTTTTGGGTGGCCAATACCATAAACGGTTGCCCCATGGGGTAGGTAGTGCCATCAATGGTCGCTTGACGCTCCTCCATGGTTTCGAACAAGGCGGCCTGGGTTTTTGCCGGTGCACGGTTAATTTCGTCAATAAGGATTATGTTGGAAAATATAGGTCCTTTTTTAAACTCAAACTCCGTAGTTTTTGAGTTGAAAACCGAGGTTCCCAAAATATCGCTGGGCATTAAATCGGGGGTAAATTGTATGCGACTAAAGCCTGTCTTGAGGGTCTTTGCAAATAATTTGGCAGTAACCGTTTTTGCAATTCCGGGCACACCCTCTATCAAAGCGTGACCGTCGGCCAAAATGGAGACAATCAACAGTTCAATAAATTGATGTTGTCCAACAATCACGGTGGCCAATTCCTTTTTTATTTGGTCTACTGTGGTTCTTAGTTCTTCCAAGGGTACTCTGTTGTCAAAGTTCAAGTCGTTATTTTCCATCAGCTTTTGCTTTAAATGCTTCTATATTTTTGTTCAGTTTTTCCAATTCTTCATTGGTGATTTTTTCTTTGGACTGTAATCTTTCCATTACACTAAAAAGTGCTTTTACTTCATTCAACTCCACATTGCTTCTTGATGCCAAATTATTGAAAAAGGTTTCGTCCCTTTCTTGGGTGGGCAAATGCAGTTTGGTTCGGATATAGTCCAAAAAATAGGCAATCTTGTGTTCCATGATCAATGTCTGTTCCCCGTTTTCAAAATACATATCGGCAATGGTCCGGGTAAAAACCAATGTTTGATTTTTGACCGGTTCCACTATGGGGATGGCCCGTTGCTTTCGCTTGCCTTCAAAAATTACATAGACCAAGGCTCCGATTAGGATGAGGTAATAGGCCCACTTCAATTCTTTGGTATTTAAGAATAGATACATAGGCGAGGTATAGAACGATTTTCCAGTCTTGTGGAAATTGTCCATATAAATGGTTTCATTACGATTCAGGTATGAAATAACCCCAGCCGTATAATCCTTATTGTTATCCTTTAGGATAAAATAATTGGTAAAAGCCTTGGGAAAACTGGATAGAATGATTTCTCCTTTTCCGAAAGGTTGTTTGATGATATTTATATGTTTGGAAACTATTTCCGTACTATCGGATTCCGTATAAACTTCACCAAGTACCACTGTTTGTAGGGTATCGATTTCACTAAAGTTTTCGGCGTAATAATCTTGTTTGAATGTAATTGGAGTTTTTTTCAATTGAGGGTTCACCAATTGATGATAAAATGTAGGGTCCAGTTCACTGGTATTGTACAGGCTGTTCAATTCCAGATTCAGGGTGTCCAGCAAGGTGTTTTCAAAAGATTCCGAAGCTATAAAGAGCGTATTTCCCTTATCCACCCAATCCAATAGGGCATTCAGTTCGGCTTCTTCAAAGGATACGGATTGATTCACGAAGAAGTAGGTGCCTTCAATATCGTCATTCCGCATCAAAAACTCGAAGGGGGGCTGTTCCACTTGCTCAATTAAATTGGGAAAATGCTTTTCCATCAAATCAATGAACACTAAAGTGCCGTACGGAATTTTATGGTGAGAAACATAGGAAGGGAACCAATTGATGTTTTTGGGCTTGTTATACTCCAAAACAAATATCCCCAATAGGGTAAAAAATGCAATCGCGATGTAGATCCAACCCTTTTTAAACATTTCCGCCGATTGATTTTTTAAGGGTTACAAAAACATGCTCTACCTGGGCGTACCGTTCTTGATCAATGGCAAACTCCCCGTACCAAATGTAATCGTATAACAAAGTGGCCCTGCCAAATATATTTTTTAATTCAGGATTGGAAAGTTCTTGGATATAATCGTCGTTGGTTTTTTGACGTTGCCAATCAATTAAATTGCGTTCCGATAATTGCTTTAGAACAAACAAATAGTAATATCGGATGGCCAAGCGATAATCGTTTTGTGCCAGTGCATCTTTAATGAGCTGTTCGATATCCTCGGTTTTGATGATGCGTTCTTCCTCGGAAAGTGATACCGTATTTGGATTCTTGTTATTTAAAATAACGGAACGCGCATGGGTGTTCACAAAAAAACGAATCACTAAATAAAGGAACAAGGCCAATAACAAATAGGGAAGGATTTGAAGAAAGGTGGCTAAAAAACTGGTGGCTTTCTCCACGCCAAAAATCCATTCGAAAAGTTGTTGGAAGATAGTGTAGAACCAATTCTTTATATCATCCAACCAAGTGGATTCCAGCTCCACCATTTCGTAATTGAAATCCTCGTTGTTTCGGTAGGTGCTTAAATCGTCTTCACCAAATTCTAGGACTTCAACATCCGAGGTATCATATTGAACAATGGAATCCTGTTGCGCAAATATGGATGTTGCGCAAAAAAGCAAAAGCCCTAAAAGCAGTGTTCGTAGCATTTAATCCTCCGAAGATTTCCCAAGGTTGTCGATCCTTTCAAAGGTACCCGTAAAGTTTTTCTTTTCATTGAGGTTAAAAAATATAAATGCGGTAGCAACCAACAGTATGATATTCATTAAAAATTGAATCAAGGTACTGAACACATTCAAAATCAAATACACAGGGTCGTTGAAAATATTAAAGGTTTCCGCATCCATTTCCCCCGAAAATATGCCCATTTTAATCCACATATAAATTACAGAAGGTAGACTAAAGGCGTAGGAAGCAACGGCCACAATAATGTAAATGATGAGAAGCGTGGCAAAGGTTATCCACCAGTTTTCCTTGATCAATGTAAAACTGTAATTGTAAGATTCCATAACATCTTTCTTTAGAAAGATAAGTATGGCAAAAGATATAGATAGGGGTACACCCAAATAAATACCTGGAATAAAACAAAATAGCATCCCCACAAAAACCGATAAACCGACCAAAATACCCAAACCAATCAAGGACCAAAAGGAACGGTACACCTCTCTGTGTACTTCTTCATGATTGGCAACACCGTTATTGGCTATATAGGATTTGATGTAATGCAGTACAGTGCCCTGTGCCAAAACGTAGGCCGCAATAGAACTGAACATGAGCACCACAATCGCCAAAACCATTATTATTGGTGAAAGATCGGGTACGGTATTGTAAACTGTTGCCACATTAAAAATATCGCCCACAGTGTACATATAAAAACCCATGGCTATGAGCATCACCACAATATAGGGGCCGACTATCTTTAAGATAGTGCCGAAAAAGGGCTTGAACTGGTTGCGAATAAATCCGAAGGTGTCGGAGAGAATATCCCCCAATTCACGTTGTTTTTTAAACTCAATATAGGTTTGTGGTGTTTGCATAAGCTTTTTTTCTTTTGATTTGGTATGGATACAAAATGTAATAGAATACTATAAGGCTTAACGAGGCTGTAATGATTAAAATTGCCAGCCAATCGGGCATTTCGGTATGTCGGGTTACAAAACCTTCCAAAAAGCCTGCGATGATAAAAAAGGGTACGGTGCTCACCATTATTTTCAATCCGTTTTTAACCCCTCTTTTAAAAGATTGCAATCGAGTGTAGGTGCCCGGGAAAAGAATGCCATTGGCCAAAACAAGTCCAGCACAACCTGCAATAACAATTACCGAAATTTCAATGGTGCCATGGATCCAAATGGTGCGGGCCGATTCCCAAAGCAAACCTTTGTCGTAGAAGAAATACTGGAAACTGCCCAACATAATCCCATTTTGGAGCAATACCATTAAGGTGCCGATTCCTAAAAATATACCAAATGAAAACGCATACACCGCGACTTTTATATTGTTGATGGTGATGCCCAAAAACATGTTAAATGCCCCTTGTTTTTTGTACACGGCCATGGGGTCTCCATTTTCAATATTCTCCAAGGTCATGTTCACATACCCATTGCCCAAAATGGAGCGGACAAAATCCCCTTCATTGGCCGCAGAAAAAGCGCCCACAGTTGCAAAAAAGGCAAATACCAAGAATGCAATCAATAATTCGCGGTGATGTTGGGAAAACATTAATGGGAATTCCGTTTTCCAAAAATGAACAATACGGTTCTTCGATTCCCGTTTGGTCTTATAGATTTTTTGGTGCGCTTGCGAGGCCAAGGCATTCAGGTAAAATTGTGTGTTGCTATTGGGGTAAAAGGTTTTGGCGTAGCTGAGGTGGTCGGTAATCTCAATGTACAAATCCGAGAGCTTGTCAGGATGAAGTCGTCCTTTATTGTTCAGGGCATTTTCAAAAGCGGCCCATTTATCCTTATTTTGCTTTACAAAAGCGGCCTCTCGCATTAAATGGTTAGTTTGTAAGTAAAGAAACTAAAATATGGAACAATTTCAAATAGAAACGGCCCAAAATATAACCATACATCAAAACACCTCAAATTTGGGTGAGCGTATGTTGGCCTATATCATCGATAGTTTTGTGATTGGGGTCTATACTATTTTGGTTTTTGTTTTTTTGGCTTCTTTGGATATTGAATTTGAGGACCAGTGGGCATTTTATTTGATACTTTCCATTCCCGCCTTTCTATATTACTTATTGTTTGAAACCTTGATGAACGGAAAAACAATTGGAAAAGGCGCTATGTCATTAAGAGTGGTGAAACTGGATGGTTCCAAACCCAATTTTGCCAATTATTTTGTGCGATGGGCACTTCGTATTATTGATGTGACACTAACGTCTGGAGGAGGTGCGGTCCTTACCATTTTATTGCGGGGCAAAGGACAACGCTTAGGGGATATTGCTGCAGGAACTACGGTAATCAGTGAAAAGAAAAGAATCTCTTTGCACGATACTTTATTGCGTGAATTGCCTGAGGACTATCAACCTACATTTTCTCAAGTTACGGTTTTTAAGGACCGAGAAATACAGACCATAAAAGAATTGTATGATAGCTCCAAATTGAATGGCAACCACAATATTATTGTTTCATTGGATAAGCGAATCAAAGAAGTTACGGGAATTCAAACCGAAATGAAGCCCATCGAATTTGTGGATGTGGTGATCAAAGACTACAACTACTACACCCAAAAAATGTAAGAATGTTCTATATAACCATTGATGTTTTAGGAACCGTGGCCTTTGCTATTTCTGGGGTTTTGGTGGCCATGGAAAAGCGTTTGGATTTGTTCGGGGTCCTGATTATTGCTTTTGTGACTGCCATCGGTGGAGGTACACTACGCGATTTACTTATCGGAAACACCCCTGTAGGGTGGATGCAGGACCTTACCTATGTAATCACCATTTTTATTTCCGTTGTTTTTGCCATCATTTTTGTGAATCAACTTAAATACCTTCGCAAGTCTTTGTTTTTGTTCGATACCATTGGGATTGGATTGTACACTATGGTTGGCGTTGAAAAAGGTTTGGAGGCAGAACTTTTGCCCATCATGTGTATATTTTTGGGAACCATGACCGCCTGTTTTGGTGGCGTGATTCGAGATATTCTTTGTAATGAAATTCCAGTGATTTTTAGAAAGGAAATTTATGCGACCGCATGCATATTGGGAGGGGCAAGTTATTTTTTGTTTGTGAAGTTCCCAATTCCGGAAAGCTATGCCTACGTAGCTGCTATTTTAATTGTGATATCCCTAAGGTTGGTTGCCGTAAAGTTTGATGTGCGGCTACCTAATATTTATAGTTCCAAGGAGTAATCCCACAAACATTATACTTTAATCATTTATGGTTAATGCTTGGTTAAGTACATTAACCCTTTCTTAATCTTTTTTACACTTCCATTAGTTTTTCTGTGGCTGTGATAGGTCTATTTTGGCCTTGAACAAAACAAAACACGATTGCGATTGCCCTTTTAGTAAGGGTTTTGCATAAATCAATCAACCAAAGCCAAATGAAAAAAACAAAAACACTAATCATTGCACTATGTATTTTCGCCTCTTTTTTGGGCCTCCAATCAGTTAAGGCACAGGGCTGTGTCGCTATCCGTCATTTTTCATCCTGTGTGGGGAATACTTTGGAAAACAATTTATTGGGCCCCGGAGATATTCAGGTTGGCACCAATTACCGTTATTTTAAATCTTTCCGTCATTTTAGGGGTACGGAAGAGGAACCGGACCGAGTGGCCAATGGCTCTGAGGTCATTAACCACTCACATTCATGGGATTTCTTTTTGACCTATGGTATTACCGATAGGTTGTACACAAGTATTACCATTCCAACTGTGATCAATACCCGTTCTTCTTTGTACGAGCATGGCAGGGATGAGCGAAACATGACTTTTTCCAGAGGTTTGGCCGATATCCGAGTAGGAGTGGGCTACTGGTTGTTGGACCTTGAAAAACATCAAAATGGAAATATTGCTGTGGGATTGGGACTTAAATTGCCCACAGGAAACTACAATGCTTCTGATATTTTTTACAACGTAGGACCAGAAGGAAGCCCACAAGTGCGTCCAGTGGACCAAAGTATCCAACCTGGAGACGGTGGTTTTGGTATTACCGTCGATTTTCAATTCTACCAGAAAATTGCCGAAAAGCTTTTTGCCTACGGAGGTGGATTTTATTTGATCAATCCAAGAGAGACCAACGGAACCCGCACATTCCGCGAAACCTTGAGTCCGATTTTACAAAATGAGGCCATCATGGCCGTGCCAGACCAATTTTCGGTAAGGGCAGGAGCCAGTTTAATGTTGTCCAATACAATTTCAACATCTTTGGGGGCTCGGTATGAGGGTGTGCCTGTAAAAGACTTGATAGGTGGCAACGAAGGATTCAGAAGACCTGGAAACGTAGTGTCCATTGATCCAGGAATCGCATTTATGAAGGATAATTTCAGCTTGAACGTAAACGTACCTTTTGCTGTACGTAGAGATCGTCCGCAAAGTGTTACGGACAAACAGACCGAGGAGTTAACCGGTAATCCCAGAAATGGCGATGCTGCCTTCGCTGATTATTTGATCAATGTGGGCGTTTCCTATCGTTTTTCGAACAAGAAAGTAAAAGTTGCGCCAGAATTAATGAACGAGTTTAAGAGTTAAAACACTTATCATATGAAACAAAGCCTCAAAAACCAATTGATTTCCATAGCCATAGGACTTGTGTACCTATGGTTTGGTGCTTTAAAGTTTATCCCGCATTTAAGTCCAGCTGAAGATTTGGCCAAAAATACCATACATCAACTTACATTTGGTCTAATGGCCGATAATGTGGCCTTGTTTTTATTGGCCGTTTGGGAAGTTGGCCTAGGGATTCTTTTGGTTTTGGGTCTGTTTCGTAGCATTGCGGTTACAGCGGCGTTGGTTCATATGGTATTGACCTTTACGCCCCTGTTTTTCTTTCCGGATGAGGTTTTTGCCCAAGGTGCTTTTGGCCTAAGTCTGGTTGGACAGTATATCTTCAAAAACCTCATAATCATAGCCGCCCTTGTTTCTATTTATGAAAGAAAAAGGGTTGTTGAAAATGCCACTACAGCTCCAGTGGAACAAAAAGAAAGATTGCCGTATCGAATGTTAGTCGGCAAAAACCTCTTCAAAAAAGTTTGACATTCTAAGCCAAGAACGGTCGGTGGCCAGCGGATTGTACATCATGCCATCGTCTGGAGCATTGGCGTTCGGATTGGTAAAGGCATGACCTGTGTGTCCGAATACGTCCATTTCCCAAATGGCATTACGCTCCGTGAGTTCGTAACCCAAAGCAGCGATGTCTTTTGGAAAGGCCAATGGGTCTTCCCAACCATGCAGCACTAAAATTTTGGCTTTAATGTCTTCTTCCTGTTCCAAACCTGGTGGGTCAAAAATACCATGGAAACAAACGGAAGCTTTTATGGCCACTCCCGAACGGGCAAGGTCCAATGCACACTTTCCTCCAAAGCAAAAACCTATGATCGCGATGTTGGCAGCATCGGCAAGCTCATGTTTTTTAAGGGAGTTCATGGCTAGGAGAAGGCGGTTGAGCAGCTCTTGGCGGTCTTCTTGCATTTCCATCATTAGTGCTTCGGCCTCGGTGGCATCTTTGGCTCTTTTTCCTTTGCCATACACATCGATGGCTAAGGCCAAGTATCCTTGTTCTGCAAGGGCAATGGCCTTGTCGGCTTCAAATTGTGATTGTCCCATCCAAGTGTGGGACACCATTATGGCAGGTCGTTTTTCTTTGTTGCTGTCATCAAAAGCGAGCACCCCTTGGTAGGTTTTTCCATCGCCTTCATAGATGAATTTTTCAGTTTTAATCATGTCGAGTGAGTTGTTAAATCGTGTAAACTAATTTATATTTTTTTAGTTTACCTATAACACTTCCGCGGTAAGAATATAAACACTTTGCCACGGCCAGTCTCCGTCGCCTACGGGAACGTTGTTTATTTTGTCCACAACATCCATTCCTTCGATTACGCGGCCAAAAGGAGTATACGAACCATCCAAATGGTAACTGCCAGGTTTGGTGACCACGATAAAGAATTCGTAGGGGGATGCCAATTTGTGTGGGTTGTCCCTTTCACTACTGGGCATGGAAATGGTGCCACGATGGTGTTTGTGGCCTTTTCGGGTATCTGGCGGCAATAAGTAGCGCCCTATTTTCGAACGTTTTTGTGCTGTTCGCTTGTCATCCGAGTTTCCGCCTTGAATGATGAAATCCTTTACCACCCTATGGAATTGGGTGCTGTCAAAATATTTTTGACGTGCCAAATAAATAAAATTTGCTTTGTGGTAAGGTACATTATCGTAAAGCTCTAGGGTAAAACTACCCATGGTGGTGGTCAGTTTCACCTTGTCTGCCTTTAGGGTTTTGGCATAGTCAAAAAAGAAATCAATGGCATTTTCTTCGGTGAGTTCAAAGGATTCCTCTTCTTCAACTTCTTCTTTTTTGATCGTTGTGGAATCAACAACACTTTGAACTAGAGTATCTGTTTTTGCAATATTTTCCTCAACTTTGTCAGTACTTTTTTTAGGGGATTCCCCACAGGAGATACTTAGAAATAGAAATAAACTTGAGATAAAAGCCGATTGTTTCAACAGCATGGATTTTAATGAATTTTGTCAACTAGCTCTAAAATTAAAAAATCTCCCACTTCCCGGGGAGGATTCCCATTATAAAATGTCGCCGCAATTGCGAATTGAGTGGATGAAGAGAAATAAAGTTCGTGATGCGAACCCAAGAAGAGCAGGGGTAATGGCTTTGTTTTTTCCTGATGATGATTATCGGACCAAATTATTGTTGATATTAAGAAAGACCTACCAAGGGGTACATTCCAACCAAATTGGCTTTCCAGGCGGAAAAGAAGAGCGATTCGACAGCAATCTTTTGGATACTGCTTTACGGGAAACCCATGAAGAAGTTGGAGTGCCACCATCGGGGGTTGAGGTCATCAAAGCATTGAGCGAAGTTTATATTCCACCCAGTAATTTTTTGGTGCAACCGTATATGGGAATTTATCCCGCACCACAACCATTTGTGCTTCAAGAAAGTGAAGTGGAACAGTTGGTAGAGGTGTTTTTGAGTGATTTTTTGGATGATTCCAACCATATTCAAGAAAATTTGACCACTTCCTACGCAAAAAATATTGATGTACCTGCTTATAGATTAAATGGTTATACCGTTTGGGGTGCCACGGCCATGATGTTGAGCGAAATCAAAGAGCTTTTGCGGCAAGTGCTTTAACCGTGTTTTTGTAAATTTGCCATATCAAACAAACCAATTCATGGGTCTGTTCAAGAAAAATCCTTTTGGACATATTTTATTTTTAAAACGATGGTTGATTCGTATCGCAGGTATGATGACGCACCAACGTTATAAAGGTTTTAATACCCTGGAAATCGAGGGGTCGCAAATTATTCGTGATTTGCCCGATACCAATGTGCTCTTCGTGAGCAATCACCAAACCTATTTTGCCGATGTAGTGGCCATGTTCCATGTGTTCAACGCCAGTTTAAAGGGAAGGGACGATAATATTAAAAATTTGGGGTACCTCTGGAACCCGAAATTGAACATTTACTATGTGGCGGCCAAGGAGACCATGAAAAAGAGTTTGTTGACCAAGATTTTAGCCTATGCAGGTTCCATTAGTATTGAAAGAACATGGCGGGCAGGTGGTCAAGAAGTGAACCGACAGGTAAAATTCAGTGATATTTCGAATATTGGCCGTGCGTTGAATGATGGTTGGGTAATTACCTTTCCACAAGGTACAACGACGCCTTGGAAACCTTTGAGGAAGGGAACGGCTCACATCATTAAAAAATATAAACCCGTAGTTGTCCCTGTAGTGATCGATGGTTTCCGTCGTTCATTCGATAAAAAGGGATTGCGGGTTAAAAAGAAAGGTATTCTGCAGTCCATGCAGATTAAAACCCCATTGGAAATTGATTACGACAACGAGTCCATTGATGCGATTTTAGAAAAACTGGAATACGCCATCGAGCAACATCCTTCTTTCTTAAAGGTGATTTCCAAAGCTGAATTATTGGCGTACGAAGAGGAGAATCAAAAAAGAAGGTACAGCTATAAAGGCGATTAAACCTCCAATTTTTTAAGTTCATTATAATTTTCCCGAAGTCTTTTTAATAGAATTCCGTAAAGAAGTTTGTAGAACAGCCAAATCAAGAATAGGATGGCGGCTGTAAATACGATGGAAATTCCTATGACCATGGCCCAGAATACAAAAGCATCACCATCTTGTGAAGCTGCTTCGACAATTTTTTTGCCTTCTTCCCCATAAATCAAAACACCGTACATGTTAATGATTAAAAAGGTGGTGAAAATGATCAAGTTGAACCATACATATTGGGTTACGGTTCGTTTTACATCCAAAATGGTCTTCATCAGTTTTTTGGACGAATCGGTAAATGAAATCTTCTTGTAGTTTTTATAGAATTTATAAATGAAATATAAAATAATGACGTAGTTGATGATGTTCAACACCATGATTACCTTATGGATGTGCATAGCCTTGAGCTCTGCCATGGTTTCTGGACTGTTGAAACCAATATTGATGCCTGCCCAAAATACAAATTCCAGAAGGCTTATATAAAATATCCATTTGATGATGGAAGAAGATTTCTTCCAAATCATCTTATAAATTTGGTCGTAGGACAATCTAGGAAGTTCAGCTTCCCGTTTTTGCCAGTCTTTTTTTAAGAGCTCCAATTCATCCATACCATTAAGGGTTTAAGATGGTTCTTAATTTTGTTTTAACCCTGCTCAGCTTTACCCTTGCATTTACTTCGGAAATTCCCAAAGTTTCGGCTATCTCGGAATAATCTTTGTCTTCCAGATAAAGGAATACCAAAGCTTTGTCAATATCGCCCAATTGTTTGATTGCATCGTACATCAATTTTAATTGCCTTTCTTCGGTATCGTCGTACTCTTTGGCCTTGATTCTGTGCACAACAGAGTCATAATCTTGGGTCTTGACTCTTTTCTTGGATTTTCTGTACAATGTAATCGCTGTGTTCAGCGCAACTCGGTACATCCAAGTGCTAAATTTGGCATCGCCCCGAAACTTTGGGTAAGCTTTCCAAAGCTGTATCGTGATTTCCTGAAACAGGTCGTTGTGGGAATCCTTGTCGTTGGTGTACAGGCTGCACACCTTGTGGACAATGTTCTGGTTGTCCTCAAGTTCCGTCACAAAACGATGTTCCAGTTCTTTATTCACTAAAAGGTTGGTAAGGGTGCTTTATTTATTGATAAGTATGCATAAAGCGTTGTTTGTTACAAAACCAGCGCTTTTATTTTCTATAATCCAATGCTGGCGGTCTGTTTCCGAGCATAGGAATATATTTAAAGTCTTTGCCTCGTCTTTCAATCAACTCTTCCTTGGCAGCTTCCACCACTTTTGGATTTTTAAAAATATCCATTGCGGTCAACGTCAATGTTTTTGCTGCGACCATCATTCCTTTGGTTCCGATGCTCATACCTCCTGCGGCAACGGCTTGCCAGCTGTGGGCAGGTGTTCCCGGAACCCAGGTTGCAGTTCCCAAACCAGCTGTTGGAACGGTAAAACTTACGTCACCCACGTCGGTAGAACCAAATGCTTGTGCTACTTCTTTAAAGGGTTGAATATTTTCAGCCGTTGCAATGTCCAAGGTTTCTCTTCCTAAAGTTTTAGAGATTTTTTCAGCAAATTCTTTTTCCTCTGGAGTGTAAGTTACCCCACCAACTTTGGTCAAGTTTTCGTGCATCATGCGCTGAATGGTCAAGTTGGGTAACAGTTCGTGGGTTCCACCGATCATTTCATACTCCATGGTTGTACCTGTGCCCATTGCAGCACCTTCGGCAGCTTTTACAATTCTGTCGAACACATCCATAACAACATCTCTTGTGTTGTGTCTTGCATAATAGTACACTTCGGCAAAATCAGGAACCACATTTGGTGCCTTACCACCATCCGTGATTACGTAGTGAATTCTTGCATCTTCAGGAACGTGCTCTCTCATCATGTTCACCATGGCATTCATGGCCTCTACACCGTCAAGGGCAGAGCGTCCCATTTGAGGTGCGGCAGCGGCATGGGCTGAAACCCCGTGAAATCTAAATTTGGCCGATTTATTGGCTAAGGCAGCACCGGCACTAGCGGCATTTGCTGAGCCAGCATGCCAATGAAGGGCAATATCCACATCGTCGAAAACACCTTCACGAACCATATATACTTTCCCAGAGCCACCTTCTTCGGCTGGACAACCATAAAAACGGATGGTACCTTCAATCTTGTTGTTGGCCAACCATTCTTTTACAGAAATGGCGGCAGCCGTTGAAGCTGTACCAAATAAATGGTGGCCACATGCATGGCCGGCAGCGGCTCCTGCAGATTGTTTTTCTGGAACAGCTTGTTGGGAAAGTCCGGGCAAGGCATCATACTCGCCTAAAATGGCAATAACCGGAGATCCTGAACCGTATTCGGCCATAAAAGCAGTTGGAATTCCTGCAATGCCTTTTTTGATGGAAAAACCAGCATCGGCCAAGGTTTCTTGTAAAAGCGCCGAACTTTTTTCTTCTAAGTAGCCCATTTCGGCCAAGTTCCAGATTTCATGGGCGATTTCGCCATATTTTTCTGTTTTGGCATCCAAAGCCTTAATAACATCGGCCTCTTTTTTTTGACCTACCATAGTTGATGCACCAAATAGTAAAAGGGCACCTAATGGGAGAATTTTTTTCATTGTATGGAGTTTTTTTGAGTTAGGCGCTAAATATACTAAAAAACCCTACCTAACATGTTATGCCCTGCATGGGAATACGTAAATTTGTCAGCATGTCAAGCATGAACATTCCGCAGTCAAGTTATCCCCGAGTTGTGATTATCGGTGGTGGCTTTGGGGGCATTGCCCTAGCTAAAAAATTAAGTAACAAAGATGCCCAAGTAGTGCTTTTGGACAAGCACAACTATCATAATTTTCAACCTTTATTGTATCAGGTCTCCACAGGGGGTCTGGAACCGGATTCCATTGCCTATCCCATCCGTAAGGTTTTACAGGGTTACCCCAATTTTTATTTTAGGTTGGCGAGTGTGAAGGAAGTGGATACCGAGAAGAAACGCATTAAAACCAATATCGGAGAGATGTCTTATGATTATTTGGTGATTGCTACGGGCTCTGAAACCAATTACTTTGGTAATAAAGGCATTGAAAATTATGGGATGGCCATGAAAACCATTCCGCAGGCTTTGAATTTGAGAAGCTTGATTTTGGAAAATTTTGAACAGGCCCTTCTTACCGATAATTTACACGAACGAGAAGCCCTTATGAACTTTGTCATTGTTGGAGGTGGCCCAACTGGCGTGGAATTGGCAGGTGCCTTGGCTGAGATTAAAAAAGGGATTCTTCCTAAAGACTATCCCGATTTGGATACCCGTAGAGCGCAAATCAACCTGATCCAGAGTGGCGATAGAATTTTACCAGCTATGAGCGAACAGGCATCTGAAAAGGCAGAAAAGTTCTTGGAGAGATTGGGCGTTAATGTTTGGAAGAATATTCGTGTGACGGATTATGATGGAAAATTGGTGAGCACTGATTGCGATACTGTTTTTAGAGCAGCAACCTTGGTTTGGGCAGCTGGGGTTAGGGCTGTAGGTATTAAAGGTTTAGATGCCGAACATCTTTTGGCAAGAGGTAACCGGTTAAAAGTTGACCAGTTTAACCAAGTTCAAGGTGTAGCTGGTGTTTTTGCCATTGGCGATGTGGCCCAAATGGAGACCGAGGATTTTCCTCATGGACACCCGATGATGGCACAGCCCGCCATTCAACAAGGAAGAAATTTAGGAGAAAACCTTATTCGGTTAATTGATGATGTACCCATGAAACCGTTTAAGTATAGGGATAAGGGAAGCATGGCGACAGTGGGAAGAAACAAAGCCGTGGTTGACATGAAGAATATTAGATTTCAAGGAGTTTTTGCCTGGTTTGTTTGGATGTTCGTACACCTTTATTTTTTAATTGGATTTAGAAATAGGGTGGTGGTTTTTATCAATTGGGTGTACAACTATATTCGCTTCGACAGGGAAGCTCGATTGATTATCCGTCCTTTTAAAACGCAGAATAAGGTAGAGCGGGATACCCTCAAACAAGATTGACCTAAAGGTTAATTTTCTCTAAATTAACATGGGCGTTGGAATAAACATGGTAACTTCATTGTCAAACACTTACCATGTTAAAACTGCAACATTTCCATATTGTGCTACTCGTGCTATTGGGTCACATTAGCTACGGGCAGGCTTCAAGCTCCGAAGAACCTGAAGATGCTTCTTTTTTGTATATAGAGGGTTTTACCTATCCATCATTTAACGATTTGGACCATTATGGTTGGTTTCGAATCAATGGTAGAATTTGGGAAAACACCGAAATTGGAGTCGGGGGTGAACATTATAGAAGATGGGGAGCAGATAGGCTCAAATTGGCAGCTAGGATAAAACAGCAAATTAACGAGACCACAAGTCTAATTGGCGGGTATCAGCAAGAGTGGGATTTGTACAATCAGGGTAAAGGCTATCCAAATCCGGTACCCAGGCAAGAAATTTTTGTAGGGCTGGAAAAGGAGATACGCCCCAATATGCTTATGGATATTAAGTTGGTGCAGCCGTTGGGCACCTATGACTTTCATAGTTTAGGTTTGGAGAATGTGAATACCCGAATTGAATTGGGAACTCGGGTAAAATTTTAATCTCCTATTTTTCTGGGATGATATCTTTCCAATACTTCAGTGAGATGTTTTCGGTTCACGTGCATGTACACCTCGGTGGTGGTGATGCTCTCATGGCCCAACATTTGCTGAATGGCCCTAAGGTCTGCCCCATTTTCCAGTAGATGGGTTGCAAAAGAGTGTCGAAAGGTGTGTGGGCTAATGTTCTTTTTCAATCCGATTTGTTCGGCCAAACGTTTAATGATGGTGAAAATCATGGCGCGGGTCAATTGTTTCCCCCTTCTGTTGAGAAACAGAAAATCTTCATGTTCTTTTTGAATGGAAAGGTGTACCCGAACTTGATTTTGGTAGATGTTAATATACTTTTTGTTGACATCACTAATAGGTACAAAACGTTGCTTGCTTCCCTTTCCCATCACCATAATAAAATCTTCATCAAAAAATAGGTCAGATAATTTAAGGTTCACCAATTCCGAGACTCGCAGTCCACAGCCATATAAAGTTTCCAATATAGCCCTGTTGCGTTCTCCTTCTGGCTTGGAAAGATCTATAGCGCTAATCAATTCATTTATTTCATCCACCGAAAGCGTGTCCGGAAGTTTTCGACCAATTTTTGGGGTTTCAATCAAATCCATAGGATTGTCCTCCCGGTAATCTTCAAAAACCAAATAGTTGAAAAAACCTTTTAGACCCGAAATAACTCGAGCCTGCGTACGAGGATTTACCGTTTTGGCAATGTCATAAATAAACTGTTGAACCGTCTCTCTATCTATTTTAATGGGCTTTTCCTCAATCTGATGCTCGTCTAGGTACTGGGCTAGTTTTTGTAAGTCCAAAGTATAATTGACAATGGAGTTCTTGGACAGGCCGCGTTCAATATTAAGATAGTTTCTGTAATCGTTAATTGCCTGTTCCCAGTTCATAGGATAAAGATAAACACATTATTTCATCAAAATTAAACTGTGATCGGGCATTGGTCAATTCAAAACCCACATTCGTCAAACGGTGGAAGCAAAAATGCACGTAAAAGGATATTTTCACCCACGAATAAAAACAAGTGCGCCGCCATAGGATTCTTTGTAGGATTTTTATTGCAGCTAGTACACTAATACCAGATTGAATGCGTTTGGCTTTAGTAAAACTTTAACAATGAAGAAACAGATTTTATTAGCAGTACTAGTAGTTATGGCCTTTGGTGTATCGGCAACGGCGCAACAAGTAGATCGGAGTAGTTTTAAAGCAGGCGTATTGGCAGGTATCCCAGTAGGTGATTATTCAGATGCCTCGAGCTTTGCTCTTGGGTTGGATTTGGCGCATCATTGGGGAGTTTCTGAACTCTTCGATTTAGGACTGGCCAGTGGCTATATCCATGCTTTTGGTGACTCCGAATCCTATTTTGATGGTGCAGTTGTAACCTCATTTGAAGATTTTCAATTTATTCCAGTAGCCGGTGCCATTAGAATGTACCCAACCTACGATTTTAAATTGGGCGCCGATATCGGTTATGCCGTGGGTGTGAATGAAGGAAATGATGGTGGATTTTATCTTCGACCCAGTATCGGATATAATATTACGGGCAATACGGAATTGAATGCGTCTTACATCAATGTAAGCAACGATGGCACTAGCTTTTCCATAGTCGCCCTAGGACTTTTGTTCTTGTTTTAAAATAAATAATACAGCTGTTATAACCCCAATTCGCACAGCAAACGAATAAACTTAACCACTTAATTAAAACAACATGAAAAAATTACTATTTGTTGTAGCATTTGCTATGCTGGGGTCAATAACTGTTAAGGCACAGACCAATTATCGGGCGGCCCTTGGTTTGGGCATTGACCTTATGTATGAGGGTACCTTTTTTGGAGCCACGGGAAAATACTTTTTCTCCGATAACCATGTAGGGCAAGCCGATTTTCTATTGGAAGATGGTGGTACTTTGGTGACTTTTTTATACTCGTATCACAATCAAATTGTTGGGGCTAGAGGTTTGCGATGGTATGCTGGTGTTGGACCAAGTATTGTCTTTGTAAAGGATTTTGATAACATTTTTGCGCTTCGTCCGCATTTAGGATTGGATTTTAAAGTAAACGGAGTTCCCTTTGTGGTCAATTTTGATTGGCGACCAGCCATTGCACTTAGTGAAACTTGGGGCAATGAAATAGGGGCCTTTGGCTTTGGAATGCAGTTTGCCTTTGATTAAAAAAGTATATTGAAATAGTAAAAGGGCGGAAATACTCCGTCCTTTTCTTTTTATTGTATTTTTGATTGCATGAAACTAATGATCATCAATGGCCCTAACTTGAATTTATTGGGCAAAAGAGAACCCGAAGTGTACGGAAGTACCACTTTTGAGGACTATTTTGAAACCTTGCAGCAAAAATTTCCACAAGTGGAGTTGGAGTATTTCCAGTCCAATATTGAAGGGGAAATTATTGGAATGATTCAGGACGTTGGGTTTAGTTATGATGGGATTATTTTGAACGCTGCTGCCTATACGCACACTTCGGTGGGTATTGGCGATGCAGTCAAAGCAGTTTCAACTCCCGTGATTGAAGTGCATATTTCCAACACGCACAAACGCGAGGAATATCGCCACGTTTCCTATATTTCATCAGGAGCAAAAGGGGTAATCCTTGGCTTTGGACTCCAAAGCTATGATTTGGCCATTCAGAGTTTTCTAGGCTAAATCTTTCAAATATTTTTTATCGGCATAGAACGTCCCAAAAGGTAAAAGGGATGCCACAAAGAGCACCAAGAACCTTTTTAGGCCCCATTTGCGCTCCCAGCAAAAAACTACGGCCACAACCACGTAAAGAATAAATAAAATTCCATGTGCCATACCCACAACTTGGTTGGGTTCGGCAATATCTGCCCAATGTTTTAACGGCATGCTCATGCCAAACAATAACAAATAGGAAATACCTTCTAAAATGGCGGTGGCCCTAAAAATTTTAAGCATCTAAATGATTATAGGTGGATAACTTCATCGTAGGCATCTGCCACAGCTTCCATAACCGCTTCACTCATGGTTGGGTGAGGGTGAACTGCTTTTAGGATTTCGTGCCCAGTGGTTTCCAATTTTCTGGCAACAACGGCTTCTGCAATCATATCGGTAACACCAACACCGATCATGTGGCAACCTAACCACTCACCGTACTTGGCATCAAAAATTACTTTTACAAAACCATCAGGGGTTCCAGCTGCCTTGGCTTTACCACTTGCAGAGAATGGGAATTTACCAATCTTAAGCTCGTATCCTTTTTCTTTGGCCTGTTTTTCCGTCAAACCAACAGAAGCTATTTCAGGGATGCAGTACGTACATCCTGGAATATTTCCATAATCCAAGGCCTCTACATGCATTCCAGCGATTTTTTCAACGCAAAGAATACCTTCGGCAGACGCAACGTGGGCCAAAGCTTGACCCGGAGTTACATCACCAATGGCATAATAGCCAGGGATATTGGTTTGGTAGTAATCATTTACCATAATTTTATCTCTATCCGTGGCAATTCCAACATCTTCCAAACCGATGTTCTCGATATTGGTTTTGATACCTACGGCAGACAATACAATGTCAGCTTCCAAAACCTCTTCGCCCTTGGAGGTTTTTACGGTGGCTTTTACGCCATCACCTGAAGTATCCACTTTTGTAACTTCAGCAGAAGTTTTGATTTTCACCCCTGTTTTCTTAAAGCTACGCTCCAATTGCTTGGAAACATCCTCGTCCTCAACAGGAACAATGTTTGGCATGTATTCCACAACAGTAACTTCTGTGCCCATGGAATGGTAGAAATAAGCAAATTCCATTCCGATGGCTCCACTACCTACCACAATCATTTTCTTGGGCTGCTCTTTTAAGGACATGGCCTCACGGTAACCGATTACCTTTTTACCATCTTGGGGTAAGCTTGGCAATTCACGGCTACGTGCACCAGTTGCAATAATAATGTGGTCGGCAGTATATTCAGTGGTTTCCCCACTTTCTGCTTTTACCTCAACTTTTTTGCCGGGCTTTACTTTTCCATATCCATTTATGACTTCGATCTTGTTTTTCTTCATCAAGAATTGAACTCCCTTACTCATTCCCTCGGCTACACCACGGCTTCTTTTTACAACTGCATCAAAATCGTGGTCAACATTTTCTGCACTTAGACCATAATCTCCGGCATGCTTCAAATATTCAAAAACCTGAGCAGATTTTAGAAGTGCTTTTGTTGGGATACACCCCCAATTTAAACATACACCACCTAAACTTTCTTTTTCAATAATAGCGGTTTTAAAACCCAATTGGGAGGCTCTGATAGCGGTTACATATCCACCTGGTCCACTTCCCAAAACAATTATATCGAACTTGCTCATTAGATTTTTATTTTAATAGTTAGATTCGAAGCATAGCTTTATGCTAGGCAGGTGCAAAAGTACGGAAATCATACTCCAAATCCCAAGGTGAAAAATTCAAAAATCGAAGAGTTTGTGAAAATAATGGGTGGAATTTTGTTTGAGGGAAAAAAGCAGATATTGTTTTTATTCTTCCTCTGAGGAAAAATCCATGCTCACAGAATTGATGCAATATCTCATGCCTGTGGTTTCGCGTGGTCCATCGTTAAAAACGTGTCCCAAATGGCTACCACAATTGGCACAAACCGTTTCGGTACGGATCATACCGTGCGAAGTGTCTCGAATGTACTCAATGGCACCTTCAACGGCCTCATCAAATGAGGGCCATCCGCATCCACTTTGAAATTTATGTTCACTTTCGAACAATTTGGCCTTGCAGGCCTTGCAGTGATAGTCTCCGTTTTCAAAATGAAGGTCGAATTCTCCTGTGTGCGGTCTTTCGGTTCCTTTTTGTCGCAATACGTAATATTCTTCGGCGGAAAGTTGCTCTTTCCATTCGCCCTCAGTTTTTGTTACACCGTATTTTTTATCCATAATAGCCTTTGGGTTGGTTCTTACTTATTGTCCGCTACAAAATCAAGTGCAGCACCATTAATGCAATGCCTTTTACCGGTGGTGTTTCGCGGTCCATCGTTAAAAACGTGCCCAAGATGTCCACCGCATGTGGCACAATGCTCTTCGGTTCGGGCAACGCCAATTTTGTAGTCCACATCAAAAGCTACATTGCCTTCGATTTCCCTGTCAAAGCTTGGCCATCCACTGCCCGATTCATATTTGTATTCACTTCTGAAAACCGGAGTGCCACAACCGGCACAAACATAAGTGCCTTTTTCCTTAATATTCAACAAATCGCTGGTAAAAGCACGTTCGGTACCTGCCTTGCGTAGCACAAGGTATTCCATTTCCGAAAGTTCAGCCTTCCATTCAGCGTCGGTCTTGTTAACTTTGTAAGCGGTTTCTTTTTGGGTTTTCTCTTTCTTTTCTTTTTCTTGTGAATTGCCCTTGCAGCCTACAAAAACTACAAGTGCAATCAATAGCAATCTTTTTCCCATGTTTCGACTTTTTATGAGTAGACGTAAAATTGATCGGTTCCTTTCAAAAATAAGCACAAAAAAAGTCCCGTCGAATGGAACGGGACTTTTCCTTTATGTTATCTGAAATTAGTTGAGGTCTAACTTCATGATCTGTCCTTCATTAATGTTCAAGGATGACATTACACTTTCAAAATTGGCAGTGTCCAAATCATTGGCTTCTGCATATTCACTTGGAACAAATACAATCCTGAAAATTTGGTCATCGGTAAAATCGGTGCTCAAGAAAGAAAGGTCGAAATTTCCATCTATAAACAATTCCAAATCCACAAAAGTGTGCTCAAACACATATTGGATGGTTCCTGCTTCCAAGAAATAATTTTGTGGAATTTGACTCCATAGGTCAGCTTCGCTACCATCATTCAAAGTAATGGAGCCTGCCCATCGGTACACCAAAACAGCATCAGATTCGAAAACCTCAAAATCGGTAATGTCGGAGAAATTGATCAATGTGCTAAAAAGATTGGCGCCAGCATCGTATCCAAAGTTCACACCCTCCACTTCAACTACCTGGCCTTGGATGCCGTCTGCACCTGGTATACCTTGGGGTCCATCGAATCCGGGAGGGCCTTGTGGGCCTTCACAGGCGGTTAAAAATAAAACTAAGACTACGCCTAAAATTGTACTAAATTTATTCATGATTTTGGATTTTTGATTTGTTTTTGTTTTCACTGTTTTGGATGAAAATCAAAAAGCGTTCCATTTTTTAAAATTACTTGATTTCGCTGGTAAAAGCCCAATTCAATATCGGATTCTTAATTAAAGATGTGTATTATTGTAAGAAACAAATTCCTCAGATATGTCCAAGGTAGTCCCGCATAGTTTTTTTACTGATTTTGATATTGACCTTTTTAAAGGAGGAAAACATTTTAGGCTCTACAATAAACTGGGTTCTCATCTAACCGAAGTTGATGGGGTTAAAGGCACCTACTTTGCGGTTTGGGCCCCATCGGCCAAATCTGTTAGTGTTATTGGCGATTTTAACCAATGGAACGAGTCCGAACACCAACTGAAGGTCCGTTGGGACAGTAGTGGAATCTGGGAGGGTTTTATTCCAGGGGTGGATAAGGGAACCAAGTACAAATACAAAATACATTCAAATAACAATAATGTTTGGACGGAGAAGGCCGACCCGTTTGCCCGTTTTTGCGAACAGCCACCCAAGACAGCCTCGTTGGTTTGGGAGGACAAGCATAAATGGAACGATGAGGCTTGGATGGATACCCGAGAAACCATTAATGGATTGGACAAACCATTTTCTGTGTATGAGGTGCATTTGGGGTCCTGGAAAAAGAAAAATGGCTGGGAATATTTAACATATCTGGAATTGGCCGATGAATTGGCTGATTATGTGGAGGAAATGGGATTTACCCACGTGGAGTTTATGCCGGTGATGGAATTTCCGTTCGACCCTTCTTGGGGGTATCAAATCACAGGCTATTTTGCCCCAACATCCCGTTTTGGAAAACCTGAGGACTTTAAAGTTTTGGTGGATAGACTCCACCAAAAGGGAATCGGTGTGATTTTGGATTGGGTGCCATCCCACTTTCCAGAAGATGCCCACGGACTTGGCTTTTTTGATGGTTCACACCTCTACGAACATCCCGATAGAAGAAGAGGATACCATCCCGATTGGAAAAGCCTCATTTTTAATTATGGCAGAAACGAGGTTCGTGCGTTTTTGATCAGCAATGCCATTTATTGGTTAGATCAGTTTCATATCGATGGACTCCGTGTAGATGCGGTGGCCTCGATGTTATATTTGGATTATTCGAGGGAAGACGGCGAATGGGAACCCAATATGTATGGCAATAACGAAAACTTGGAGGCCATGTCCTTTTTGCGGGAGATGAACCAGGAAGTCTATGCAAGTTATAGAGGCGTGCAGACCATTGCCGAAGAATCAACAGCCTTTGCTGGAGTTACCAAGCCCGTTCATTTTGGTGGATTGGGTTTTGGGATGAAATGGATGATGGGCTGGATGCACGATACCTTGGAGTTCTTTAAAAAAGAACCTATTTATAGATCTTATGACCTAAGTGATATCACTTTTAGCATGACCTATGCCTTTACCGAAAACTTTATGTTGCCCTTTTCGCATGATGAGGTGGTTTATGGTAAAAATTCCTTGTTGTATCGTATGCCAGGGGATGAGTGGCAACGTTTTGCCAATTTGAGATTGCTTTTTGGATATATGTTTACGCATCCCGGAGGTAATTTGCTATTTATGGGGGGTGAGTTTGGTCAATCATCCGAATGGAATTTTCTGGAAAGTCTACCTTGGCATTTAACGCAATACGATTTTCATTCCGGAATACAAAAGACCATTAAGGATCTGAACCAAATGTACAAAGCCAATCCTGCACTTTATGAAAAACAATTTAGCCAAGAAGGTTTTGAATGGATTGAGTACAACGACACCGAAAATACAGTGATATCCTATATTAGAAAGGGGAACGACCCTAAAGACGATTTGATCATAGCCTGTAACTTTACCCCGGTACCCCGAGAAAATTATCGGATAGGGGTGCCCAAAACTTCCAATTTAAAATTGGTGTTCAATAGCGATGACAAAAGGTATTCTGGAAGTGGAATAGGCAAGAAAACTATGAAGCCTTCGCAAACGGCCTGGAACGGATACGACCAATCTGTAGTAATGACCCTACCTCCCTTGGGCGTTGTTGTGTACAAATAACACATACGATAACGTTGTAGTTAATTGCTTTTCATAACATATGTTTCATTATTCGGGCTTTTGTATTTCTTTTGTGATTCTCAACTGATTAAGTATGATTACTAATACTGAAATAGAAAAAAGAGGGAATCTGTTCCCCAACCATATAGTAGATTTTAAGCAAGAGAACGAAAAGCTGTATTTCACGACCCAGAACGGTGTGATTTTACAACTAACCATCTTGCGGGATAGTGTCGTGCGATTCCGATATGCCACCGAACTGGTTTTTGAACCCGATTTCTCGTACGCCTTGAGTGATGATGTTAACCTCGGGTATAACAAACTTGAAGTAACGGACGAGATTCCGGAATATGTGATTACCACTTCCAAGCTCAAAATTTATATCAAGAAGTCGAACCTGAAGGTGCAGATTGCCAATTTGGACGATGTAATTTTGAACGAGGATGAACTGGGATTCCATTGGGAAGAGAATTTCGATTACGGTGGAAATGTGGTAAAGATGAGCAAGGTGAGCCATTCTGGGGAAAGCTATTACGGAATGGGCGATAAGGCCTCTCATACCAATCTTAAAGGAAAAAGGGTAAACAACTGGGTAACCGATTCTTACGCCTATGGAAAAGATCAAGAACCGCTGTACAAATCCATTCCATTTTTTGTTGGGCTAAAAGAAAACCAATCCTACGGAATATTTTTCGATAACTCGTTCAGTACTTATTTCGATTTTGCCAACGAAAAGCGAAACGTGACCAGTTTTTGGGCCGACGGTGGTGAAATGAACTATTACTTTTTCTACGGTCCACAAATGAGCAAAGTAGTGGAAAGCTACACCGATTTAACAGGTGTGCCCGAATTGCCACCTTTATGGGCCTTGGGTTTTCACCAATCCAAATGGAGTTACTATCCCGAAAAAAAGGTAAGGGAGGTCGCCGATGGATTTAGGGAAAACGAAATTCCTTGCGATGCCATTTATTTGGATATCGATTATATGGAAGGCTTTAGATGCTTTACATGGAACAATCGATATTTCCCAAATCCGAAGAAAATGATTGAGGAAATGGGGCGGGAAGGTTTCAAGGTAATTACCATGATCGACCCGGGAATAAAAATAGACCCAGATTATTGGGTGTACCAGCAAGCAATGGATAATGGGTTCTTTTGCCGAAGAGCCGACGGGCCCCATTTTAAGGGAAAAGTATGGCCAGGAGAATGTAAGTTCCCCGACTTTACCAATCCAGAAGTTCGGGAATGGTGGGCCGAACTTTATAAAGAAATGATAGCCGAATTGGGCGTAGCGGGGGTTTGGAACGATATGAACGAACCTGCCATTATGGAAGTTCCGACCAAAACCGCCAATTTGGATGTGCGTCACGATTACGACGGGCATCCCTGTAGTCATAGAAAAGCACACAATGTATATGGAATGCAAATGGTTCGGGCCACTTTCGAAGGGGTGAAAAAGTTCACCTTTCCCAAAAGACCTTTTGTGTTGACTAGAGCTGCCTATTCCGGTACGCAACGGTATTGCGCTACTTGGACAGGGGATAATGTGGCCACTTGGGAGCATTTATGGATTGCCAACGTACAGATGCAGCGCATGTGCATGAGTGGTTACTCCTTTGTAGGTTCCGATATTGGAGGATTTGCCGAGCAGCCCAATGGAGAACTTTTCGCCCGTTGGATTCAGTTGGCAGTGTTCCATCCATTTTGTAGGGTCCACTCCAGTGGCGACCACGGCGACCAAGAACCCTGGTCGTTTGGGGATGAGATCACAAATATCGTAAAGGAATTTATTGAGTTGAGGTATCAATTGTTGCCATACCTCTACACCATGTTCTACAAATACATCAAAAACGGATTGCCCATGTTACAGTCTTTGGTGTTTTATGATCAAGAAGATACCCAGACCCATTTCCGTACCGATGAATTTATTTTTGGTGAGAAAATGTTGGTATGCCCAGTGCAAGAACCCAATGCCCAAGGTAGAAGAATGTATTTTCCAAAAGGAAATTGGTACGATTACTGGACGGATGAGTTGATGTCGGGCAGTGTTGAGCGTTGGGTCCCCGCAGAAATTCATCGCGTACCTTTATTTGTGAAAGAGGGAGCCATGATTCCTAAATATCCAGTGCAACAATATGTGGGGGAGAAAGAAATCACTGAATTGGCCATGGATGTTTACTTTAAGGAGGGAACCGAGAACTCCGAAGTATATGAGGACCAACAAGATGGTTACGATTATAAAAAAGGACGATTCAGTCTTCGTAAGTTTAGGTTGACGGGTAAAGAGAACGAGTTGATCATTCAACAGTTTAAAGATGGAAATTTCATAACGCCATACGAGAAGATTAAAATGTCTTTTCATGGATTACCATTTAAAATAAGTGTTGTTGAAGTGGATAATGAGGAAGTTAACCTTAAGGATATTAAATTGAATGGAAATAACTCCATTGTAGTCAGCAAGGATTTCACAGAACTCCATATCATTGGAAAATAAATTTTGTAATTTTCATTTACAAAAACATTGACATCACTATGAAAAGAATATTTCTTACCGCTGCTATTTTTATTGCGGTCGTGTCTTGTAAAACCAATCCATTTACAGGAAAGAGCACGCTTAATTTTTATTCGAACAGTCAAATGTTCCCAACTGCTTTTGCCCAATACGATCAGTTTTTGGAAGAAAACAAGGTGGTCAAGGGGACTTCCGATGCCCAAATGATCACCAAGGTTGGGCAGCGCATTGCATCTGCCGCAGAACGTTGGTTGACTGCCAATGGTTATCCAGGTTATTTAAAAGATTACCAATGGGAATATAATCTGGTTCAAGATGAAACCGTAAATGCGTGGTGCATGCCCGGAGGGAAAATCGTTTTTTATACTGGGATTCTCCCCATTGCCCAAGGGGAAACAGGGATTGCCGTAGTGATGGGACATGAGGTGGCTCACGCGTTGGCCGATCATGGAGCACAGCGTATGAGTGCCGGAACCATACAGCAGATTGGTGCGGTGGCAGGTAATGTGGCCATTCAAGATGAACAGACCAGAGGCTTGTTCAACCAAGCCTACGGTGTCGGCTCAAGTGTTGGTGTAATGCTTCCTTTCAGTAGAAGTCATGAAACCGAAGCAGATAAAATTGGACTTCAGATTATGGCCATTGCAGGGTATAACCCAGATGAAGCTGCTGAACTTTGGAAGCGTATGAAGGCTGCGGGTGGACAGGCACCTCCAGAATTTTTGAGCACCCACCCTTCCAACGATACAAGAATCAATAATTTGACCGCGTGGGCTCCAGAAGCCAAGGAAGAGGCGAAAAAATTTGGAGTAACCTCATTCAACTAAAAAATAAACACATTTGAAATGTCATTTCGAGCTTAACGGGAACCTCTTTTGATTGGAAGGGTTTTCCAGGCTTCCGGAATGACATTTTTTTATAGAAAAACATATGGTACAGGTTTTGGCGGCCAAGGGCAGTAAAAAATTATTGAATGCATGGGCTTTTTATGATTGGGCCAATTCGGTGTACAGTTTGGTGATTTCTTCCGCCATATTCCCCATTTTTTATGGAGCCCTTTTTCGTGCAGCAGGGGTAGAAAAGGTTGCCATGTTCGGTGGTGAAATTGCACGTGCCCCATTGATCAGTTACGTCACTTCTTTGGCCTTCGTTTTTATCGCCATAATTACCCCATTGGTTTCAGGTGTTGCCGATTATTTGGGCAACAAACGAATGTTTCTTAAGTTTTTCTGCTATTTAGGGGCCGTTTCATGCATTGGGCTTTATTGGTTCTCTTTGGAGAATATCTATTTTGGTTTGCTTTGTTATTTCTTCGGATTGGTTGGTTTTTGGGTCAGTTTTGCCATCAATAATTCCTATTTGCCGGACATTGCTTATCCTGAACAACAAGACAACATTAGTGCCAAGGGATTTTCACTTGGTTACATCGGTAGCGTATTGCTTTTGGGAATCAACTTATGTATGATCCTATTTTTGTCGCCCGTGGTCAAAGAATCCATGGGAATTGAAGAAATCAACGGGCAACCCATCGAGATCATGATGATGAAGTACAGCTTCATTATGGTGGGTTTGTGGTGGGCTTTATTCAGTCAATATACCTTTAAGCACCTCCCCAAAGGTTATAAGAGGGAAGGAGAGCGCCATCACATCATTCTAAATGGATTTAAAGAATTGAAAAGTGTTTGGCATCAGTTAGGGGAAAATACGCGCCTAAAACGATACTTGGGCGCATTCTTTGTGTACAGCATGGCCGTACAGACCATCATGCTGATCGCCACTTTTTTTGGAGAAGAAGAAATAGCTTGGGGTTCGGATGAATTTCGCCAAATTGGATTGATTGCCAGTATCTTGATCATTCAACTAATTGCTATTGGCGGCTCCTACCTTACAGCCTACCTTTCCAAATTAATGGGTAATATTAGAACCTTGATTTGGGTGAATGTATTTTGGGCAATACTTTGTATTTATGCCTATTTTTTACAGACCCCTACTGACTTTTTTATTGCCGCCGCCCTTGTTGGTGTGGTGATGGGAGGAATTCAGGCTTTATCGCGTTCCACGTATTCCAAATTTTTGCCCGAAACTACCGATACCACTTCCTTTTTTAGTTTTTATGATGTGGCCGAAAAAATCGGAATCATCATTGGAACATTTCTGTATGGTGTTGTGGCCCAGTTTACGGGGAGTATGCGCAATAGCACCGTCTTCTTGGCCATATTCTTTTTAATGGGTATCTTTTTACTGGCGAGAGTCAATAAAAAGAACTAAACAAATGAAAAACAAACTACTTATTGCCTTATCCATTTTTTGGATGGGAACAGGATTTTACGCCCAAAAAAGTCTTCAGGAGCGACTTGGTTATGCCCAAGATGATAAACTGCTCATTGTCCACGCAGATGATTTGGGAATTACCCACTCTGTGAACCAAGCTTCATTTAAAGCTATGGAGGAGGGGGCGGTTAGCAGTGCAAGTATTATGGTACCCACACCTTGGTTGCCCGAGGTGGCAGCTTACGCCAAAGCCAATCCTGATCACGATATGGGAATTCATCTCACTTTAACGAGCGAATGGCAATTGTTGCGCATTGGTCCGGTGGCCTCCCGTTCCGAAGTTTCCAGTTTGTTGGATGAAAACGGTTATTTCTACCCAGATTGCACAGCGTTATGGGAGCATGCAAAAATAGAGGAGGTTGAAATAGAATTACGGGCACAGATTGATAAAGCGTTTGCCATGGGAATCCATCCCACCCATTTGGATAGTCATATGGGGTGTTTGTTTTCTACAGACAACCGTTACTATGAATTGTATACGCGATTGTCCAAAGAATATGGAATTCCAGCCATGGTCAACCATCAAATTAAACAATTGGGTGGAACCGACATGGCAGAGCCACCAGTGGTCATCAATCAAATTTATGGGGCAGGAACCGAAGATTTTGATAAGGATGCCATGGGGAACTATTATGCGGATACCTTAAAGGCATTGGAACCAGGATTGCATGTGATGATCATTCATTGTGGGTACGATAATTTGGAAAATCAGGGCATGTCGTTCGAACATCCCTACTGGGGTGCCAAATGGCGGCAAGATGATTTTGATTTTTTCACCAGTGAGGAATGCACCCAAATTTTAAAGGAAGAAAATATTCATTTGGTCACTTGGAAAGAGATCGGAAAATTATTGAAGAAATAAAAAAATGCCCTGAGTCGATCAGGGCATTTTTTCGTTTTTTGATTGTTGGTAAACTCCTCTAGCTTATCCTTTGGTAATATCTCCGGAACCGGAGGATTTGGATTTGATCTTCGTTGGATTGCCACGATAATGAATGTCTCCAGAACCGGAAACTTTGGCGTCAATCGATTCGTTGGCGGTTACTCTTATATCGGCAGAACCACTAATGGTCGCTTTTACATTGTCAGCCTCTAATTCATAAGCTTTAATATCGCCGGAACCTGCAATGGATACTTCAAAATCTGTGGTTTTTCCCGAAAGGTTGATGTCTCCGGAGCCAGCTAGGGAAGCATCGATGCTTTTGGCCTCAACCATTAGGGTTATATCCCCAGAACCGGCAAGATTGGTACTGAAATCATTGGTTTTAATGGTGGTTTTCCCAACAATATCCCCAGAACCCGCCAAGCTTACCGCATCAATGGATTCAACGGGCACTGTGATTACAATACTGTTGTTCCAATTGGAAGGCTTCAGGTTGACACCCTTTTCAGTTTTAATGACCAATTTGCCATTTTTTACCTCGGTTTCGATGTATTCCAATAAATTGGATTCCCCTTTTAGGGTCAATTGGCCCTCATTGCCCGATACGATTTCCACATCGAACCAACCGGCCAATGCCACTGCATCATAGTCGCCCACGGAACGCTCAATGGTAACCACATCGCCATTCCCTCTTACTTTTTTGCCCCATTGGGCGCTAGAAATTGCAACAGTACATAATGCCAATCCTAGAGTGATGAATTTTTTCATGTTTTTGTGTTTAAATTGTTTTTTGAATTGATGTTAATTTTGATAGAATGATATACCTCCGTAATCACTGGTGATGCTCACCTTATTGCCAGAGTTTGGCTTTCCGTAATAGCCTTTGTAATATTTTTCACTGGACTTCTCCCGGCTGATGTTGATCTCGAAATCGTCTTTTCCGCTTACACCGGCATAATCGGTTGAAATTTCAAAATCAAAGTTATAACCTGGGTCGTAACCAATTTTTATGCCTGTGTAGTCGGTCCTGATTTCCACATTGCCGGCATCGGGTGCCAAACGCTCTATTTTAATGGAACCATAATCGGAGTTGATGGCTACATTTCCATGGACAGTGCCCAGTTTCACACCAATATAATCTCCATTTCCATTCACATTGTTCACTTCCTTGGCTTCAATGGAACCATAGTCGCTCGAATATTCCAAGTTCTCCATTTGATTGATCACCCCATTGGTGTAATCTGCCTTTATGGTCAAGCTGCCCGCTTTTTCAATGGTAAAACCAGAGTAATCGGACATGATTTCGGCGCTGTTGATGTACTCAAAAGTGGAACGGGAAGTGTAATCGAACCGTAATTCGTTGTTTCGACCGTGCAATTCGCCAATGTCCATTTTACCATAATCACACTTAATTTTGGCATGGCCATCAATACGGTCCAAGTAAATATTTCCGTAGTCGTTATTGAGATTTACACTGTTCTTGATAGGTAATTTAATGGTATAATTGACCTGCACACTGACGCTTTTACGTTTGCCCCAGCCCCAGTTCCAACCACTGTTTTTGTTGCCAAAATCGGTTCTGGCCGATACCATGCTGGAACTGTTCTCAAAATCTATGTTGATTTCGTTCAAGCGTTCTTGAACTCTATCTTCGTCGTTTCCGTTGGTTTTAATTTGTACCTCTATCACCACTCGGTCTTCGTTCCAAGAGGTTAGGTTGAGGCTACCATAGCTATTGCTCACTTTTAGGAGCGCATCCGAATTTACATCGAACTCTTTTTTAATGGTTTTTTCTTTGGTGTACTTGCCGTTCAGCTTGTCCATGATTGGATTTGCGTTAATGGCTATCGGAATCAAAGCCAAGGCGAAAAGGATGTACTTAAATTGTAAAGCTTTCATCATTTTGGGATTTTAAATTTTTAATATTTTCTATTTGGCTCAAAACTTCTTTTAATAATTCGATTCGGGTTTGGAAATTGGTGATCATCGCACTCATGATCATTTTGCTGTCGCCACCATTGATCAGGTCTTCCTCCATTCCTTTATAGTCATTTTCCAAGCGGTGCAATTGTGCCAAGGTGTCATCCACCAACTTTGCCGTTTCGGGCGACTTTTCGTCTTGCAACAATTTCACTTGTTGTTCAATAAGGTTGGCAAAGTAGAATTGGCTTTCGGAAATTTCAGGGGCCATTTCCACAACTTGTTGCTCAATACTGGGCTGCGGTGCCAAAAACTGATATCCCAAGAGGGCCACCATGGCCACCGAAGCGGCAATGGAAAGTGGTTTCCACCAATTTCTTTTTTTGTTGGGCAGGGCAATGGCGCCTTGCGATTGGTTCAATTTGTCCAAGAACCGTTGTTGGTGTCCCATTTGTGGTTCTTCCACATCGAACTCGCCCTGTAACCTATCAAACAAATTATCTAAACTATCCTTCTTCATAACTAATCATTTAAGGTCAACTTTTTTCTCAGGCTTTCTTTTGCCCTCGAAATTGTGGTTCTGCAATTTGCATAGCTAATGTTCATGATTTCACTGATCTCTTCGTAATCGTATCCTTCGATTAAATGTAAGGTCAAAGAAACTCTGTAATTGTCTTTCAAACTTTTCATGGTCTCCATTACTTTTTGAGCCTTCAGTTCTGTATAACCATTTTGGTCCGAAGCAATCGCATCATTATCTTCGACCTTGTACATTACATCATCCAAGTCCACAGCATTTGTTTTCTGCTGTTTTTTGTAATGATAAATACTGTTATTGATCACAATCCGCTTTAACCAAGCTCCAAAGGCGACGTCTCCTTTAAATGTGTGCAGTTTGGTAAATGCGCTCAAGAATGATTCTTGCATCACATCTTCTGCTTCAGCTGAATGTTTTACAATCCTAAAAGCGGTGTTGTACATTGCTTTGTAGTAGCGATTGTAAATCTCCAGTTGTGCACTTTGTTTTCCCTGCATGCACGATTTCAGCAGCGTGTCAATATGTTCATTTTGGTGGCTCAAAAAATGAATGGTTTGTCTTATAGATGAACCAATTTACCAATTGTTACAGTTTTTTGTTAAAATTTGAATTTTAATGGCACAGGAATTGCCCAATACAAGATGACCGAAACACATCTATTTGGTGTAAATACTGATTTTTAGGATGTTGCGGTCGCTTGAAGTAGTATTTAAAAAAGAAGGTATTTTGTCCATTCTGACAAAATGACCGAAAAGATGTTATGGGAGAGATGAAAATTACCAAATTTGACAATATAGAACTACAAGGATTGGACGAGGATGCCGAGTTAATTCCCTTGCTGACCCCTGAAGACGAAGAACAGATGAACAATGAAGCGCTTCCGGAAGTGTTGTCGGTGCTTCCATTGCGAAACACTGTTTTGTTTCCTGGTGTTGTGATTCCGATTACGGCCGGAAGGGATAAATCCATCAACTTGATCAAAGATGCCAACAATGGGAACAAAACCATTGGCGTGGTGGCTCAAAAAGATGAGCAGACCGAAAATCCGGGAGTGGAGGATATCAACACCGTGGGAACGGTGGCTCGGATCCTGCGTGTGCTTCAAATGCCCGATGGAAACACCACCGTGATCATTCAAGGGAAAAAGCGCTTTCAAATTGAGAGCATTATAACCGAAAAGCCTTACATGACCGCAAAGGTTAGGGAGGCCAAAGAAGAGCGTCCAGCTCCAAATGATGAGGAGTTTGAGGCCATTATCGATTCCATTAAGGAACTAGCCTTTAAGATCATAAAGGACAATCCGAATATTCCAAGTGAGGCCACATTTGCCATTAAAAATATACAGAGCAATTCGTTCTTGATCAATTTTGTATCCTCCAATATGAACCTCTCCGTTGCGGAAAAACAAGAATTGTTGGAGATTCCAAACTTGCAAGAAAGAGCTTTGGCCACTTTGAAGTACATGAACATGGAGCTTCAAAAACTGGAACTTCGCAACGATATCCAAAGCAAGGTTCGTAGCGATATGGACCAACAACAACGTGAATATTTTCTTCACCAGCAGATGAAGACCATCCAAGAAGAGCTGGGCGGTCTGTCGTATGAGGAAGAGGTGGACGAAATGAGCGAAAAGGCCAAAAAGAAAAAGTGGAGCAAAAAAGTACAGGAGCATTTTGAAAAGGAATTGGCCAAAATGCAGCGTATGAACCCGCAAGTGGCCGAATATTCCATTCAGCGAAACTATTTGGACCTGATGTTGGATCTGCCTTGGGAAGAGTTTTCCAAGGATAAGTTTGACCTAAAAAGGGCGCAACAAATTCTAGACCGGGACCATTACGGACTGGAAGATGTAAAACGCCGAATTATTGAATATCTGGCAGTGTTGAAACTGCGTAACGATATGAAATCGCCCATACTTTGTTTGTACGGCCCTCCTGGGGTTGGTAAAACGTCCTTGGGTAAATCCGTGGCAGAGGCTCTGGGTAGGGAATATGTACGTATGTCCTTAGGGGGACTGCGTGATGAAGCGGAAATCCGTGGACACCGAAAAACCTATATCGGTGCCATGCCCGGTAGAATCATTCAAAGTTTGAAAAAAGCAGGAACTTCCAATCCTGTTTTTATATTGGATGAGATTGATAAACTTTCAAATAGCCATCAAGGAGATCCATCTTCGGCCATGCTGGAGGTGCTGGATCCTGAACAGAATTCAGAATTCCATGATAATTTCTTGGAAATGGGCTACGATTTGTCCAAAGTCATGTTCATTGCAACGGCTAATAATTTGTCTACGATTCAACCGGCCTTGCGCGATCGTATGGAAATCATTAATGTAACGGGTTATACCATCGAGGAAAAAGTCGAGATTGCCAAGCGCCACTTGTTGCCTAAGCAGTTGGAGGAACACGGACTTACCAAAAAAGATGTAAAAATCGGCAAGCGTCAATTGGAAAAAATTGTGGAAGGCTACACCCGTGAATCCGGAGTGCGTAGTCTGGAAAAACAGATTGCCAAAATGGTACGGTATGCGGCTAAATCCATTGCCATGGAAGAAGCGTACAACGTTACCGTGAACAACGCGGACGTTGAAAGGATTCTTGGTCCGGCACGATTGGAGCGCGATAAGTACGAAAACAACGATGTGGCCGGTGTGGTAACAGGTTTGGCTTGGACCAGTGTGGGAGGGGATATTCTCTTTATTGAATCCATTCTTTCCAAAGGAAAGGGGATGATGAACATTACCGGAAACTTGGGTAAGGTGATGAAAGAATCAGCTACTATAGCGATGGAGTACATCAAATCCAATGCGGATACGTTTGGCATTAACCCCGATATTTTTGACAAGTACAATGTGCACATTCACGTGCCAGAAGGGGCTACCCCAAAAGACGGACCTAGTGCCGGGATTACCATGTTGACTTCTTTGGTGAGCTTGTTCACCCAGAAAAAGGTGAGAAAGAGTTTGGCCATGACAGGCGAGATTACCCTTAGAGGTAAGGTGTTGCCCGTTGGTGGAATCAAGGAAAAAATATTGGCGGCCAAAAGAGCACGGATCAAAGAAATTATTCTTTGTGAAGAAAATAGAAAGGATATTGAGGAAATTAAGGAGGATTACCTAAAAGGATTGACGTTCCATTATGTAACGGATATGAGTGAGGTAATAGAATTGGCCATCACCAAGCAAAAGGTGAAAAATGCCAAGACCCTTTGATTCGATTAATAGTTTGACATTTTAAATGAAATGCATCATTTTGAGTGATTTTTGTGAGTGAAAACGCGAAAAAATTGTATCGAGAAATGGAATTTCATTGGAAAGAACTTTGTTCTCGATACTTTTTCTAAAAGAAAAACTCGGACTGACGTTCTTTTGTTGTTGAATGTTTCAAAATAGAGAATAGGTTGGAATTGTGTATGTATTTCTACCTATTTTTAAGGCATGGGAAAAATTACGATAGCCATTGATGGATTTTCCTCTACGGGGAAAAGTACCATTGCCAAGCGATTGGCGACAGCACTCAATTATATTTATGTGGATACCGGCGCGATGTACCGCGCCGTTACCCTATTTGCTTTGAATGAAGCTTTGATCACTGAAAATGGGGAGTTGGATGCCGATGCATTGATTGAAAAATTGCCATCGCTTGAGCTCAAATTTGTACCCACTGGGGAGTTGGGACGTTCCGAAATGTACTTGAATGGAGAGAACGTAGAGCTAGAAATTCGTTCCATGAAAGTATCAGGACAGGTGAGCACCGTTGCATCCATTAAAGAAGTTCGCGAAAAATTGGTGGAAATGCAACAGCAAATGGGAAAGAACAAGGGCATTGTAATGGACGGTCGCGATATTGGCACCGTTGTTTTTCCTGATGCGGAACTCAAATTGTTTATGACTGCTTCGCCAGAGACCCGTGCAGCACGCAGGTACAAAGAATTATTGGAAAAAGGCGAGGAAGTCACCTATGAGGAAGTGCTATTTAATGTACAGGAACGCGACCGTATTGATTCCACACGGACTATATCACCATTGACCCGAGCCAAAGATGCCATTGAGTTCGACAATAGTGATATGGGTATCGAGGAGCAGTTTGAGCGTATTTTCGAATTTGCGAAACGGGTGATTGAGAAGGAATCGTAGAAAGTAATTTTCATTACATCTCCAACAACTTCGTTACTTAATGATCGATTACTTTTTTTGGTAATTGTAAACTTGTCTGAGGTTATAATATGTCTTTAATGACCAATCACAATTAACTTATAATATTTTGTATCCCAGTCTGAAATTTAAATTGGAGTTGTTAACTTCAGTCGAGTTGGAAACATTCTCAGGAAACATTTTATTATTAAAAAAACGGACTTCCCCAAACAATCTTTTATAAGATAAACCGCAGCCGAAAAATCCAGATACTGCATTTCGACTATAATTCTCATTAATTTCAGAGATTTCGAGGGTAATTGAAAAATTAGATACAATTTCCTGTATTACTCCAGCAGAAACAATCAAATTTATGTTTTTAAAAGTTGGAATATAACCCCTTGCTCCGATTGAAACAGTATTATTATTATAGGAAAGAGTCGCCTTTTGAGTTTTATCTGCTATCGAAGTTTGTAAATCAATAGTTTCTGAAACAGCCGATTTAATGGTGTAGCTGGAAAATATCCCTAATTTGTCATTTAGAAGCAATAATTGTAGTTCTGCACCAAACATTGATCTTGATATATTTGTAAATGAGGGGTTTAGTGTGGCTACATTTCTAAATTGGTAATCCACAGAAGTTTGTTCTAATCCCGCATGGACTGATAAGTTTATTTTGGTTTTTTTCTCTTGTGGTTCAACAAAACTAAACGAACCAGAATTATTTGATAGATTATATTCAGTTACAATTTTGGATAAAGATTTCCTTGAATATGATAGACGCTCCAATTTATTTGTAAAGTCTTCTTTTTGGTCTAAGAACAAAAGACTAAGTTGTTGTTTGTAGTGTTCATTGGTGCCAATTTGATTTGCTGACACCATGTATTTTTTGAATATTAATGGTTCCACATTACCATCAGATTGTTTCACATAAAATCGCGTCCCGTTTGAAAATTGATATTCGAATATAGAAATTTTACCGTCTACTAAAACTTTAAGTGCTACAGTCCTCTTTTCAAAAATTGGATTTTTATCTCTTGATAATTGGTTTATGTTTTCGGCACTAATATCAAGGTCAACTTTGTGTATGGAAAATTTAATATTATCGCCGATTCCAAATTCGGAAAGATTGGTAATCTCAATAGTTTGGTCAGGATCATCTAAGTTGGTTCTGAAAATTATCTTTTCAGGATTGTTATTCCAATTTTGGTTTTTAATCAATCCAATTTTGTTTACCCCGTCATTCGTGACAATGTAACTGCTTTCATATTGTGAATGAATTGTTTGAAATAAAAGAAAGATACAAGTGAATACGATGGTATTTCTCATCTGAGGTTAAGGTTGATTTGGTTGTATTATTTTGGTCAAATATTCAGCTTTGGATAATTTCCTATTGATTTTGGATGTTGAATTATCCCGTTTTAAATTGACGGAAAAGAATATAGTATTTTTCTGGTTAAATAAATCCAAGAAAAAGACGCCTAAAGGGCGCCTTTTTGTTTTGCATATCAAACCTACATAAACGGAATTGAAATATATAATCCCATATCATATTATTCCCGCATCCACATGGCGGGCCAACCATATTCCCTAGAAATGGCTCGTACAATTTCATGAATCAGTGGAAATCCATTATCCGAGTTGGTCATGATTACGGCGCCACGTCCCAAATTGGCAAAAGAAACTGCGTAACACACAAAACCTGCGTTGCCTCCCGTGTGTCTAAAGCGAAAAGCATTTCCTTCTCCATCAATTCCAATCCCAACACCACCAGCATTGGGTACTCGGGTCATCATGGTCTTTGCCGATTCTTGGCTTAATAATGTGTTGTCCTCCCCTCGATACGATTTTCCGAGTGCGATCATAAAACGTGCCAAATCGGTGGGGTTGGTCCAAAGTCCAGCAGCTGCTTTTTCAGGATAAATATGATAACCGCCGTCAATCACTTTTCCATTTTCATCATACCCAAAGGCCGTTAAACCATCCAATTTTTCAGGAAGTGGATAGGCGAACGAACTGTTTTTCATTTCGGTTGGGGCAAGTACCAAAGTATTTAGGAGTGCCGGAAATGTTTCACCCGTAACATCCTCCATCAGCAATTGCAGCACTTCCATACCACCCCCTGAATAAAATTCAGAGGTGCCCGGAGTTTGAAAAACACGAACGGGCTCTGAATTGGTAATTTCGTTTCCTTGTAAAATTTGCACAAGGGTGGGAATGGAATCTTCTTTATGGTAACCTTGAAAACCGGATGTGCTTAAGCCCGAAGTGTGACTCATGATTCGACTAGGTGTCACCTTTTCTGTTTGGGTAAACTCATTTTCTGGGACCTGCCATCTTTTTAATTTTAAGTTGACATTTTCATCAAGGGAAAATTTGTTTTTCTCCATCAATTTAAAGGCGGCCACACTGGCCACTGGTTTGGAAATGGATGCTGCTTGGAAAAGCGTGCTTACCGTGACCTTTTCTCCCGTTTCTTTGTTTTTTTTGCCGTACCCTTTGGACCACAGGATTTTGTTGTTGTCAAAAACAGTAATGCTAACACCAGGTACGTTGAGCGTTTCCATTCTTGATTCAATGGTGGTTGGTATGGAGTTGTTCTGACCATTTTCATCTATTTTGAGGATGGTGGTTTCAACGCGTTCCTGTAATGTGATTTTTTCTTTTTCTGTGGAATTGTTGGTTTTCTGTTTCTGATTGGAGTTGCAGGATAGTAATACAAGATAAATGACAATAAGTCCAGTGCTAATTTTACGCATTCGTTAATGGTTTTTAGAGTTGAATTAATTCAAGGACTGTAAATTTTTAGCTGCGTTGCAATCTCCAAATATTAGGTGTCAAATTCCTGTTGAATGGCATTTGGAAGCTTCACATTGCCTTTTATGTGGGTTTGCCTAAAGGTTTCTTGGTTTTCAAAAAGGGGGGTGTGGTCCATGGTCAATTGCCAGGTCAAATAGAGGGGCACAATTTATTTGTCACATTGTCGAATTGTACATAGGTATTGTCAATAAAAGATAGGGTTCTTCAATAATCCCGATGCCCACAAATATGATTTCACCAACTGAATAGATTCAATATGCACTGAATTTGTTTTGGCAAGTAAGCGTTTTACAGATGTTTCCAAAGAAATTATTCACGTTCTTCAATTTTTTGCATCAGTATTTTTAGCTTTTCCTGCCTGGATTTTATTCGTCCAATGGCATTGGATGTCCTCCCCATATCCCCAATAAGGTAGTTTTCCATTCGCGGCGTCCTTAAAATTATATTATAATCAATGGTCAAGTCCCGGTTATCTTTTATGGAGGCGAGTTTATCGTAAAAAGGTTGTGTGCTCTCTTCGTTTATGACGAGATTCCCAGTGTTTTGGTTCATGTCCCCTTCAGGAAAGTTGTACATGATAGGCTCAAACTTATCTTCCACATATCGGGTAATGGAGGCAAAATCACCTTCTATCTGAGCAAAATCGATATAGTATTGCGAAAGCTCCTTGATTAAGTATTTGGCTTCAAAATCGTTGAATATGCCCGATGCCTTTGCCGATTCAAAAGAGGTGGAATAGCTTGTGGGTGTTGCCGAATAGTACAAAGGTTCCACATATTGTTGAAACTTATCGATACCCATGGATTTTTGTGGATTCCGCACATAGGTCAAAAGTGTATCCAGATACTCGGCCCTTTTGGTATGGAACAATTCATAGTACTCAAGTCTATCTTGATCCTTTTTTAAATCCTGAAGCACATCTTCAAAAAAATTGGCTTCCACAATTCTGGCTTTCCGTTTTTCATTCCAATTATTGATCTGCAATGCTATCAAAATCCCGATGACTACCAGGATTATTTCACCAACGGCATAGACCAAATATTTACTGAATTTGTTTTCGGATAGTAAGCGTAGCCTAATTTTCCTGAAGAATTTGATCATATGAGGTTGGTTGGTGGATTTGTGTGCTAATCTATTGATAATTAGCAATACACTAAAGATAGTTAAGAAAGACCAACCAAAAACAATTCGTGAAAATTAAAAGGTTCTAATGTTTATGGTTAAAGGTGGTTTATCTCCATGGATTAGTTGTCCAAGTAGCCTTTTTCCCATACTCTTTCAGGATGGTGGTTTCTTAAGTCTATTCCAAAATCCACAGCCCCTTTCATGGCCATCAGCACAGAAACCCATCCTGCTGCCATTTCATTTTTTACCTCTTCATTGGGGGTCACTGCTTTCAAATAAATGTCGGTGCCATTGTCATCTGTTGTGATCAATGTAAAGGTGACATCGGTTCCAAAATATTCTAGCTTAAAAAGTTTGGGAGGGATTTTTTCATAAATCTTTGAATTGTAGGTAGGGTAGTGGAGTATGCAGAACTTCACAAATCCATTTTTCTCTATGGTTTCTTCTGCCCAAAATTTGCTTCTCCCTTTATCGGTTGTAAGGAATTCATACACTTTTTCAATGGGCGACGAGAAATGAACTTTCCATTCAATGATATTTGCCTTTTCCTGATATGACATGTTTCGTTTTACTAATGGTACTCTACCAAGAAAACCCCTTTTTCAATGCTTTCAAGGGAAAGATGCTTACTTGTGGAGTGAAGGGTTAAGTTACTATTTTTCAGGATAATTGTCTGCTATTGGCTAACCCAGGCTCCTGTATTGCTTAGCTCCAGCCAATTAATTTAGTAGTGCTTTTTAGACAAAAAGACGCCCAAAGGGCGCCTTATAATATTGTCAGTTCGAGTCGTTCGACTTCCTGCCTGCCGCAGGCGGGCGCTCAGCATAAACCTAAGTTGAGTATCTAATTACATCCAGTTTGCGCCCCGATGTGACAGCTGTCTACAAATTCGGAATCTTCAAAACTTGGTCCGGATGGATCAGGTCTGGATTCTTTAATTGGTCTGTATTCGCTTCAAAAATTTTGGTGTATTTCATGGGGTCGCCATAATAGTGCTTGGCGATCAAACTCAACGATTCCCCACTTTTTACGGTATGGATGGCATACACAGAATCATCTTCAACGGTAATATTGGCTTTAATGTCCGAAGGTTTCTCTCCGCCAATTTCCTTGATCTTGTCCCACAAAAGATTCTTTTCATATTGGGTCTTGGTGGTTCCCTTTATTTTCAAGATGTCGCCCTCCACAACCACATCGCCGTTTTTTACTTCCAATTTTTCGCCGAGATCCAACACGGGTTGGTACTTTGCTTTTACGCTCATAATAATAGTATTTATAGTTAATGAAATGTAGCTTCAAGGTAAACAATACATACAAATTATACTATTAAATAATGGTTATACTTTTTTGTTGGCCATTCTGAATTTATTTTGGAATCCCATGGCGCTTGTTTTTCAATGGTTTAATTGGAACCTGAAGCAAGTTCAGGTTGATGTATGTGAAGGAATTGTGGCTGTTCGTTCAATCAAATGATTTTTTGTGCGAAACCTTGCTTGCGATGCTTTGTGAATCAATAAATTAATTGTATTTTTGCACTCCTTTTTGACAAGGCAGCAAGAGCGAAAAGGAAAAGAAACAAAACTAAAAACCACTTTCACGGTAATTGTTTGACTCTTGTAAAACGTGAAATACAAATTAGTATCAGCAAAATGGCTGAAGAAAAACAAAACGTTGAGGTAGAGGAAACTGCCGCAGCAACAGAAGTAAAGACAGAACAACCTAAACAAGATCCTCAAGAGTTTCTTGAAAATTTTGATTGGGAGAAGTACGAAGAAGGAATTGAGCGTGTTGACGACAACAAGCTTCAAGAATTCGAAACTCTAGTAGAGGAAAACTTTGTGGACACCGCCGATGAGGAGGTTGTGGAAGGTACTGTTGTACACATGACAGACCGTGAGGCCATCATCGACATCAACGCCAAATCAGAAGGTGTGATCTCGTTGAACGAGTTCCGTTACAACCCAGACCTTAAGGTAGGTGACAAAGTTGAGGTGCTTATAGATATCCGTGAAGACAAAACCGGTCAATTGGTATTGTCTCACCGTAAAGCAAGAACCATCAAGGCATGGGATCGCGTAAACGATGCCCACGACAAAGAAGAAATCGTTACAGGTTTCGTGAAATGTCGTACCAAAGGTGGTATGATCGTAGATGTATTCGGAATCGAAGCGTTCTTGCCAGGTTCTCAAATCGATGTGAAACCAATCCGTGACTACGATCAGTACGTAGGAAAAACTATGGAATTCAAAGTGGTGAAAATCAACCACGAATTCAAGAACGTAGTGGTTTCCCACAAAGCGTTGATCGAAGCGGACATCGAAGAGCAGAAAAAAGAGATCATCGGTCAGTTGGAAAAAGGACAAGTATTGGAAGGTGTAGTGAAAAACATCACTTCTTACGGGGTATTTATCGACCTTGGAGGTGTAGATGGTTTGATCCACATTACCGACCTTTCTTGGAGCCGTATCAACCACCCGAACGAAGTAGTAGAGCTTGATCAGAAATTGAACGTTGTTATCCTTGATTTCGATGATAACAAATCAAGAATCCAGTTAGGTCTTAAGCAATTGGAGAAACACCCATGGGATGCCCTAGGTGATGAGATCAAAGTTGGCGATAAAGTAAAAGGTAAAGTAGTTGTAATCGCGGATTACGGTGCATTTATCGAAGTTGCTGAAGGTGTTGAAGGTTTGATCCACGTTTCTGAAATGTCTTGGTCCACTCACTTAAGATCAGCTCAAGATTTTGTAAACGTAGGTGACGAGGTTGAAGCGGTTGTTTTGACTTTGGATAGAGAAGATCGTAAAATGTCTTTGGGTATCAAGCAATTGACTCCAGACCCATGGACCGATATCACTTCTAAATACCCTGTAGGATCTAAGCACAAGGGAATCGTTAGAAACTTTACCAACTTTGGAGTATTCGTAGAGTTGGAAGAAGGAATTGACGGTTTGATCTATATCTCTGACCTTTCTTGGACCAAGAAAATCAAGCACCCATCTGAGTTTGTTGCCGTTGGTGACACTTTGGAGGTTGAAGTATTGGAATTGGATGTTGACGGACGTAAGTTGAGCCTTGGGCACAAGCAAACTACCGAGAATCCTTGGGATAAATACTCTGAGGAGTTCGCCGAAGGTACCGTACACAAAGCATCTATCGCCGAGATTGTAGACAAAGGAGCTACTATCGACTTTAATGAGGACATCGTTGGATTTGTTCCATCACGTCACTTGGAAAAAGAAGATGGTAAGAAACTTGTAAAAGGTGAAGAGGCAGAATTCAAGATCATCGAGTTCAACAAAGATTTCAAGCGAGTTGTGGCCAGCCACACTGCCATCTTTAGAGAGCAAGAAGATAGAAATGTGAAAGCAGCCAAGAAAAGAGCAGCGTCAACCGACGAAGCCGCTCCAACCCTTGGAGATGCCAACTCACAGTTGCAAGCTTTGAAGGATAAAATGGAAGCCGATAGCAAGAAAAAGTAATCGGACTTTTCAATAATATAAAGCCCCGCTGGAAACAGTCGGGGCTTTTTTTATATATTCTCATTTTAAAGAATTGCTTACTTTTGTAATCAACAGAGTCGGTCACATCGCATATGAGTCAAAAAGTACTGCTTACTTCCAAAGAAATCAATATCATACTGCACCGGTTGGCCTGTCAACTGATGGAAAACCATCTTGATTTTAAAGACACCGCTCTCATAGGGATTCAGCCCAGAGGTGTTTTTTTGGCGGAAAGGCTGGCAAAAATTCTCAAAAAAGAATACAAGGTAAAAGACATTAACCTCGGATTCCTCGACATTACCTTTTTTAGGGATGATTTTGGTCGTGGAGAGATTTTAAAGGCGAACACCACCCAAATGAATTTTTTGGTGGAGGACAAAAAAGTGGTGTTCATTGACGATGTGCTTTATACAGGAAGAAGTATAAGAGCCGCTTTAACAGCAATTCAATCCTTCGGAAGACCGAGCAACATAGAACTTTTGACCTTGATTGATAGAAGATTCAGTAGACATTTGCCCATTCAACCCAATTACAGAGGTAGGCAAGTGGATGCCATCAACAATGAAAAAGTAAAGGTGATGTGGGAAGAAAACGACGGGGAAGATAAAGTATATTTAATAAGCAAATAGAATAGAATGAGCGAGTTAAGTGTAAATCACTTGTTAGGGATCAAATATCTGAACAAAAAGGATATATCGCTTATTTTTGAAACCGCCGACCATTTTAAGGAAGTCATCAACCGTTCCATTAAAAAAGTACCTACGCTTAGGGATATTACCATAGCGAACATTTTTTTTGAGAATAGTACACGTACAAAACTTTCTTTTGAGCTGGCGGAAAAAAGACTTTCGGCAGATGTGGTCAACTTTTCAGCAGGACAATCCTCTGTAAAAAAAGGGGAAACACTGATAGATACCGTTAACAACATCCTATCCATGAAAGTGGATATGGTGGTGATGCGTCATCCGAATCCAGGAGCTGGTATTTTTCTTTCAAAACATGTAAAGGCATCCATAGTAAACGCAGGTGACGGGGCCCATGAACACCCCACTCAGGCACTTTTGGATTCCTTCTCCATTCGTGAAAGATTAGGCGATGTAGGAGGGAAGAATGTGGTGATCGTTGGTGATATCTTGCACTCAAGAGTGGCACTCTCCAATATATTTGCCCTAAAATTACAAGGCGCCAATGTAAAAGTCTGCGGTCCCAAAACACTGATTCCAAAACACATCGAATCCTTGGGGGTAACCGTGGAAACAGACTTGAGAAAAGCACTGCAATGGTGCGATGTGGCCAATATGCTTCGTGTACAAAACGAACGCATGGACATTAGTTACTTTCCTTCCACAAGGGAGTACACCCAACAATTTGGGGTAAACAAACAGCTGTTGAACAGTTTGGACAAAGAAATTGTGATCATGCACCCAGGGCCTATCAACCGTGGCGTGGAAATTACAAGTGACGTTGCCGATTCCGACCAATCCATCATACTTCACCAAGTAGAAAATGGAGTGGCGGTTCGTATGGCGGTACTTTATTTATTGGCATCTAAAATTAAGTAAGATGATTCTCGACAAAGACGGAACTACCACGATAGTTTTCCAAGAGAAAACTTCACTTTCCACATTTTTGGAAAATTTGAACAAGGCTTACCCCAAAATCAAATACGACAATATTGTTGTGAACCTGTTTTCATTCAGTAACCTAAAGGCCAATGATCTTTTGGAATTTTTGGACATGTCCAACAACCACAAAGGAACAGGTAAATCCTTCGTATTGGTTACGGACAAAGTAAGTTATGACGACATACCCGATGAAATAAGTTTGGTGCCTACTTTGCAAGAGGCCAACGACCTTATCGAAATGGAAGAAATAGAACGCGACCTCGGCATATGAAATTGACGATTCTCGGTTGCTACGCCGCTACACCTAGAACATTTACCAACCCCACCTCTCAGGTACTTGAAGTTAAGAACCATTTGTTTTTGATTGACTGTGGAGAGGGAACCCAGGTGCAGTTGCGAAAGTATAAGATCAAGTTTTCGAGAATCAACCACATTTTTATATCCCATTTGCACGGTGATCATTTTTTTGGATTACCAGGCCTTATTTCCACTTTTAGATTGTTGGGCAGGGATAAGGAACTACATATTTATGGCCCAAAGGGTATTAAGGAGGCCATCACCTTATTTTTAAAATTAGGTGACTCATGGACCAATTACCCATTGGTTTTTCATGAACTGGAATCCAAATCGGCGGAATTGATTTTTGAAGATGATAAGGTCACCGTGGAAACCATTCCATTGGAACATCGGGTGTACACCAATGGTTTTCTTTTTAAGGAAAAGGAAGCGCCCAGAACCTTGAATGTGGAGGCTGCAAAAAAATATGGGGTGGACAGAAGTCAATATCACCATATAAAGGACGGTATGGACGGTCAAGCAAAAAATGGAAATACCGTCCCAAACAAATTGTTGACCTTGGACCCACCAGAACCCAAAAGCTATGCTTTTTGTAGCGACACTGTTTACAAAGAAAGTATTGTGCCACAACTAAAATCTGTGGACACCATTTATCACGAATCCACTTTTTTGGATTCCGAATCCCAATTGTGTGCCAAAACCAAACATTCCACGGCCAAACAAGCTGCTCAAATTGCCAAACAGGCTGATGCCAAACAATTGATTTTGGGGCATTACTCCACGCGCTACAAGTCCATTGACCTATTTAAAGAAGAGGCTCAAGAAGTTTTTGCCAATGTAGAGTTGGGGGATGATGGCAAGACATTTCAATTGTAAAACCTATTGAAAAATTCCAAAGCGGTTCCTTTGACGAGATTCGTTTTTTAACGAACTTCACCGTATGCAAAAAGACCTTGGCAACTACAGAAAATCGTACGAAAAAAGTGAATTGACAGAGACCTCCATTAAGGAGAATCCGATGGAACAATTCCAAAAATGGTTTTATGAGGTGGAAGCATCCGATGGCGTGGACGAGCCCAATGCCATGACGGTTTCGACCATTGGTTTGGATGGATTTCCGAAGAGTAGGGTGGTGTTGATGAAGAAATTCACCTTCGAAGGATTCATCTTCTACACCAATTACCACAGCGAAAAAGGCAGGGCCATTGAAGCCAATCCATCATTATGTTTATCTTTTTTTTGGCCCAATATGGAACGTCAGATCATCATAAAGGGTAAGGCGGAAAAAATTGCAGAGAACCTATCCGATGGTTATTTTGAATCCAGACCCCATGGCAGCCAATTGGGCGCAGTTGTTTCAAATCAAAGTGAAGTGGTTCCATCGCGGGAATACCTGGAGGAGGAATTGAAAAGGTTGGTGGAAAAATACGAAAACAAAGAAGTGGAACGTCCACCACATTGGGGCGGCTATTTGGTACGACCCGTTTCCATGGAATTTTGGCAAGGTCGTCCCAACCGCTTGCACGACCGAATCCGATACACCCTGCAGGAAGATTTTGATTGGAAAGTAGAACGTTTGGCCCCTTAAATTTGCGGTTATGAAACAGATCATTTTAATGCGACACGGCAAATCCTCTTGGGATTACGATGTTTCCGACAAGGACAGACCTTTGCAGGAAAGAGGGATCAATGATGCGCATTTGGTGGCCAAAACCTTCAAATTGCATACTCCTGACATAGACTTTGCATTCTCGAGCCCGGCAAATAGAGCGTTGCATACCAGCATGATTTTTACGCGAACCCTGAACTTTGATCTGACCAATTTTCGGGTCAAAGAAGAACTTTATGATTTTTCAGGAGATAGCGTACAACATTTTGTGGGGCAACTGGACAATAGGTTACATACCATTGCCATTTTTGGGCATAATTATGCATTCACTTCGCTTGCAAATACATGGGGAGATCAGTATATTGAAAACGTTCCCACAGCCGGACTGGTTCACATTACATTTGGTGTGGATGATTGGTCAAAAATAGCTACGGGCACTACCAAACAAATGGTCTTTCCAAAACACTTGAAATAATAGATGGTAAAAACAAAAAACGAATACATAAATCGGGAAATCAGTTGGTTACAATTTAATGCAAGAGTGCTGCAAGAAAGCAAGGATAAACGTGTTCCATTGATTGACCGTCTACGCTTTTTAGGAATTTTCAGCAACAACTTGGATGAGTTTTTCAAGGTGCGATATGCCACCGTAAAACGAATTGTGGAAGCTGGAAAATCAGGAAAAAGTGTTCTTGGAGGTGAAAAGGCCCAAGATTTATTGGAAGAAATCACCAAAATTGTAATCGCACAACAAACCCGAAGCCTCGAAATTTTTAAGGAGATAGACCGTGAACTTCGCGAGGAGAACATATTTATTATAAAGGAAACCGAAGTAAGCGAAAGCCAAGCAGCATTTATCCGAGATTACTTTTTCAAAAAAGTAAATCAGGAGTTGATGACCATCATCTTGAATGACCTTGCGGAATTTCCTTTATTAAAAGATACCGCTGCCTATCTGGCTGTGAAAATCGTAATGAAAAACGGCGCAGCAGGAGGAAAGCACAACAGATATGCCCTTATCGAAATTCCTAAAGGAATCGACCGTTTTGTGGTCTTGCCCAAGGAAGATGGCAAGGATTACATCATTATTTTGGATGATTTAATTCGTTTTTGCTTGGACAGCGTATTCACCATGTTCGATTTTGAATCCATTTCGGCACATATGATCAAGATTACCCGTGATGCTGAATTGGATATTGACAACGACCTGAGCAAGAGTTTTATAGAGAAAATATCTACAAGTGTAGAACACAGAAAAATAAGTGATCCAGTCCGTTTTGTGTACGACAAAAGTATTGATAAAGACACGCTACAATTCCTAAAGGATAAAATGGACATTACCGATACCGATAGTGTAATTCCGGGTGGTAGATATCACAACAGAAGGGATTATATGGGATTCCCTAGTTTGGGAAGGTTCGATTTAATGTATGATAAAATTGACCCACTCCCCGTGAAAGGATTCAGTATGAAAGGGAGTTTGCTTAATACGATCGCACATAAAGATTATATGATCTATGCGCCCTACCATACCTTTAGTTATGTTACTAAATTTTTGAGGGAGGCGGCATTAGACCCCTTGGTGCGTTCCATTAAAATTACCATTTACCGTTTGGCGAGTGATAGCCAAATTGCGCATGCCTTGGTGAACGCTGCCAAAAATGGAAAACAAGTAACGGCACAAATTGAGCTGCAAGCCAGATTTGATGAGCAAAACAACATTGAATACGCCAATTACCTTCAAGATGAGGGGGTGAATCTAATTTTTGGTGTTCCCGGTTTAAAGGTCCATAGCAAGATCTGCATGATCGAACGTGAAGAGGCGGAGGGATTAAAGCGTTATGGATTTATCAGTACTGGAAACTTTAACGAGTCCACCGCTAAAATCTATACTGATTATACTTTGTTTACGGCCCACGAGGGTATTTTAAAGGACATGAACAAAGTGTTCGGATTCTTTGAGACCAATTACAAAATCAATAAGTACAAGCATCTCATTGTCTCCCCACACTACACCAAATCAACTTTTAAAAAGTTGATCGATAAGGAGATTGACAATGCCAAACTAGGGAAAGAAGCGTACATCAAAATTAAGATGAACAGCCTTACCTCTTATGAAATGGTGGATAAATTGTATGAAGCCAGCAGGGCAGGGGTCAAAATTCAGATGATTGTTCGAGGTATCAACTGTTTGATCCCTGGGGTAGAGGGAATGAGCGAAAATATTGAAGCCATAAGTGTGGTCGATAAGTTTTTGGAACACCCTAGATTGTTCATTTTTGGAAATGGAGGTGACCCAAAAATCTATATCTCTTCTGCTGATTGGATGACACGTAACCTTGATTTCAGGGTAGAAGTTGGGTGTCCGATATATGATCCAGACATTCGACAGGAATTACTGGACACCTTCGATATCTCATGGAGAGATAACCTTAAAGCAAGAATATTTTCTGCAAAACAGGACAATGCATATAGAAAACGTCCTAAGGATGAAGCAGAATTACGCTCCCAGTTTGAAATGTACTTTTATTACCAAGATAAATTGAAATCATAAGGGAACTGCCGTGCACCTAACCGTGCATGGTTTCTCTTTTGCCTAGATTTTTCATCAATTCGGCTTCGTAGTCCAAAAGGTCTTGCCATTTTTTATCCACCTCCTCTTTGTCGCCATAATTTCGTGCAAATTTGAGGAACATGGTATAATGGTTGGCTTCACTTACCATAAGATTTCTGTAAAACTCGGAAAGTTCTTCATCGTTAATTTCTTCGGAAAGCAATCGGAACCTTTCACAACTTCTTGCCTCGATTAAGGCAGCATATAAAAGTTTGTGTACCAAATGCGTGTCGCGACTACCTCCTTTGGGAAAGAATTTCATCAATTCGATGACGTATTCGTCTTTTCGTTCTTGGCCCAAAACCCAACCTCTTTTCAGGATTTTATCGTGAACCATGTTAAAATGCCCCATTTCTTCCCGAGCTAGAGCGGTCATTTCCTTTACCAATTCCGATTTTTCAGGAAATCCAATAATCAATGAAATTGCTGTACTTGCAGCCTTTTGCTCGCAATAAGCATGGTCCGTCAAAATTTCTTCAATATTCTTCTCAACAATGTTCACCCATCGTGGGTCGGTAGGTAATTTTAGGCCAAGCATCATTCTAAATCTTTATCGCAAAGATAATCTCATAGGATTAAATAAATTCCCTCATCCCTCGTTATATTTGTAAAACCAACAGATTCTAGTCTATTCTTATGGTCCAAACCTCTAAATCATATCTTTCCGATATATTACAATTAAACCTATCAGAGTCCGAATATCAATGGTTGGTGGGTGCAACGGAAAAAATACTGGACACCAAAAGCAAAAAGGATTTATACATCACCTACAGTCTTTGTGCTTCCAAAATCCAAGACAAACCCATAGCTGATTTTGGTTCGACAGATTTCAAATGGAAGTCCTATTTGGAGGTACAAAAAGCTTCGACCTTGGAGATGACCAGAATTTTCATTTTAGTTGCTGCTTTGGAAGAAAGTGAAGATTTTTTGCAATCTGTGCAGCAATTGATTCAAGTAGCGGACAAAACGGAGCTGGAAACTTTTTTGAAGTTTTTGATTCTTTTACCGGAACCAGAGCATTTCAAGTTTGCGGCTGTTGAAGCATTACGAACCAACATTGCTACGGTATTTAATGCTATTTCGCAACATAACCCCTATCCATCTCGCTATTTTACGAGCCATGAATGGAACCAGATGTACCTCAAATCGGCATTTATGATGCAAAATTTGAAGCTAATTCCTGAAATTGAGAAAATGGCCAATGCGGATCTGACAAGAATCATTTCCGATTATGCGCATGAAAGATGGGCGGCTTCAAGAGAAATTGATCCTATGTTCTGGAGACCCGTTTCCAATTTTGTACAAGGGAATTTGGTGAATGATATAGAACGAATTTTGCATAGCGAAAATGAAAGGGAGCAAAAGGCGGGAACACTGGTCTGTTTTCACTCTACCTTGGATGAAGCCAAAGAATTACTCAAAAAATATAATGCCTATCTACCCAAAGTAGAGCGAGGCGAAATAACTTGGAAAAATTTATAGTATCATGGATGATAAATTAATGATCATAGATCCACACGTTCACATGACCTCGAGAACTACGGATGATTATGAGGCCATGGCCGCAGCGGGTGTTGTTGCCGTTATAGAACCTTCATTTTGGCTGGGACAAGCTAGAACCCAAGTAGGTTCGTTTCAAGACTACTTTAGTAGCCTCGTGGGTTGGGAGCCTTTTAGAGCCTCTCAATTCGGAATCAAACATTATTGCACCATTGGATTGAATTCCAAAGAGGCCAACAACGTTCCTTTGGCAGAAGAAGTGATGGAGTTATTGCCCTTATACCTTCACAAAGAAAATGTAGTGGCCATTGGAGAAATTGGATATGATGATCAGACCAAGGCCGAGGACCGTTTCTTTAGAGAGCAATTGGAACTGGCCAAAGCCTTTAATATGATGGTTCAGGTGCATACGCCACACCGTGACAAAAAAGCCGGAACCATTGCAAGTATGGAAGTTTGCTTGGAACACGGAATCGACCCTGGTATGGTGGTTATCGACCATAACAATGAGGAAACCGTAAAAGATGTTTTGGACCGAGGTTTTATTGCTGCATTTACCATCTACCCAAAAACAAAAATGGGAAATCAACGAATGGTGGAAGTGGTTCGAAAGTTTGGTAGCACCAATATTATTGTGGATAGTTCCGCAGATTGGGGCGTTAGTGATCCCTTGGCCGTGCCAAAAACTGCAAATTTGATGTTGCAAAATGGTATTCCACGCGAAGATGTCGTGAAAACATGTTATCAAAATGCGTTGGATTTCTTCGGTAGATCGGGAAAAATGAAAGAGGAACACTGGTTGACGCCTGAGGCCATTGACCAACGTAAACTCTATAATGAAAATAGTGTTCTTAGAGGGCAAGAGCCCAAAGTAGAGGACAACAAAATCGTTTAATGGGGCCACGCTTAAAGGCATATCTTCAGTTGTGTAGGCCTGCAAACTTACCAACGGCCGCAGCCGATATCATTGCAGGAATGTCCATTTCAGGATTATTTTTAGGTTTGTCAACCTTTGAATTTCCAATGGATGTCCCTTATTCAGCATTCCTTTTGATCATGGCATCGGTGTTTTTATACGCAGGAGGCGTAGTACTCAACGATGTGTTCGATATAGAAATTGACAAAGTAGAACGTCCTGAAAGACCTATCCCAAGTGGTGTTGTGCCTTTAGGTAATGCAAGCCTGTTCGGTTTTATTTTGTTGGTCATCGGTATTGGATTGGCTTTTTTGGCCAATATGTTGAGTGGGTATGTTTCGGTTCTATTGGCAATTGCCATACTATCCTATGACAAGTATGCAAAGCATCATTCCTTTTTTGGACCACTTAATATGGGAGTTTGCCGTGGATTGAATCTTTTAATGGGTATCACTTTGTTCGATGGTTTTGAAAACTGGCCCTACATTTTGGTTCCCATCGTATTTATTTTTGCAGTGACCATGATCAGTAGGGGTGAGGTGCACGGTAAAAACAAAGGCAATATTTTATTGGCAGGATTGTTATATGTTTTGGTATTGATTGGTATTGGAGGTCTACATACGGTTTATGCGGGAGCTAATCCAACATACCTGATATTTTTGTTGCTTTTCGCTTTGATGGTATTTAGGCCATTGGTTACCGCGTACCAAGAAAATATGCCCAACAATATCAAAAAAGCGGTAAAAGCTGGAGTATTGTCCATAATTTTATTGGATGCAGCCATTGCTGTGGCCTATTCCAATATTTTGGTCGGACTTTTAATACTTTTATTATTGCCATTATCCATTTTTTTGGCAAAACAATTTGCAGTTACATAGCATATGGACATAAGTACATTACCTACGATTCAACAAGAATTTAACGTACGGTACACATATCAGCTTCTTTTTACCCAGCATTTATTTGCATTGGAAAATCCTTTGTTTAAAAATGTGCTGGCCGCCTATCGCCCCAACGAAGCTATCAAATGTCTTTTTGTGGTGGATCAAGGTGTTTTTGATGCCCATTCAGGTCTTGAAGAACAAATACAAGCCTATTGCGACCATTTTAACCATCAAGTCCAATTCACGGAACTGATTGTGGTACCAGGTGGTGAAGCCAGTAAAAATGACCAAAACAGCGTTGATAAATGTTTGGAGGGCATCAACAATAATGCCATTTGTAGACATTCTTTTGTAGTGGCTATTGGTGGCGGTGCCGTGGTTGATATGGTAGGATATGCCGCAACCATTGCCCATAGAGGAGTACAGCTGATTCGTATACCAACCACTGTATTGTCGCAAAATGATGCAGCCGTTGGGGTGAAGAATAGCGTAAACGCTTTCGGGAAAAAGAACTTTCTGGGTACTTTCGCCATTCCATTCGCAATCATCAACGATTTGGAATTCTTGAAGACCTTGGAGCAACGCGATTGGGTGGCTGGTATCGCAGAAGCTGTGAAAGTAGCATTGATCAAGGACAAAACCTTTTTCGAATATATTGAAGCCAATGCGGAGGCCCTTGCCAATCGTGAATTGGAGCCTATGGCCTTTTTGATTCACCGTTGTGCCGAATTGCACATGGAACATATCTCCAAAGGTGGCGACCCTTTTGAAAAAGGTTCATCGAGACCCTTGGATTTTGGACATTGGTCGGCTCATAAATTGGAGTATATGACCCAATACCAAGTGCGTCATGGTGAGGCAGTGGCAATCGGAATGGCCATGGATATGGTCTATGCCAAACTCATAGGTGTTTTTAATGACGATTTGGACAGGATTTTGTCCGTTCTAAAAAAAGTCGGCTTTGACTTGGCCTTACCCTTGGAAACCGATGCCGAAATCAACGAACTCCTTAAAGGAATTGAAGAATTCAGGGAGCATTTGGGAGGCGAACTCACCATTACCCTCATTCCTGAAATCGGTAAAAAAACCGACGTACATACCATAGATTATAAGGTAATGGAGCAAGCAGCCCGAAGCTTTATGTACAAACCGCAGAACTCCTTATGAGAATTAAAGATTACCATTTAACCTATTGCACCAACATTCACGCAGGCGGTGATTGGAAAGAAACCTATACAAGCCTAAAACAAAATCTACCCTCAATTAAAAGCGATGTATCCCCAAACGAACCTTTTGGTTTGGGATTGCGTTTGAGCAATACCGCCAGTGAAGAAGTCACTGATGGGCAATTACAGGAGTTCAAGGATTGGTTAACTGAAATAGACTGCTATGTATTTACCATGAACGGGTTTCCCTATGGGAACTTCCATGGAGAACCTGTTAAAGACCAAGTCCATGTTCCCGATTGGACTACCGATAAAAGATTACAGTACACTTTAAGACTTTTCGAGCAACTGGATTTTTTAGCACCCAAAGATTTGGAATGCGGAATTTCCACGTCCCCAGTTTCCTATAAACACTGGTTCAAAAACGAAGAGGAAAAGAACAAAGCTTTTCAAATAGGAGCGGCCAATATGGTGAAGGTCGCTTTGGAACTGTATCAAACTGAAAAAAAATCGGGCAGGTACATGCATTTGGATATTGAACCAGAACCCGACGGTTTTTTGGAGAACACCCAAGAGGTACTCGATTTTTACAACACCTACCTAATTCCTGAAGCGGTCAATTTTTTTGGGCAATTAGAATTCAGTGAAGAAGAATCCGAAAGCTTACTTAAAAAATATATTACCATTTGCTATGACGTTTGTCATTTTGCATTAGCCTACGAAGAGCCAACTTCAACCTTTGAAAGGTTGGATGCAGCAGGAATTAAAATTGGAAAAATTCAGGTAAGTGCAGCTCTCAAAATACTTTTTAACGAAGAAAAGGAGGAGGAGCTTTGGGATACATTGGCACAATTTAATGAACCTGTGTACTTGCATCAGGTGACTGAAAAAGTCAATGGAAAAGTGGTGACGTATAATGATTTGCCGATGGTACTAGAGAAAAAAGCGCCATTTGATGAATTGCGATCCCATTTTCATGTACCCATTTTTTTAAAGGATTATGGCTTGTTGCAGTCTACCCAAGATCAAATAGAAAAGGTGTTGGACTATTTGAAAGAAAATTTTGTGAGCAACCATATTGAAGTGGAAACCTATACTTGGGATGTGTTGCCCGAAAAACTAAAAGTTCCCATTACCGACTCCATTGCCAGGGAATTGAATTGGATGAAATCCAGATTATAATGAAGAAAACCGTTGTCATCAATGCTGTAGGATTGACCCAAAGATTGATTGGGGAGCATACTCCGTTCATCAAGTCTTTTTTGGAAAGGGGAAAGGGCAGCGTAATTCAACCTGTGTTGCCTGCGGTTACCTGCTCGGCACAAAGCACCTACCTTACTGGAAAATGGCCATCGGAACATGGTATTGTGGCCAATGGATGGTATTTTAAGGATGAATTGGAGGTAAAGTTCTGGAGGCAGGGAAACCCTTTGGTGCAATCCGATAAAATATGGGACGAACTTAAGAAAAAGGACCAAAATTTTACTTGTGCCAATATGTTTTGGTGGTACAATATGTACAGCACTGTGGATTTTAGTGCCACGCCCAGACCCAACTATTTGGCAGATGGCAGAAAGATTCCAGATATCTACACCCACCCTGCAGCATTGCGAGATAAGCTACAAGAGAAGTTGGGGACTTTCCCATTGTTCAATTTCTGGGGTCCCAAGACCTCCATTAAATCGAGTAAATGGATTGCCGATGCAACCATTGAAATGGACAAGGAAAACAATCCGACCCTGACCTTGGTGTATTTACCGCATTTGGATTACAATCTTCAGCGTTATGGTCATGATTTTAATATCATACAAAAAGATCTAAACGAGATTGATTCGGTTGTAAAGGGTTTGGTGGAATACTACGAAGCTCAATCGTCAAACGTGGTCCTATTGTCCGAATATGGGATTACTGATGTTTCCAATCCCATCCATATCAACCGTTATTTGCGAAAAGAGGGCTATTTGGGCATTCGAATTGAACGCGGTCTCGAACTTTTGGATGCAGGGGCCAGCAAGGCTTTCGCGGTGGCGGATCATCAAATTGCCCATGTGTATCTAAGGGACCCATCCGAAAGTGACAAGCTTTATTCATACCTAAAAACGATTCCAGGGGTTGAACGCGTGATTCCAAAAGAGAAACTGGACAAAGACCATTTAAACCATGAGCGAGCAGGAGACTTTGTTTTGGTGGCCGACAAGGATAGCTGGTTCACCTACTATTTTTGGGAAGAGGATGCCGTGGCACCCGATTATGCCAGAATGGTCGATATTCATAAGAAGCCAGGTTATGATCCCGTGGAAATGTTGACCGACCCTGCAGATAAATTCACCATGCTCAAAGTGGTTTGGAAGCTGCTCAAAAAGAAATTGGGGTTCCGGACAGTATTGGACATTATTCCTCTAAAAGCCGAATTGATAAAGGGGTCGCATGGTAGAATTCCAGAAGATAAAGAAGATTGGCCCGTGCTGATTACCAATAATGCGGATAATCTAACCCAATCAGAATTACTTCCCACCGAAGTATATGAAATTCTAAAAAAACATATAACAACCTAAATTATGGAAACATTTTTCAAAATCTTCGCCATTGTTTTTACCCTCTTGTTTGGTTATGCCATAGCGGTACAATACAATGATCCCGATGCACTTAAGTGGATTTTAATCTATTTGGCCGCAGCGGTGGCCTCTGTTTTGTTTTTGATGAAAAAACTAAAGCCGGTTGTTTATTTTATTCTGACCATTTTCTTTTTGGTGCTTTTTGTGGTGTATTGGCCCGAATCGTACGAGGGAGTACAATTGGATCATGGCATGAAAACGGTAAATATTGAAGAGGGGAGAGAATCGTTGGGCTCTTTGATTGCCGCTGCGGTAATGTTGGTCCTTGGCTTGCGCACCCGATTTTTGAACAGATCAAAAGTCTAGGTCGAACGCTTTTCGAAGTAAGTCGATATTCGGGTTTTTCTCCCGAAGCTTTTCGTATTTCTCGGCAGGGGTAAAAGCAAACTTTTTGGCCACTTCTTCATTCACGGTGATAAATAAAGTAATAGAGTAGTTGTTCAGTTTTTCTTTGAGGTAATCCATCATAAGGCTTTGTTCCCGTTCAATTTCCTTTTTCATGGTATTGTTCGGTAGTTCTATCCAAATGGTGTTCTCATTTTTGAGCTTTGGAACATCACTCTGAAAATTACTGGCCAAGATTTTACGTCCCTGATTTTCCAATATATGTACCCTATCATCCCAATGTTGTTGCATAGCAGCTTCATCAAATGGGTCTTTGGGTAAGTTCGCTTCGTCTATGTCAACAGTTTTTGTGTTTACATGGGCTTTTTTCACCTTTATGCTGGATAAAGACAGTCCGGAAACACGTTTTTCAGGGCTTTTTAACTGTATCTTTTTAGGTTGATAGCCGGATTTGGGCTCGCTCACCAGTTCCTTTTCAGGTTGTGGTTTTGGAGCTACTTCTGTGGGTGCTTTTGGTGCTATTGAAACCGGTTCTTCAATCTTTTTGGTAGGAGTATCTTGCGCAGGAATCGAAGTCGTCTGACCGTTGGTGGCTTTGGGTTTATTCTTAAAATAAGAAGCTGGAATTATAAAATCAGCGTTTTTTTTTTCTCCATCAAAAGTGATGGAGGCTAATTTCATAAGGGTAAGTTCAACGAGCAGCCGCTGATTTTTACTGGTTTTGTACTTTAAATCGCAGTCGTTGGCCATGTCCAAAGCCTCTAGTAAAAATGTTGTGGAAGCTTTTTTGGCCTGTTCTTGATAGTGTTGGGCCACATCTTCGCCCACTTCCAATAAACTTAAAGTATCTGGATGTTGACATACCATCAAATCCCTAAAATGTGATGCCAAGCCTGTAATAAAATGATGCCCGTCAAAACCAAGAGAAAGTGTTTTGTTGAACAGCACCAAAAGTTCAGGGATGTTATTTTCAAGAATCAGGTCGGTTGCCGAAAAGTAAATATCGTAATCAAGAACGTTGAGGTTTTCCGTTACGGATTTACGAGTTAGTTGTTTGCCTGAAAAACTTACCACACGGTCAAAAATGGACAACGCATCGCGCATGGCTCCATCTGCCTTTTGGGCAATAATGTGAAGCGCACTTTCTTCGGCTTCAATATCCTGTTGATCGGCAATATATTTTAAATATTCGGTGGCATCTTTTACCGTGATGCGCTTAAAATCAAAAATCTGACACCTTGAAAGTATGGTCGGGATGATTTTATGTTTCTCGGTGGTCGCTAAAATAAAAATCGCATGCTTTGGAGGCTCCTCCAATGTCTTTAAAAAAGCATTGAAAGCGGATTGGGAGAGCATATGCACCTCGTCAATGATGTAGACTTTGTATTTTCCAACCTGAGGAGGAATCCGCACTTGGTCAATCAAGCTTCGAATATCGTCAACGGAATTGTTGGAAGCGGCGTCCAACTCAAAAATATTGAATGCAAAATCTTCATCTTCCCGTTCCGAACCATCTTGATTGATCTGTTTGGCCAAAATTCGGGCGCAAGTGGTTTTTCCCACCCCTCTCGGGCCACAAAAAAGCAATGCCTGTGCCAAGTGGTTGTTATCGATGGCATTGAGCAAGGTATTGGTAATGGCTTCCTGTCCCACAACATCTTTAAATGTTTGGGGGCGGTATTTCCTTGCCGATACTACAAAAGGTTCCAAAGTTGCTGCCATTGAATAATTACAAATATAAAAATAGGAGCGGGTATAGCTACGACTATCCGAATAGGAAAGTCTTTTTTTATTAACAATTAGGATTACCTTTGCCGCCAGCAGGCCACCTTATCGCTGCGAGCTTGTGTATATAGGTTCGAAGAGGAAAGTCCGGACACCGTAGTGCGGCATAGCGGGTAACGCCCGTCCGTTGAAAGGCGAGGACCAGTGCAACAGAAAGCAAGTACAGTTCGGCTGTAGTGAAATCAGGTAAACTCTATGCGGTGAAACGTCATGTAAACCAATGTTCGAGGGCTGCACGCCCGAGTTGGAGGGTAGGCGGTTCGAGCCTTTGGGCAACCAAAGGCCTAGATAAATGATAAGGAGTTCCCGAAATTAATTCGGGAAGCACAGAATCCGGCTTATGGCCTGCTTTTATATTTTTGAAGTGAGGGGATCCAACATTTAATTGAATTTCTATACGTATTAAAATCTTCCCCAAACTTTAATAATAAATCCTCCTCCTCATATTTTCTAACAACAAAATGCCATGCAAAAATACCTATTAGACAATAGATGGCTATTGAGGAAGAACGTGTGAACAATGCAATCGAAAGGCCTTGACCTATTCCACATATGGCCATTGGATTTCTAACAAAAGCATATGGGCCAGTCACTACTAAGTTTTTGGTGGCGTCTACGGGTAGAGGTGTGCCTTTTCCCTTTACGCTTAAGGTGTATCCGCTCCATAGTCCAATTGATGAAAACAAGAGAAATAGTAATATGGAAATTACTGCACGAAGATTAAATTCAATTGGAAGGGGTATTTTAGATTCTAACTTTAAAATGAAAAATGGAATTATGATTAAAAAAATTGACCAGACGAATACTATTTGAACCCCGGTTTTTAAAAGATTAACCATATTGTTGTTACTACTTGATTGTCTAAAAAAGTCAGTTTTAAAACATAGTAATACGTTAAAGACGGTGCCGAAAAGCATCAATATGGAGCTAATTTCCCCACCTCCAAATCTTAGAGTTGATGTAATGCAAAAAATAGTAGCATAGATAAATCCTCCCAGAACAATATGCTTAAGTGGGGCAAGCTCTTTATAGATTAAAATTATAGATGGCAGGGCAATGGCAATTACATCAGGTATTAAAAACGAGTAAAATACATCTTTGGTTAAACCATCAAATTTAAAGAGTGAATAAAATTCTTGGTTTTGAACAATTCCTATCCACCAAAAGAGAATGAGAACAGCTTGAAAGGAATAGGCAATATTTAAGTTAGATTTCTTCATTTGTTTCAAAGAAACTAAAAATACTTCCACCGTATTTTCGCTGTTCTGAAAATCGTGGGTGTGCAGATAAGTCCGTTTGCTCGGAATGTTCAACAATCAATACCCCATCTTCCAACAACATCTCTTTCTGAAAGACCAAATCGGGAATCTTTAAAAATTCAGAAGTTTCAAATGCATATGGAGGATCTGCGAAAATAAGGTCAAACCTTTCTGTGCTGCGCTCCAAATATTTGAACACATCTGCTTTAATCGAGCGGATGGAAAAGTCCAGTTCCCTTGCAGTTTTGGAAATATATTGAACACAACCCGGAAAGGCATCTATAGCAGTAATATCGTCAACGCCTCTGGAAGCGAACTCATAACTGATGTTGCCAGTTCCCGAAAATAGGTCGAGCACTTTAAGCTCGTTAAAATAAAAGCGGTTGTTCAGAATGTTGAAAAGAGCCTCTTTGGCCATATCCGTGGTCGGACGCACGGGCAATTTCTTGGGAGCGGTGAGTCGCTTTCCTTTATGTGTTCCAGAAATGATACGCATTTATAATGCACTTAAAATAGAGAAGTCGATACTTTCGTTTTCCAATTCATCAATAGGAAAACTAGGATTGCTGGGCACAAAAACGGAAAGGTGTTTTACGTATTGATAGCATAGTTCGTAAATAGGGTCGCCTTCTGAAATGGCCCCGAACAATTTGAGGTGCACTTTCTCCAAATTAACTTGCAACTGTTCCAAACTGAACAATAGGTAATAAAGAAAATCTTCCTTGGTCTTGAATTCGAATTGATTGTAAAATTGCAGTTTTTTATCCGCAATCACCATCATTTCCATTTCCTTTTCCGAAACCTGAACATAACAAATGGGTTCGCTTCCTATTCTGTTTTGGTTTAATAGGGTCGAAATCAAAACGGTACCACTGTGCTTAAACTCAAATTCCCCAAAAAGCTCGAAAATATAATTGTTGATGTTAGTGTAAGGTATGTACACGTTCACCAGTTCTTGATTGGGAATCTCGTCGTAAGCGATATGGTCGTTTGCCATTATTTTGGCATTAAACTTCAGATAATTGGGCAACTCTGCTTCATTAAAAAGAGGTTTGGGCACCAAACTGAACATGTTGTTTTTATGAATGACCAATACATCCGAAAAGTTGCGACCTATATCACCTTGATCACTGAGTTTAGCTTTGAGTTCCTTTAATAAAAGGTAGGGGGTAGCGTGTGTGTTGAACCGAACTTTTTCAAATGCCAATATTTTATTGGTGATGGTGTCCGATACACAAAAAGAAAGTCCATTCAAGCCAGCTTGAATGGACAATTTCCTATAGGTGGTATTTTTTACTTTCTGTTCTATAGTTAGTTGTTTTTCCTATCGTAAATAGGGGGCCAGTTTCCATTGGTGCTCACATCGGTCAACGAACCTACTTTAATTTCGGTACCATTAACTTCCTCTACACTTTGGTGCGCCTTTTCTTTTTCCAACAAATCTTGTGGTTGGTCGTAAAGCACAACTTCTTTCTTCACTTTAGCTTCAAATACAGGAGCTTTGTAACCACTCTTGTCGATAATGTCAGCTTTCATTTCAAACTTCTCATTATTTTGGGCATAGGGAACATCCATCATGTTTTTATAACGGGTGTCAGCTCCGAAAAGAGAATCTTTAACACTTACAGTGCCCAAAGTATCAATAATGATGGTATCTTGTTGCATGTCAATTTGATATGCTCTGTCATACCTCATGAAAGATGAATCACGTTGGGTGGTAATGGTGTAATTACCAGTGTCGATAAATTGAATAAGGCTCTGGAAATCATTCGCATACTTCCCATTAACGGTTTTGTAAGCTTCTTGTGAATTTCGAATGTCTTTAAGTTTGGCAATAACTTGAGAAAATCTTTCTCTTCTAACTTTGTTGAATTCGATGGGGGCATTGATGGATTGATAGATCATGTAACCCAGGTAAATGCTCAAAAGTCCGAAAACAATTACCAAAACTGGTTTGATTTTTTGAGGTAACAACCTGTCAATCAAGAATACTAGCCCTACGGTTACAAGGCATATTAAAACAACAATAAGAATTAAATTTAACATATCTGATACAGTCTTTCAAAGTTAATTTAGTGGTTACTGACAAATCTACAATTTTTTTTTAATCACGAAACTTTTTGCTTTAAAAAACCGTGCTATATTTAGAGCTCATGAAGGATTTTAACACACCTGAATTTCTTAAGATTTTAACTGAAAAATTTCCCCATACACCTACCCTAAAACAAGGTTTGGCACTTAAAAAGTTGGCTAGCTTTGCTTTAGATGGAAAAAAGGATCAAGTTTTCCTGTTGAAAGGATTCGCCGGAACCGGAAAAACCACCCTGATCGCCACATTGGTAAATAATTTATGGAAAATGAAAATGAGTGCCGTTTTAATGGCACCCACGGGTAGAGCTGCAAAAGTAATGTCCGTTTATTCCGGCAACAAGGCTTTTACTATCCATAAGAAAATTTATTTTCCAAAAAAGCAATCAGGTGGAGGAATCCAATTTGTATTGGCACCGAACAAACACCGCAATACCTTATTTATTGTCGATGAGGCATCGATGATTCCAGATACCCCGGCCGACTCCAAACTCTTCGAAAATGGTTCCTTGTTGGATGATTTAATGTATTATGTACACTCCGGTCATAATTGTAGGCTGATTTTGATTGGCGATACTGCCCAATTGCCACCCGTAAAGTTGGATTTAAGTCCAGCATTGGATGAAGACCGCCTCTCCTTAAATTATGATAAGGAAATAGAACATTTGGAATTGGATGAGGTAATGCGCCAAACTGAGAATAGTGGCATACTTCATAATGCAACCTTATTAAGGGAGCAACTGCAATCTGAATTTTTCGAAGATTTCAAGTTTGATTTGGCACATTATAAGGATATAGTCCGCTTAATCGATGGCAATGAAATTCAGGAGGCCATTGATTCATCCTATTCTGAAAATGGAAAAGAGGAAACCGCCATAATTGTACGTTCCAATAAAAGAGCCAATCTCTACAATCAAAATATTAGGGAGCGTATTCTTTTCTTGGAAAACGATATTGCCGTAGGGGATTATATGATGGTGGTAAAAAACAATTATTTCTGGTTGAAGGCCACTTCAGAAGCTGGGTTTATTGCCAACGGTGACATAATAGAAATTCTGGAGCTCTTCGCCATTAAAGAATTATATGGATTCACTTTTGCAGAAGTAAAAGTAAAGATGGTGGATTATCCCAATCAAAAACCATTTGAAACCGTCCTTTTATTAGATACCATCAATGCGGAAACACCATCCTTATCCTATGAAGATGGAAATAGTTTATACCAAGAGGTGATGAAGGATTACGCCCATGAAAAATCAAAATACCGTAAGTTCTTAGGAGTCAAGAACAACCGGTTCTTTAACGCATTGCAAGTGAAGTTTTCCTATGCCATAACCTGCCATAAATCACAAGGAGGGCAGTGGGATACCGTTTTTGTGGAGCAACCTTATTTGCCCAACGGGGTGAGCAAGGACTATTTGCGTTGGCTCTATACGGCAGTCACCAGGGCCAAAAGACAACTCTATTTAATAGGTTTTAAAGATGATTTTTTTCTTGACTAGGAAAAACTTACTTTAGACATCACCATGAACATTGAACCAGATACTATAATCAGCATATTTTTAGGAATTGGACTGGCGGCCTCTGTGGGCTTTCGTGTTTTTCTACCTCTTTTTGCCTTGAGTTTATCGGCATATTTAGGGATTTGGGAACTCAACGATAACTGGCAATGGATTGGTAGTTTAACAGCATTGGTAGCATTGGGTGTGGCCACTTTGGTTGAGATATTCGCCTATTTTATACCTTGGGTGGACAATGCCCTGGATAGTTTGGCCATTCCGTTGGCCGGTATTGCAGGTACAGCGGTTATGGTGTCCACAGTTGCCGATTTAGACCCGGTTGTAACTTGGTCCTTGGCTATAATTGCGGGCGGCGGAACGGCAACCGCCATAAAGGGTGCCAACGCGGCAGGGAGGTTAACATCTTCGGCTACTACGGGAGGATTGGCCAACCCATTGGTGGCTACGGTAGAGACAGGTGCTGCCGTGGCAGTGTCTACGGCATCCATTTTAGTGCCACCGATTGCTGCCATATTGGTCATCATCATTTTGGTGATTATCTTTAGGATATATAGAAAATTGCGACCCAAGGCATAACATAAAATCAACAATAGAAAGTGAAAATAATTTCCATGATTCCGGCGCGATACCAAGCCTCTAGATTTCCTGCCAAACTGATGCAGGACCTGGGCGGCAAACCGGTAATTGTTCGCACCTACGAAGCTGCCGTTCAAACAGGACTGTTCGATGAGGTTTGCGTGGTGACCGACAGCCCTATTATTTCAGATGTAATTTCTGAAGTAAATGGTAAGGTGATCATGAGCAAGAAAAAGCACGAAAGCGGAAGTGACCGTATTGCCGAAGCCGTGGAGGATTTGGAGGTGGATATTGTGATCAATGTACAAGGTGATGAGCCTTTTATTGATGCGGAAAGCCTCGAGAAGATTATAAAGGTATTTAAAGAGGATCGCGAAATGGAAATCGACTTGGCATCCCTTATGACACCGATTACGGATTGGGATGAAATTTCTAACCCCAATACGGTAAAGGTAATTGTCGACAACCAAAATTTTGCACTCTATTTTTCTCGTTCCCCAATTCCTTATCCTCGTGATAAGGAGGTAGAGGCCACCTATTATAAACATAAAGGAATTTATGCCTTTAGAAAAAGTGCCCTCATGGATTTTCAGCGATTGCCCATGTTGCCTTTAGAAGCCAAGGAGAAAATTGAAGCGATTCGATTTTTGGAGTACGGAAAAAAAATTAAAATGGTGGAAACCCATGTCACCGGAATCGAAATTGATACGCCAGAAGATTTAGATCGCGCCAGAAAAGTATGGAAGTAGATTTTTCGAACATAAAGGTAATTGGTTTTGACGCCGACGATACCCTTTGGGTCAACGAAACCTATTTTAGGGATACCGAGGAGAAGTTCGCTGAACTTTTGGAGGCCTATGAAACCAAAAACAAGATAGACCAAGAGCTGTTTAAAATGGAAATGGCCAACTTGGACACTTATGGTTATGGGATCAAAGGGTTTATGCTTTCCATGATCGAATCGGCTTTAGATCTCTCCAATAACCAAGTGTCGCAGTCCACCATATCCGAAATTTTGAATCTGGGGAAAAAGATGATTTCCCATCCGGTGGAGTTATTGGATGGTGTGGAAGAGGTACTTTCAAAGTTAAAGGGTAAATACCGCTTGATCGTGCTCACCAAAGGTGATTTGTTGGACCAAGAACGCAAACTGGATAAATCGGGGCTTTCCCAATACTTTCATCATGTGGAAGTGTTGAGCGATAAAAAGGAAAGCAATTACAGTAGTTTGCTGGAGCATTTGAACATTGATGTAAACGAATTTTTAATGATAGGCAATTCCCTGAAATCGGATGTGTTGCCCATTTTAAATATAGGTGCCCAAGCTGTGCACGTGCCTTTTCACACCACGTGGGCGCACGAAATGGTTGCAGAAGATGAAATGGTGAACAACCATTTAAAATTGAACAGCCTAAAAGATATTTTGAAGTATTTGGACAACTAATGAAGCTAGATAATAAATTGAAGAATAATTTTATTACCCAAGATATGAAGACCCAATTTCGAAATTTCCCTATGGTACCAAGAGTTATTTTTGGTTCAGGAAGTTTTTCCCAATTGGGTGATATTTTATTGCCCAAACGAAAAAGTTCCGAGGCACCATTTATCTTTTTGGTGGACGATTTTTTCGAAAATGAGGAATTTGCATCCATGGTGCCCACCATGTTCAACGACGAGATAATTTTTATTTCGGCGGATGAAGAACCCAAAACGGCCCAAGTGGATGCCTTGGTGAACCAAATACGGGAAAAATATACGGAACTCCCATCTGGAGTTATCGGAATAGGGGGTGGAACCCTATTGGATTTGGCCAAGGCAGTATCCATTCTCCTTAATAATAAAGGGATGGCAAAAGATTACCAAGGATGGGATTTGGTGGGCAAACCAGCACTATATCACGTTGGAGTGCCAACCATAAGTGGAACCGGTGCCGAGGTTTCCAGGACCACCGTTTTGTTGGGTCCAGAGAAAAAACTGGGAATCAATTCCGACTACACCACTTTTGACCAGGTACTTTTAGACCCGGATTTCACCAAGACCGTTCCCAAAGACCAATGGTTCTATACCGGGATGGATTGTTTTATCCATTGTGTGGAGTCGTTAACGGGAACCTACCTTAATGCCTTTAGCCAGAGTTATGGCGAAAAATCCATGGCGCTTTGTAAAGAGGTTTTTCTTGGTGATATTTCTGAGAGTGAATCAAGGGATAAATTAATGATGGCTTCTTGGCATGGTGGAATGAGTATTGCCTATTCGCAAGTGGGAATCGCCCATGCAATGAGTTACGGTCTTTCCTATTTGTTGGGAGTTAAGCACGGTATTGGAAACTGTTTGGTGTTTCAGCATCTGGGAGAATTTTATCCTGAAGGCGTTGCACTTTTCAATCAAATGATAGAAAAACATGGGATTGAATTGCCAACAGGAATTTGTGCCAACCTTACCCAAGAAGATTTTGATGTGATGACAGGTGTTTCCCTTAGTTTGGAACCACTTTGGGAAAATGCGCTGGGTAAAGGTTGGAAAAAAACCATCACACCAGAACGCCTACAGCAGATGTTCCAAAAAATATAGGTTAACTCATCCCTTTGGGATGGCTACAGCACTACGATGCAACGAATCGCCAAATTCATTTATTATAAACTGATGGGGTGGAAGCTCAAAGGCACCTTTCCCGATTTAGATAAATGTGTGGTAATAGTGGTTCCCCACACCCATTGGCTGGATTTTTTTCTCGGTCTGTTGATTCGGAAGGTCATCAATCAAGAAATCAATTATATTGGTAAAAAGAGCTTGTTCAAACCACCATTTGGTTGGTTTTTTAGATGGACTGGTGGGGCTCCCGTAGATCGCAGCAAAAATTCCAACACCGTAGATGCCATTGTCCAAATTTTTAATGAACGTAAAGTATTTAGGTTTGCCTTGGCCCCAGAAGGCACCCGAAAAAAAGTGGATAAATTAAGAACGGGATTTTATCATATTGCACAAAAAGCAAAGGTTCCCATTGTAATGGTGGCATTTGATTTTGGCAAAAGGGAAATTAAAATCGGAAAGCCTTTTTTCACGTCGGATGACCCAGCAAGTGATTTTGAAAAAATACACGAATTCTACAAAGGTGTAAAGGGCAAAATTCCCGAGTACAGTTTTTAATGCAGTGATTTCTATAAAAAATTAACTAATACTTAAGTAATTATGGTCGTAGGCTTTTCTGTAGCTGTCAACCCTTTTAAATAGGTTGTAGGGCTATCCATTTTGGTCGGTTGGCAAAGAAGTTGGTTTTTTTTTGAATAAAACCATTACATTGATTTCTTATTACTAAACAAGCTATTTTATGAAACTATCAAACAACCTAGTCGTAAAACGATCATTGGCGATAGCTCTATTTTCGGGTTGCCTTGTATTTACGACAAATGCGCAGGAAACTAAAAAAAGAAAGCCCATTATTGATGTGCACGTGCATGCAATGAAGGTGAATCCAGATTTTGTGTCACCCATGTGTCCTTGGTTTTTAAAAAACATGCCAGGAAGTGGCCCAAAACAAGATCCGCCCTCTTTTATAAACTTAGATTGTATTAACCCCTTGCAACCGGCGAGAAGCGATGAAGAAATGGCGGCTGCCATTTTACGAGCGAATAAAGAACTGAACATCACCATGGTGGTAAGTGGGGATGCAGAAACCATTCACAAATGGCATGCGGCAGCTCCAGATCAAATAATTCCATCGTTGGGAATAAGTAATGCCGACCAAATGTCGGTAGAGGCATTTCGCGATTCGCTTTCCACAGGATTTTATAAAGTTATGGGCGAGGTTGCACCTCAGTATCAAGGTATGTCGCCAAGCGATATGTCACTCGACGAATATTTTGGCGTGGCAGAAGAATTGGGAATTCCGGTGGGGATTCACATGGGGACAGGAGGAAATGGAATGGCGAATCTCACATCACCAAAATATAGAGCCTCTTTGGGCCAACCTTTCCTGTTGGAAGATGTTTTGGCAAGACACCCAAAGCTTAAAATTTGGGTGATGCATGCCGGATATCCCATGGCCGACCAAATGATTGCCCTTATGGGTGCCAATGCCTATGTGTATGTGGATTTAGCTGGATTTATCTGGTCCTATCCCTTGGAGGAAATCCATGACTACCTAAAACGATTGGTGCAAGCAGGATTCGGGAAAAGAATTTTATACGGAACCGATTTTATGATGTGGCCAGAACTATTTGAAACCTCTATTCAAGTGATAGAGAGTGCCAATTACCTTTCCGAAGAACAAAAAAGAGATATTTTCTTTAACAATGCCGTACGTTTTTTCAATTTGGATGCGTCCAAATTTGAATAGACCTATTACGAATCTTTTTAAAAATTGGGGGCTGCTTTTAAGTAATCCCCAATTTTATTTAAGGGTGGTTGTTCCATCAGGCTATTGGGAGACTTCTACTTATATTTGAACAACCAAAACTAACTCAAATTATGATGCTTGAAAACTCAAGAAAGAATTGCTTTCGGATATTGGCCGTTGCAGGGCTAATATCTACCTCAATGGTATCCGCCCAGGAATGGAAAGGATACGCCCCAACTTCAAAAGCCGAACAAGAAACGGTAGAATCCAAGTTTCTAAGTACTGTGGATTTTCCAAAATTCAAGGAACACCTTAAAACATTGACTGCCAAACCACACGTTGCAGGAACAAAAGCCAACGAAGAAGTGGCAGATTACATGGTTTCCGTAATGGAAAAGGCGGGAATGAAGGTGGAAAAATATCCATATGATATTTATATGACCTCTACAGGGGGGAGTTCCGTGGTGGAGCTGGTAACGCCGCACCGTATGCCACTGAATCAGCAAGAAGATATTTTAGAAGAAGATAGATTTTCTTCCGATCCAACCTTGGAAAAAGGATGGAACGCTTATTCTGGTAGTGGCGATGTAACTTCCACCGTTGTGTATGCCAATTATGGAACCAAAGAGGATTTCGAAAAATTGGTAGAAATGGGTGTTGATATCAAAGGGAAAATCGTAATCGCCCGATATGGTAGAAACTTTAGGGGATTCAAGGCCAAGTTTGCCGAACAATTTGGTGCTGCAGGATTAATCATGTACACCGACCCTGCTGATAGTGGTTATACAAAAGGTCTAGTGTATCCAGAAGGACACAACTTTAGCGAAAGTGCCATTCAGCGTGGTTCTATTTTAACCACGGATTACGAAGGCGACCCTTTAACGCCATTTGAACCATCATTGCCATTGGATGGAAAGAAGAAAATCAAAAGATTGGACCCATCGGAGGCCTCTTTGCATACCATTCCTGTTTTGCCATTGTCCTACGGTTCGGCCAAAGAGATTATCGGAAAAATGAAAGGTGCCGTTGTTCCCAGTGGATGGCAGGGCGGTCTTCCATACACTTACCGTTTGGAAGGCGGCGACGCGTTGACCGTTCGCTTAAAAGTGGACCAGCCTAAAGATTTTGTTCGCATCAATAATGTGGTAGGTACTTTTAAAGGAACAACCTATCCAGATGAGTGGATTATTTTGGGATGTCATTACGATGCCTGGGCATTTGGAGCTACCGACCCAAACAGTGGAACGGCCATGTTGTTGGCATTAAGTGAAACCATTGGCGAATTGGTGAAAAGTGGAAATGCCCCAAAAAGGTCAATTCTTATTGCGCATTGGGATGCTGAGGAACATGGCGTAATCGGTTCTTCGGAATGGGTAGAGCAAATGCGTGATGAACTTGATGCCAAAGCGGTTGCCTATCTAAATTTTGACGGGGGTGTTTCAGGGAAAAACTTTGGTGCTTCGTCCTCCCCAAGTTTAAAGAATTTGGTAACCGAAATGGCTCAAAAAGTAGATTATCCTTATTCGGATAAAACTCTTTATGATCAATGGAGAGGGGATAAGGAAGAACCCAGAATTGGAAACTTGGGGGGTGGCTCAGATCACATTGCGTTTTATATGCACGTAGGAGTTCCATCCTTGAGTGGAGGGGCAGGTGGTCCAACATTGTACCACACCAACTATGACAGCTTCAATTTTTATGAAAAGTTTGTTGACCCAGAATTTCAAATGGGAGGGACCATAGAGCAGTGGACTGGTCTAATGGCTTTGCGAATGGCCAATGCAGAGGTAATTCCCTACGATGTGGAACGCTATGCTGTGGACTTAAAAGGTCATTTTGCCAATGCCGTGGAGAAAATCAAAAAGTTTGATGAGGGCTTTGCTGGATTTGATAAGGTGGAACAATCCATTGCCGTCTTGGAGAAAAATGCAGAAGGATTGAACAGTGCGATTCAAACAGCTTTGGCAAGTGGAAAATTGTCCAAAAAAGAAATCAAGGACATCAATAAACAATTATTGGCTTTGGAAAAAAGCTTTATCGATGAAAAAGGAATGTATTTTGGTTCATGGTACAAATCCTTGTACGCATCTACCGACCCTTTTAGTGGATATGCCTCCTGGATTCTTCCCGGATTGGAGTATGAGATTTCCTCTAGCTCCACAGAACGTTTGGAGGAATGGGATGAAAGATATGCGGCTGCCATCGCTGACTTGGCGGATAAAATGCAAAAGTTGACTCAGCGTATTTCTTAAGAAATAACTAGATAAAGAAAAAGGGGCAAGATTTGATCTTGCCCCTTTTTTTATTTTGTTCCCTAAAGGTTATTCCTGCATGGTGTGGTATACGTTCTGTACATCATCGTCCTCTTCTATTTTTTCCAAGAGCTTCTCCACATCGGCGACCTCTTCTTCACTAAGTTCTTTAGTGACTTGTGGAATGCGCTCGAAGCCGGATGAGATAATTTCGATTTCCCTAGATTCCAATTCTTTTTGAATGGCCCCAAAATTTTCAAACGGAGCATAAATATGAATACCGTCTTCGTCCACGAAAACCTCCTCGGCACCAAAGTCAATCATTTCCAATTCCAGTTCTTCCGGGTCTAGTCCTTCACCATTGATGGTAAAATTACACGTGTGGTCGAACATAAACTCCACCGAACCAGAAGTGCCCAAACTACCATTACATTTATTAAAATAACTTCTAATGTTGGCCACGGTTCGGGTATTGTTGTCCGTAGCCGTTTCGATCAATATGGCGATACCGTGGGGCGCGTAGCCCTCAAAAAGCACCTCTTTATAATCCCCTTGACTTTTATCGGAAGCTCTTTTAATGGCTCTCTCGATATTGTCTTTGGGCATGTTCACCGACTTGGCATTCTGAATGACGGCACGCAATTTGGAATTGGCATCGGGGTCAGGGCCTCCTTCTTTCACTGCCATTACAATATCTTTCCCAATTCTTGTAAACGCTTTGGACATTGCGGCCCAACGTTTCATTTTTCGTGCTTTTCTAAATTCAAATGCTCTTCCCATATCAAGTATTAAATTATGGCTGATAGCAAATTTAGCAAAAAAAGCCCCCTTGTCAAGAGTGATTTTTTGGGTGATGCCAATAATCTACCGGACTTATACCGGCAAATGATGTTCTATGATTTCCTGACAACTGAAATGTAGGTTTTTCGGTAATTTATTGTCCTTGGGCAAAGCGGCCAAATAACGGTCTTCGTTGGTGGTGTAAACCCGTTTGTAAATGGGATTATAGCTTCCCATCCGATCTATGATCTCCTTGATAAATTCCTCGTGATGAATTAAATCGCTGCTCCCCAAATGAAAAATTCCTGTTTTGTTTCGGTTGATGAGGTAATGGATTTGTTGCGTTAATCTATCATCGTTGGTCACATTGATGATGAGGTTAGGGAATATTTCAATCGGCTCGTTGTTTTCAATATTTTCTTTGATTTCCCGAACTCTTGGAGATGCATTTCCGAACACCATGGGGACCCTCAGAATTGCTGTTTTTTCCTTTGGCAAACGCATCATCATGTTCTCAATCTTAATTTTGAGGCGACCGTAGACACTTAATGACAAGGTTTTGTCATATTCGTATGAGGGGAATTGACTGTAGGCATCAAACACATTGGCCGATGAGATAAAATAAAGTTTAGTTTCGGTCTTCATCAAGTATTCCATCAAATGTAGATGGGACTGAATCTGTGCTGGAAAGTTCCCCCGGAGCGAGGAAACTATGATATCGGGTCGCACCTTTTCCAATATGTGAAAAATATCATCTTCCTCGACATCATACCGCAAAAATTGCTGGTTGTTGGCAAAGGAACGGTTGGAATAGTAGGTGCCGTAAGTATCAAAATAGGAGCATAGTTCTTTGTATATGGCATTGCCCACAAATCCACTAGCTCCTAATATCAATATCTTTTTTTTATCCAAAGGCTATCTAGCTGTTTTTATAAAATGGGAGTTTAACCACAGTTGCAGGAACCTTGTTGATTCGAATTTGAATGAAAATGGGGGTGTCCACTTTGGAGAACTCAGTGGTCACATATCCCAAACCAATTCCTTTGGAAAGGGATGGCGACATGGTACCAGAGGTCACTTTTCCAATTTCGTTGCCCTCGGCATCCACAATGGTATAGCCATGTCTTGGAATACCTCGTTCTTCCAATTGGAATGCCACTAACTTTCTTTTTGGACCTTCTTCTTTTTCTTTGGCAAGTGCTTCGCTGTTCACAAAGTCCTTAGTGAATTTGGTGATCCAGCCCAAACCAGCTTCAAATGGAGAAGTGGTATCATCAATATCATTTCCGTACAGGCAATATCCCATTTCCAAACGAAGCGTATCACGGGCGGCCAATCCAATGGGTTTGATGCCGAATTCGGCACCCGCTTCAAAAACTTTGTCCCAAACTTGCTGAACCTCCGAGTTCTTGCAATAGATTTCAAATCCGCCAGAACCTGTGTATCCTGTTGCAGAAATGATCACATGCTCAATTCCCGCAAAATCAGCTACAACAAAGTTGTAGAATTTAATTTCGGCAAGGTTTACCGAAGTCAAGGATTGCATCGCTTCAACCGCTTTAGGTCCTTGAATGGCCAAAAGGGAATAATTATCGGAAATATTGCGCATTTCTGCTCCAATGGCCTCATTGTATTTGGAAATATGGTTCCAATCCTTATCAATATTGGAAGCATTTACCACCAACAAATAGGTTTCCTCTTTTATTTGGTACACAATAAGGTCGTCCACTATACCTCCCGTTTCATTGGGCATACAGCTGTATTGCGCCTTTCCAATTTCAAGTTTGGAAGCATCATTGGAAGAAACTTTTTGAATCAGTGCCAATGCATTCGGCCCTTCAATCAAAAATTCGCCCATATGGGACACATCAAAAACACCAACACCGTTTCTAACTGTTTCGTGCTCAACATTAACGCCTTCATAGGAAACAGGCATATTGTAACCTGCAAAAGGCACCATTTTGGCTCCTAATGCTTCGTGGGTGGGGGTAAGGGCGGTATTTTTCATTCGTTTCAATATTTGCGGTGGCTAATTTATAGAATTAATTGAGGATACCCTTGTTTTAGCCTCTTATCATTTCCATAAAATTGAATTAATATGGGGATAATTAAATTTCATTTTTCGTATTTTGACCCAAACATTTGATATGCACCGAACTATTCTAAGCTTGCTATTGACCGCCCTAAATTTTGGTATGGTCATTTCTCAAAATACCCCAACCGATTATTTACCTGCCGATTTCCATAAAGCACGAAGAGCTGCTGTTCGTGAAAAGTTGCCGCCCAACACGGCTGTGGTGCTTTTTGCCAATGCGGAACGCAACCGAGCCAACGATGTGGATTACCTCTACCACCAAGACCCAAACTTTTATTATTTAACAGGGTACAAAGAGCCCAATGCAGTTCTAGTGATATTTTCCGAGCTGCAGACCGATGCCTCTGGGAACACTTTTGATGAAATTTTTTATGTGCAGGAAAGAGACCCTAGAGCCGAACAGTGGACAGGAAAAAGATTGGGTGTTGAGGGCGTTAAAGGAAAGTTGGGCTTTGAGATGGTTTTTAATGGAAGCGAGTTTGAAAATTTCCCATTGGATTTCACTGCTTTTGATAAGGTTTCTTTTGTGGATTTCCAAAATGATTATCGCGATAAATCGGGAACGGCGGATTTGTTTGATTTGATTAAAACTTTCAAGATAAAAGCGAACTATCCTGCGGATTACAACCCTGTTCGAAATCAACTGTATAAAAGAATTGCGGTTGCCACTGCTGAAAATAGTGATGACATAGCCAAAGCTATTGAGCGTTCCCAAAACCGTTATCCAGAATTAAAGGAGGATGAATTGTTGAATGATTTTGTGGATGCCAACAATGATGAAATCCGCGATGAAATTAAAAATAAAGTGTTGGTGGTGCAGCGTTCATCCAATTTGGATTCGAGTATTTTGCCCAAAGTGATGGCAGAATTACGTCAAGATAAAACACCTGAGGAACTCAAACTTTTGAAGAAAGCAGTTGAAATTTCATGCGTAGGTCAGATTGAAGTAATGAAAGCCATGCACCCCAATATGTCTGAAACTGAAATTCAGGGCGTGCACGAATATGTGTACAAAATTTATGGTGCCGAGTACGAGGGCTACCCATCCATTGTAGGAGGTGGAAACAATGGTTGTATCCTACATTATGTGGAGAACAATAAAACGCAAGTAGGTGATGATTTGGTACTTATGGATTTAGGTGCAGAATATCACGGATACACTGCCGATGTGACCCGTACCATTCCTGCCAATGGAAAGTTTTCTCCTGAGCAAAAGGCGATTTATGATATTGTGTATGATGCCCAAGAAGCTGGAATCAAGGCCAGTGTGGTAGGAGCCTCTTTCCGCGATCCACACAATGCGGCATTGGAAGTGGTTTCCAAAAGATTGATGGAATTGGGAATCATCAAAGAGGCCAAGGAGGCCAGAACCTATTTTCCACACGGTACGTCCCATTATCTGGGATTGGATGTGCATGACCCTGGCACTTATCAAGCATTCAGGCCCAATCAGGTGATTACCGTAGAACCTGGAATTTATATTCCCGAAGGAAGCGATTGCGACAAAAAATGGTGGGGCATTGCCGTTCGCATTGAGGACGATATTTTGGTTACTGAAAATGGTCCTGTGAACTTATCGGGCATGGCTCCAAGAACTACCGAAGCTATTGAGTCCATGATGCAGCAACCCAGTCCGTTGGACGCATTTAAATTGCCAAAATTGGATTAACTATCGAGTAGGTGTTCCTTTAACTCCTCGTAGGTGGTAATTACGTGTGATTTTTTCGTTTTGTCCATCACCTTTAAAATTTGAGGTGGGATTTCTGGACTTACATCCAATGTGTCTTCCACCACATCTAAGAATTTTACGGGATGTGCAGTTTCCAAGAAAATACCAAAGGTATCTGGATTTGATTTTTGATATTCTTTGAGTCCGAGGTATCCGACGGCTCCATGAGGGTCCATCACATAGCCTGTTTTGTCATGTACCTCTTTCATGGTGGCTCTGGTTGCTTCATCTGTAAAAGAATAGGAAGACAGGTTCTCCCGAAGTTGCTCTAAATTATCTTGGTACAAATGACGGATGCGGACAAAATTGCTTGGGTCACCCACGTCCATGGCGTTGGAAATGGTTGCTTTAGAGGGTACAGGTTCATAAATCCCTTTTTCCATGAATTTGGGAACCACATCATTTACATTGGTGGATGCTACAAAATGCTTTACGGGCATGCCCAATTTTTGGGCGACCATTCCCGCACAAATGTTTCCAAAATTTCCTGAGGGTACAGAGAAAACAATTTCTTTTCCTTTTGATTTTGCTTGTTTGTACGCAAACAAAAAGTAGAACAATTGGGGCAACCAACGCGCTACATTAATGCTATTGGCCGAAGTCAATTTTTTATGGTCTGTGATACTCGCATCCAAAAAGGCAGTTTTTACCATGCGTTGGCAATCGTCAAAAGTACCAGATACCTCCATGGCTTCAATGTTCTGCCCAAGCGTGGTCAATTGTTTTTCTTGGATCTCGCTCACCTTGCCACTGGGATAGAGGATAACCACTTTTACACCATCCACTCCTAAAAAACCATTGGCGACGGCACCTCCAGTATCTCCGGAAGTTGCCACCAAAACAGTAACATCTTGTTTTTCACCTTGTGAAAAATAACCCAGACAGTTTGCCATAAAACGGGCGCCCACATCTTTAAAGGCCATGGTAGGGCCGTGAAAAAGCTCCAAGGTTCCCACACCTTCTTCAATTTCCACAACCGGAAATTCAAAATCCAAGGTATTGGCAATAATGTCTTTTAAAGCTTCATCGGAAATGTCCGTGCTCACAAATTGATGAATGGCTTGAAAAGCTATTTCGTGATGGGATAACTCTTCGATATTTTCAAAGAATTCAGCAGGGAGCGGGGTAATCTCTTCGGGAAAGTAAAGACCTTTGTCCGGAGCGATTCCTGCGATGACCGCCTCTTTGAATGATACTTGTATATGATGGTTGTTTAAACTGTAAAATTTCATGGTTAAGCAATTTTCTTTACGCCTTGGCTATTGACTTTGGAATTGTGGATATCGAAATCCACACCGATGTTTTGATAGGTTTCTTTCATGGATTCTGCCACTTTTTTGGCCGTTTCTTCCCCCTTGCTCAGCGCAAAAATGGAGGGGCCAGAGCCCGAAATGCCACTTCCGAGAGCACCTGCTTTTAGGGCATTTGTTTTAATATCATCAAAAGCAGGAATCAAAATGGAACGGATAGGTTCCACAATATGGTCTTGCAACGAACGCCCGATAAGTTCGTAATCATTGGTGAAAAGCCCAGCGACCAAACCGCCGAGGTTGCCCCATTGTTGAATCCCTTGTTTCATGGAAATGGTGGTCTTCAAAATTTTACGGGAGTCTGAGGTCTTGATTTCTATCTGTGGGTGAATCACCGTTGCGTACAATTCCGATGGTGTAGGAATCGGAACAATATCGAGTGGCTCATAACTCCTCACCAATGTGAAACCGCCATAAATGGCAGGGGCCACATTATCGGCATGGGCCACATTACTGGCCAATTTTTCGCCTTGCATGGCAAATTGCACCAATTCCAAATTGGAAAAGGGTCTGCCCAACAATTCGTTCATGGCCCAAACAGCTCCCGTGGAACTGGCAGCACTGCTACCGATGCCACTGCCTGGTTTGATGAGTTTATTGATTTCTATTTCGAAACCACCGTCATAATCGCTTTTTTCCAAAAGCGCCAATCCTGCAACTCCAGCTACATTGTTTTCGGTTTCCAAGGGAAGGTCTTGTCCGATGACCTTAGTGATTCGAATGCCTTTTTCTGAAGTCTTGCGAACCGTCATTTCATCGCCTACCGAGTCCAAGGCCAAGCCAAGCACATCAAATCCGCAAGAGACATTCGCAATGGTTGCAGGGCAAAATACTTTGATTTCTTCCATGATTTAAAAATTTCCGATTCGAACAATATCAGCAAAGATACCTGAAGCGGTTACATCAGCACCAGCACCAGCACCTTTTATGATCAAGGGTTGATTCACATAGCGGTCGGTAAAAAACAGTACAATGTTGTCGCTACCTTCCAAATTGTAGAAATCGTGGCCTTTTGGAATTTGCTGCAATCCAACTTTGGCCTTTCCATCTTCAAATTGAGCCACATATTTCAATTTGCAATCCCTGTCTGCTGCGTCTTTGTACATTTTTTGAAAATCCGCTTCGTACTTTATCAACGATTCAAAAAAGGCTTCATTGGAGTTGGTTTCCAAGCTTTCTTTAGGCAGGAACGGTTCGTTTTCGATATCTTCAATATCCAATTGGTATCCACTTTCCCTCCCTAAAATCAGGATCTTTCGCATGACGTCAATACCACTTAAATCGATGGTTGGGTCTGGTTCAGTGTACCCTTGTTCCTGCGCTTGTTTTACCACATCATGAAAAGTCACCGAGTCATTAAAAGTGTTGAACACAAAGTTGAGACTACCAGAAAGGACGGCCTGTATTTTCCTGATTTTATCGCCTGAGGCAATCAAATGCTTTAGGGTATCGATAATGGGCAATCCGGCCCCCACATTGGTTTCAAACAAGAAAGGGGAGTTGTATTGTTTGGCCAAATGTTTCAAGTTTTTGTAATGCTCAAAATCTGAAGAGCAAGCAATTTTGTTACAGGTTACTACAGAAATACTGTTTTTTAGGTAGTCGGGGTAACTCTCTGAAACCTCGGCACTGGCTGTGTTGTCCACAAAAATACTGTTGCGGTAATTCAGGGATTTGATACGCTCAAAAAAGTCCAGTTTGTCGGCAGGCTCACCATTGCCCAAAACAGTTTCCCATTCTTTTAATGAGATTCCATTTTCATCAAAAGCCATTTTTCTGGAATTACTGATGCCAATAACCCGAACATTGAGCTTTAGCTCATCTTTTAAATATTTCTTCTGTTGGCGGATTTGGTCCAAGAATTTGGAGCCCACATTTCCAACGCCCATTACGAACAAGTTCAACTGTTTGATGTTTTCTTCAAAGAATGTTTCATGAAGTGAGTTGAGCGCTTTTTTAACATCATCTTTTTTGATGACGGCGGAAATATTTCGCTCCGAAGCACCTTGCGCAATGGCTCGAATGTTCACGTTGTTTTTTCCAAGGGTACTGAACATTTTACCGCTCAATCCTTGGTGACTTTTCATATTATCACCAACTAGGGCCACAATGGTCAAGTCTTTCTCAACAATTACAGGTTTTATCTTTTTGGTCGAAATTTCGTATTCAAAAGTTTCGTTCACTGCTTCTGCGGCCATATCCACATCTTCATCGGCAATACCCACACAGATGGAATGTTCGGAAGATGCTTGGGTGATCAGAACAATGCTGATGTTTTTTACTGAAAGTGTTTCAAAAAATCGTTTGGAGATGCCTGGGATTCCAATCATGCCCGGACCTTCTAAAGAAAGCAAGCTAATGTTCCCCACATGACTAATGCCACGTACTGTTTTGCCATTTCCATTGATGTTTTTGGCAATCAAAGTTCCCGGGCTTTCAGGGTCGAAGGTGTTTTTTATGGCAATTGGGATTTCTTTTCCCAGCACCGGTTGAATAGTGGGTGGATACAATACTTTCGCTCCAAAATGGGAAAGCTCCATGGCCTCTTCATAACTGATGTTGGCAACGCATTTGGCCTGTTTTACCAGTTTTGGATTAGCTGTGTACATACCGCTCACATCCGTCCAAATTTCCAAAATATCAGCGTTAACCGCCCCAGAAATAATGGCAGCGGTATAATCAGAACCGCCTCTGCCCAAAGTAGTGGAGTTTCCTGTGCCACTGGATGCCACAAAACCTGGTAGTATTGTAATTTGGTTCGGATTGCTGGCAAAGAAGGCTTCGCAAAGGGTATTTGTCTTGTTGAAATCTACATTGGCCTTGCCAAAGTTATTATCGGTAATGATCAATTCCCGGCTATCCTTGTAAGCAACATCCAAGCTTTCAGCTTTTAAGAATTCACTGATGATGTAAGAGGATAACAATTCTCCATAGCTCACGATCTTGTCAGAAAGTTTTGGGGTGAGTTCCCCAATCAAAAAAGCACCCTCCAATAAGGTTTCCAAAGTATTGAGCTCACTTTTTACTTTGCTCAAAACCCCACTTTGAGAAGTGACGGGAATTAATTCCTTGATGGCTGAAATGTGTCTGTCCTCAATTTCTGAGAGACTGTTTTTATAGTTTAAATCTTGCTGGGAAGCCAAATGGGAGGCAGTAAGCAAAAGGTCGGTAACACCACCAAATGCTGAAACCACTACCGCGATTTTGTTATTGGCTTGATTGCCAAGAATGGATTTGACCTTATTTATATTTTCTGGATTGGCCACGGAAGTGCCTCCAAATTTTAAGACTTTCATGATGAAATATTATTGTAAGATGTAGTAATAAAATGAAAAAACGGACGGAATTATATATAGCAGACTTACCCCAAAGGGGTGGTGATGGTAATGGTGAAGATAGATGAAGCAGTGTTCATCCAACCCAATTTAATATCCGTTTGTTTTGTTTGCATTATTATCTAATGAGGGGATAAATGTAGTACTTTTGGTTACTTCATCAAATCGTTGGTGAGTTTTTTTGCGATATTCACACAAATCTTCAATTTTTATTGACGAATGAAACTTTTTTCCGCCCAACAAATCTATGAAGCTGATAAATCTACAATCAAAAAAGAGCAAATTACCAGTGATGTCCTTATGGAAAGGGCTGCTTCACAGCTTTTTGAATGGGTGCATTCCCGGTTAAGGGGTACGCAGGTCAATATTGTACTTTTTTGCGGCATAGGAAACAATGGGGGAGATGGTATGGCCCTGGCTCGAATGTTACATGAGCATGGATATGCCACTAAAGTATTTGTGGTCAATTATAGTGAAAAACGTTCGGAGGATTTTCTTTTGAATTTAAAACGGCTTAAGGAGGCTGAGGTTTGGCCTGATTTTTTAAATGAATCAAGTGACATGCCCGATTTATCGCCCAACGATATCGTGGTTGATGCCATTTTCGGTATTGGCTTGAACAGGGCGCCTGCACCTTGGTTGGGACAACTGATCCAACATATCAATGCTTCACAAGCCTTTGTGCTCTCCGTCGATATCCCTTCGGGCTTGCCTATGGACAGAAATCCTTGGGATGCTGCTCATGTGATTCAATCAAGTTATGTCCTGACCTTTCAAGTGCCGAAATTGGTCTTCTTTTTGCCAACATCAGGAATTTATATCAATCAATGGGAGCTGTTGGATATCGGTCTGGACCAAGAATATCTTACTAAAACCGACACTGGGTTTGAGTTGATTGGTCGGCCTGAAGTGTTGCCCATGTATCGTCCTAGACTCAAGTTTTCCCATAAAGGGACCTATGGGCACGCATTGATCGTTGGGGGAAGTTATGGTAAAATAGGTGCGGTTCAACTGGCGAGCAATGCCTGTTTGAGCGTGGGCAGTGGTCTGGTGACGGCTTTTGTTCCCAAATGTGGATATCATGCACTTCAAACTGCTATTCCCGAGGTTATGGTGTTGACGGATGCGGATGAGGTAAATCTGACTCAAATTGATTTGCCTTTTGCTCCCACAATTATTGGAGCAGGTATTGGTGTTGGTGTGAACGAAAGAACCATTTTGGCTTTTGGTGCCTTATTGAAAAGTGTTTCTTCGCCTATGGTGATAGACGCGGATGGGTTGAATATTTTATCGCAGCACCCAGATATGATGAAGGATGTTCCCGAGCTATCCGTATTGACTCCCCATCCAAAAGAGTTGGAACGATTGATCGGAAAATGGGATTCAGATTTTGAAAAATTGGAGAAAACGAAACAGTTTTCGAGGAAATATAATGTGGTTGTTGTGATTAAAGGAGCCCATTCCATTACCATTTATAAAGGCAAAGGTTATGTAAATTCCACAGGTAACCCGGGAATGGCAACCGCCGGTAGTGGTGATGTGCTTACTGGAATGATAACAGGTTTAATGGCCCAGGGCTATCCAACGTTGGAAGCCACTATTTTTGGTGTTTACCTACATGGTTTGGCCGGGGATTTGGCTGCTTCGAACTTAGGTTACGAAGCTACCACGGCTTCAAAGATTATTGAAAATATAGGGAATGCCTATTCAGAATTGTTCCGACCACCAGAACAGGCGCTGGAAAATAATTAAGATTTCGACTTTTTACTATTGCTGAGTCTTTTCTTCACCCAAGCCAAAGCATTATCATATTCTATAAAGAACTCCATGGGTTTTTTGTAGAACATTTTCTCAATCTTGAAATTGTGCATGTCGATCTCTTTCTTGGAGACAATGGCGAAGGCTTTTAGATTTTTTAGCCCTCTTACGTAATTGTACACAGTTGGATCTATGGCATAGGAATTTTTTCTTAGGCTGATATACCCAAATTCTTTATCTCTAAAATGTATTTCTGAAATGCCGATGACTTGATACGTTCTTTCTAAGGTAACGGTGGCGCCCTCGTCAAAAGAAGCAACCATATAATCGTCATATACCTGAACGGTCCCAATGTCTAAATTGTACTCGCGTACAACGACAGTCTTCTTTGTCGAAGTTGATTTCATCCCCAAGTGTAATTATAGTGTCTCGATAACGAAAGTACTTGGATTGGTAAATGAGCTAAAAAATAATAGATTAAATGCTGAATTATCGTTTAAATGACACATTTGGATATAAAAAAAGCTGACCATGGTCAGCTTTTTCTAAGTCAGTGTATTACGGTTTTATTTTTCTGCTTCGGATGATTCCTCTGTTTTTTTAATGGATATTGTAAGCTCTTCTTTGGCTTCATCCAAATCCATAAAAATACTATCGCCCTCTTCCAATTTCGAATTTACGATTTCCTCGGCCAGTGCATCCTCAATATATTTTTGGATGGCCCTCTTCAATGGGCGGGCACCATATTGCTTGTCAAAACCTTTATCGGCAATATAATCCTTGGCCTTGTCGGAAAGATTGAGTTCGTAACCGATATCTTTTATTCTGTTGAACAATTTGTTCAATTCAATATCAATGATCTTGTGGATGTCTTCTCTTTCCAATGGGTTGAAGACCACTACGTCGTCAATTCTATTTAAGAACTCGGGTGCAAATGCTTTTTTGAGCGCACTTTCGATTACTCCTTTTTGATGGCTATCGGCCTGTGCTTTTTTGGCGGCCGTTCCGAATCCAACGCCCTGTCCAAAATCCTTCAATTGTCTTGCACCGATGTTGGAGGTCATGATGATGATCGTATTCCTAAAATCAATCTTGCGACCTAAACTATCGGTCAAGAAGCCATCATCCAACACCTGTAACAGCATATTAAATACATCTGGGTGTGCCTTTTCAACCTCATCCAATAGAACAACGGAGTAGGGCTTACGACGTACTTTTTCGGTCAATTGTCCCCCTTCTTCGTATCCAACGTACCCTGGAGGTGCTCCCACCAATCTAGAAATGGCGAATTTTTCCATGTATTCGCTCATATCGATTCGGATTAGGGCATCTTCAGAATCAAATAGTTCCTTGGCCAAAATTTTGGCCAACTGGGTTTTACCCACCCCTGTCTGGCCTAAAAATATGAAGGAGCCAATCGGCTTGTTAGGGTCTTTTAAACCTGCCCGGTTTCGTTGAATGGCCTTGGCCACTTTGGCCACCGCTTCGTCTTGTCCGATTACAAAACCTTTGATTAGGTTGGGCAACTCGGCCAATTTGTTGCTTTCTGTTTGTGCGATACGATTCACAGGGATTCCGCTCATCATGGAAACTACATCGGCCACATTATCTTCCGATACCGTTTCTCTGTGTAGTTTGCTTTCTTCTTCCCAGCGCTCTTGGGCAACTGCCAGTTCTTTTTCCAGACGTTTTTCGTCATCGCGAAGTTTGGCAGCTTCTTCGTATTTCTGTTTTTTAACAACGCTATTTTTCAGTTCTCGAACATCTTCCAACTGGCTTTCCAGTTCCAAAATTTGTTTTGGAACGTCCATGTTTACGATGTGCACGCGTGAACCTGCTTCATCCAGTGCATCAATGGCCTTATCCGGTAAAAATCGGTCCGTCATGTAACGGTTGGTCAATTTTACACAGGCCACAATGGCATCGTCGGTATAGTTTACATTATGGTGCTCTTCATACTTCCCTTTGATGTTCATCAAAATTTCAATGGTCTCCTCCACAGTGGTTGGTTCCACCATGACTTTTTGGAAACGACGTTCCAAAGCACCATCTTTTTCGATGTACTGTCTGTATTCATCAAGCGTGGTGGCTCCAATACATTGAATCTCGCCTCTTGCCAATGCAGGTTTGAACATGTTGGAGGCATCTAAGCTTCCTGTTGCCCCACCAGCACCTACTATGGTATGGATTTCATCAATGAACAGAATGATATCGTCATTTTTTTCAAGCTCGTTCATCACCGCCTTCATTCGCTCTTCGAACTGACCACGGTATTTTGTACCAGCCACCAATGAGGCTAAATCTAGTGTTACAACACGCTTGTTGTAAAGGATACGTGAAACTTTTTTGTTGATGATTCGAAGCGCCAAACCTTCAGCAATGGCACTCTTGCCCACACCAGGTTCACCGATCAACAATGGATTGTTCTTTTTTCTACGGCTCAATATCTGTGAAACCCTTTCAATCTCTTTTTCTCTGCCTACAACAGGGTCCAATTTATTTTCCTCGGCCAATTTGGTCAAGTCACGGCCAAAGTTGTCCAACACCGGAGTTTTGGATTTTTTGTTTCCTTTTTGTGCGGCACCGCTTCCACCAAAGGTGCTTTCTTTTCCATCGCCCACATCGTCGGTATCACCAGGGAAGGATTCCGCTTGTGGGGAATCGATATAGTCATCATCACTTGTGATCATGGATTTGAACTGCTCCTTCACGTTATCGTAGTCCACTTTTAGTTTGTGGAGCAACTTTGTGGTGGGGTCGTTCTCGTTTCTAAGAATACAAAGTAGCAGGTGTGCGGTATTGATGGATGAGCTTTGGAAAAGCTTGGCTTCCAAAAATGTTGTTTTTAGTGCACGTTCCGCTTGGCGAGTCAGATGTAGGTTTTTCTTATCCTTCTGAATCGTTCCTGTATTTGGGTTTGCCGGACTTAGAATCTCTACTTTTCTGCGTAGGTGTTCCAAGTCAACGTCGAGTGCGTCCAATATATTAATGGCTTTGCCATTTCCATCTCTCAAAAGACCAAGCATCAGATGCTCCGTACCAATAAAATCGTGGCCCAATCTTAGGGCCTCTTCCTTACTGTATGCTATAACGTCTTTTACTCTTGGGGAAAAATTATCGTCCATACGTTTCCTTTTCAGCAATTAAAATTAATAAAAGTATTGTTATGGTGGTCAAATACCGTACCCTTATTCGATAAAGTAGTGGTAAATGTCGGAAATATGGTGGTTTTTTTATCGATTTAACAAAGCTTTATTATCGTATTCGGGGGTTTGTGGATAATGTTGATAATTTTTTTAATAAAACACGGGCAAACCATTATAAAGGCTGCTATTTTCTGTATATTGCCATGATAATTTAACCACAAAAATTAATAACAAATAAGCATGGCGGAAGGAGAAAAGTTAATTCCTATCAACATAGAGGATGAGATGAAATCTGCCTACATTGATTATTCAATGTCGGTCATTGTGTCACGTGCCCTGCCAGATGTTCGTGATGGACTAAAACCTGTACACCGAAGAGTACTTTTCGGGATGCATGAACTGGGAGTAAGGTCCACCGGTTCACATAAAAAATCTGCCCGTATTGTTGGGGAAGTTTTGGGTAAATACCACCCACATGGTGATTCATCGGTTTACGATACCATGGTGCGTATGGCCCAAGAATGGAGTTTGAGGTATATGCTCATCGATGGCCAAGGTAACTTTGGTTCTGTGGATGGGGATAGCCCAGCAGCAATGCGTTATACAGAGGCGAAAATGCGCAAAATTGCCGACGAAATGTTGGCAGATATTGATAAGGATACTGTTGATCATCAATTGAACTTTGATGATACCTTGGAAGAACCTACCGTATTGCCCACCCGAGTTCCCAATTTATTGGTGAACGGCGCTTCGGGTATTGCCGTGGGTATGGCCACCAATATGCCGCCCCATAACTTATCGGAAGTGGTGGATGGTACAATCGCCTATATCGATAATGGCGATATTGAAATAGAAGAGTTGATCACACATATTAAGGCTCCCGATTTTCCTACAGGGGGAATTATTTATGGGTACGATGGTGTAAAAGAGGCTTTTCATACCGGTCGTGGTCGAGTGGTCATGCGTGCTAAAGCTTCCTTTGAGGAAATCCAAGGAAGGGAATGTATCGTGGTCACCGAAATTCCATACCAAGTGAATAAGGCGGACATGATCAAGAAGACCGCCGATTTGGTCAACGATAAAAAAATTGAAGGTATAGCATCTATCAGGGATGAATCCGATAGAAAAGGGATGCGTATCGTTTACATATTGAAACGAGATGCCATTCCAAATATCGTATTGAACACCTTGTACAAATACACGGCACTTCAATCCTCTTTTAGTGTTAACAATATTGCCTTGGTCAATGGAAGACCGCAATTGTTGAACCTGAAGGAAATCATCCACCATTTTGTGGAGCACAGGCATGAGGTTGTGGTTCGTAGAACCAAATTTGAGCTTAAAAAAGCGGAGGACCGTGCCCATATCCTTGAAGGATTGATCATTGCCTCGGACAATATTGATGAAGTAATTGCCATTATTCGTGGATCTGCCAATGTGGAAGACGCACGAAACAATCTGATGGAGCGATTCAAGTTGACCGAAATCCAAGCGAAGGCCATTGTGGAAATGCGTTTGCGTCAGCTTACAGGACTGGAGCAGGACAAACTTCGTGAAGAGCATGCCGAACTTTTAAAGACCATCGAAGATTTGAAAGACATTCTTGCCAAAAAAGAGCGTAGAATGCAGATCATCAAAGATGAGTTGATGGAAGTAAAGGAGAAGTACGGTGACGAAAGAAGATCTGAGATCAACTACGCAGGTGGTGATTTGAGTATCGAAGATATGATTCCGGATGAGCAAGTGGTGATCACCATTTCACACGCTGGATACATCAAAAGAACTCCTTTGTCTGAATACAAAACCCAAAATAGGGGAGGTGTAGGTCAAAAAGCATCTTCTACCCGAAATGAGGATTTCTTGGAGCATTTGTTTGTGGGAACCAACCACCAATACATGTTGTTCTTTACCCAAAACGGAAAATGTTTCTGGATGCGGGTCTACGAGATCCCAGAAGGTAGCCGAACCTCTAAAGGTAGGGCCATCCAGAATTTGATCAACATTGAGTCGGATGATAAGGTAAAAGCCTTTATCTGTACCCAAGATTTGAAGGATGAAGATTACGTGAATAGTCATTACGTAATTATGGCGACCAAAAAAGGTACTGTGAAGAAAACCTCTTTGGAGCAATATTCCAGACCACGTCAAAATGGTATCAACGCCATTACCGTAAAAGATGGAGATGAGCTATTGGAGGCCAAATTGACCACGGGAACAAGTCAAATTTTCCTTGGTTTGAAATCTGGTAAGGCCATCCGCTTTGAAGAATCCAAGACCAGACCTATGGGGCGTAATGCATCTGGAGTTCGTGGTATCACTTTGGCGAACGATAAAGATGAGGTAATCGGTATGGTTTCCGTACACAATTTTGAGGACGATATCTTGGTTGTTTCAGAAAATGGGTATGGTAAAAGATCCAACTTGGACGATTATCGCGTAACTAATAGAGGAGGAAAGGGTGTAAAAACCATTTCCATCACCGACAAGACCGGTGGATTGGTTGCGATTAAAAACGTAACCGATACCGATGATCTTATGATCATCAACAAGTCCGGAATTGCCATTAGAATGAGCGTGGAAGACCTAAGGGTTATGGGTAGGGCCACTCAAGGTGTTCGACTTATCAACTTAAGGGATGGTGATTCCATTGCAGCAGTGGCCAAAGTTATGAAAGAAGATGATCCAGTGGATGAAACCAATATTATGGATATCGAAGTGAAGGGAGAAGATGGCACGGCAATTGATAATGACAAGAGCGAAGAATAATTAATAAATCAATATACACTAAATCAATAATTTACTTTTTAAACATGAAAACTAAAGTTTTATTAGTACTTGCCTTAGGTGTTTCCATGATGGGTTTTGCCCAGAAGGATGAAATCAAGGACGCGGAAAAGGCATTGAAGAAAGGTGACGCGGCGGCAGCCAAAGCAGCTTTGGAAAGTGCTTCATCCACCATTGCAAGTGCAGATGAGAAAATGCAGGCGCAGTATTATGCAGTATTGGGAAATGCAAACTACGATTTGGCCAAAAAAGGTGATGCTTCAGCTTTTGAACCAGCAGTTGAGGCTTATCAAAAAGTTGTTTCTATTGAGGAAGCTAGCGGAAAGGAGAAATACACAAGTGTTGCCAAAGAGCAAATGTCGGCAATGACCGCTGACTTGGTGAACTCTGCCGTAGAGGACAACAACAATAAAAATTTCATGGAAGCAGCTGAAAAGTTGTACATGAGCTACAAGTTAAGCCCACAGGACACCATTTACCTATATTATGCGGCAAGTAGTGCTGTAAATGCCCAAGAGTATGAGCCAGCTTTGAAATACTACAATGAACTGAAAGATTTGAACTACGATGGTAGTTCAGTTTCTTACACTGCTGTTGATGTTAGCACAGGTGAAACCGTAACCATGGATAAAGCTACACGTGATCTTTACGTAAAAGCTGGGACTCACAAAGACCCAAAAGAAGAAGTAAGTCCTTCAAAAAGACCAGAGATTGTAAAGAATATCGCCATGATCTATCAGCAAATGGGAGACAATGAAAAAGCGCTTGCTGCATATTCAGATGCCAGAGCGGTAGATCCAAACGATGTAAACTTGGTTTTGGGTGAAGCTAACCTTTACTACGCCATGGGCGACAAGGACAAGTTTGTGGAATTGATGGGACAAGCTTCAGAAATGGCCCCTGATAATCCAGATTTATTGTACAACATCGGTGTAATCAACATGGAGCAAGGAAACTTGGAAGCTGCAAGAGATGCTTACAAAAAAGCCTTGGCCGTAGATCCTGGTTATATCAATGCTCTTTTGAACCTTTCTACCACTTATGTGAACGAAGGTAACGGACTTATCGATGAGATGAACTCTCTAGGTACATCTAAAGCTGATATTGCTAAATACGATGAACTTAAAGACAAAAAAGATAGTCTATTTAGAGAAGGTGCCACCGTGTTGGAAGATGCACTGAAATCAAATCCTGATAACGAGGGTGTTTTGACCCAGTTGAAAAATATTTATGGAGCTTTGGGAGATACTGAAAACTTCATGAGAATTAAAAAGCTTTTGGGAGAATAAGAAACTCCTGAACCAAATAAAAAGCCTCAACACTGTTGAGGCTTTTTTTATATGATTTTTTTAATCACCCGAAGTTGATGGGTGTATAGTTTTTCATCTGTATTGAAAATACCCGTATGATCTATGCGGTCGATACGGACATGACCGTTTACATGGATGATGTAATTGTCCTTAAGAATAATGCCCACATGGTCGATAACACCTTCATTGTTATCAAAGAAAGCAAGATCACCTGGTTCGCTTTCTTCTATAAAGCTTAAGGCTTCCCCTTGTTTGGACTGTTCTTCGGCCGTACGCCCCAAGGCATATCCATTTATTTTATAGACCATTTGGGTGAAACCGGAGCAATCGATACCAAAAGGTGTTTTTCCTCCGCCCAAAAAAGGTGCTTTTAAATACAAAATGGCGGTATCTATCAATCCTTCTTTTACATTCTGTCCCTCTTGAACGCTTCCTTCGAACGTATGCCCTAAAAGCTCAGGTGCGTTCATCATGGAGCCTAGTAAAATAGGTAACAGCATTCCATCGCTGGCATAGATATGGGATATGATATCGCAACAAATTTTAGTATGTTCCAAGGCATCCAGCTCCTCATAAACTTGCTCAGGAACCACGGTAATTTGATTGTTGGGCACCCAACCTTCAAATCTGTCGTAAGCTACCCGAATACGGCTCCATTTCTTTCGACTTTCCAAGATCTTAAAATGTTCTCCATATTGGAGCTGGGAAGTCATTTCGGAACATCCATCCGGATTGGTACGAATAGGAACAATACTTAGAGGACAAATTCCATATTGCATTTAAAGTACAGATTGAATCACTAATTTCTTTCCAAAACAATGGAGGAAGCACCACCACCACCATTACAAATGGCAGCTGCTCCCAGTTTGGCATTGTTTTGTTCCAACACGTTCAATAAAGTTATGGTGATTCTGGCACCGGAACATCCTAATGGGTGTCCTAAGGATACCGCTCCACCGTTTACGTTCACGTTGGAATCGTTTAAACCTAGAATTTTCATGTTGGCCAATCCCACAACAGAGAAAGCTTCATTAAACTCAAAATAATCGATATCGTCAATGGATACCCCAGCTCTATCTAGGGCTTTTGGCAAGGCCTTGGCGGGAGCGGTGGTGAACCATTCTGGTTCATGGGCCGCATCGGCATATCCTTTTATGGTCGCAAGGGGTTTTATCCCCAATTCGTTGGCTTTCTCCTCGCTCATCAATACCACAGCTGCAGCACCATCATTTATGGTGGAGGCATTTGCCGCGGTTACGGTGCCTTCTTTGGTAAAAGCGGGACGTAAGGAAGGAACTTTTTCCAGTTTCACGTTCTTATATTCCTCATCTTCACGCACTACAACAGGTTCTCCTCTTCGTTGAGGCACTTCAACAGGAACTACCTCGTTCTCAAATTTACCGGCATTCCAGGCATCGGCAGACCTTTGGTACGATTGAATGGCGTAAGCATCTTGGTCTTCCCGGCTAAATTCATATTTTGAGGCGCAAGCATCGGCGCAAACACCCATGGCGTTTTGGTCGTATGCATCCACTAAACCATCTTTTTGCATGCCATCCAGCAATGTGGTAGGTCCAAATTTGGTTCCAGTTCGCATATATGCATAGTGCGGTATTAAACTCATATTTTCCATTCCGCCGGCCACAACAATGGAGTTTTCGCCAAGAGCAATGGATTGGGCGGCTTGCATAATTGTTTTCATGCCCGAAGAGCAAACTTTGTTCACAGTGGTACAGGGAACAGTATTGGGGATACCTGCATAAATTGCGGCTTGTCTAGCTGGTGCTTGACCGGTTCCAGCTTGCACTACATTGCCCATCAGCACCTCTTCGACCAATTCGGGTTTTAGACCAATTTTATCTAAAGCACCCTTAATGGCAACGGCACCCAATTTTGGGGCAGGAACCGTGGAAAGGGAACCCATAAAGCTACCTATGGGAGTTCTGGCAGCTGAAACAATGACGACTTTTTTCATATGTGCATTTTAACTCTTGCGAAAATACTAAATTTAAATGCAAAGCGGTAAGCGAATTCGGCAACCCGCTTCTTATATATATTTTCTATTTTTGAGCTTAACACTTTAACAGTATGGGAAAAACATTGGACAACGTCTACAAACACCAATCATTGGTTTATAAGTACTTCCTATACGTGGTTACCGTGGCCCTTATTGTCTTCTTTTTTCCGAAAGAAGGAAAGTTTAAGTATGAGTTTCAAAAAGGGAAACCTTGGCAATATGAAAACTTGTATGCCCCTATTGATTTTTCAATCAAAAAAACACAAGAGGAAATAGAGGAGGAGCAATCCTCCATCCGAACCAATAAAACGGATTACTACACTTTTGATGCAACCGTAGTGGCCAATGTAAAAAAGGTGGTAGGCGAGTCGTTAAATTCTATTTTGCAAACCAGTGCCTATAATCCACAACAGCGTTCGGAACTTATCAACCTCTCGCAAACGGTTGTTGATGTGGTGTATGCGGATGGTGTTTTTCAGGAAATACCACAATCCAAAGCCATTGCGGTGGTAAAAAACAATGAGGCACAACCTCTTTCCCCTTCCAATTTTTTGGATTTGGACAAGGCCAAGCTTTTAGTGACCGAAACACTTTCACAGGCCAATGTAATCGGTTCTTCGGCATTAGGTTCCGTAATTCAGAATAGCTTGGTTCCTAATTTATTCTATAATGAATCGCTTACGGAAAGCGCCTTGAACGACCAACTTTCCAAAATTTCATATACCCGTGGGGAAGTATTGCAGGGAAAACTCATCATCGCTAAGGGGAATATTGTAGAGGCCGAGGATTTTAAAGTATTGAGCTCTTTAAAGGATGAATACGAATCAGAACTTTGGATGGGCAGTAATTACTATTTTATCCTGTTGGGGTATACCATTTTGGTGGCTCTTGTTTTGATTATGTTGTTTCTCTTTCTGAAAAGATACCGAGACGAGATTTTTAATAACAACAACAAGGTTACCTTCATATTTTTCAACATCCTATTGATGGTTTTGGCTACTACCTTAATGGTGAAGCATTACGAAAATTATATTTATGTGGTGCCTTTGTGCATTCTTCCCCTGGTGCTCAAAAACTTTTTCGATGCGCGTTTGGGGTTGTTTGTACATGTGCTTACCGTTCTGATTTTAGGTTTTGTGGTACCCAATAGCTTTGAGTATATCTTTTTGCAGATCATTGCGGGTATCGTTACCATTTTAACGGCATCTGAGTTGTATAAGAGGGCCAATCTATTTATTTCGGTAGGACAGATCACCTTAATTTATATTATTGGTTATTTCGCCTTTCATGCCATTCACGAAGGGAATTTGGAAAATATTGAATGGGAATTGTTTGGTGTTTTTGTGATCAATGGATTATTGACTCTTTTTGCCCAACCATTGATTTATATGTTTGAAAAGGTTTTTGGTTTGGTTTCCGATGTCTCATTGTTGGAATTGTCCGACACCAATTCCAAATTATTGAAACAACTTTCAGATAAAGCACCGGGAACGTTTCATCATTCCTTACAAGTGGCAAATCTGGCAGAGGCCGCAGCCAACGAAATTGGTGCCAATGCGATGTTGGTGCGGGTAGGGGCACTTTACCATGATATCGGAAAGATGGAACATCCGACCTATTTTACCGAAAATCAGATTACCAATGTGAACCCACATGATGATCTTCCGCCCAAAGAGAGCGCAAAGATTATAATTGATCACGTGATCAACGGTATTGAAATAGCCAGAAAAAACAATATTCCAGACCGAATCATAGATTTTATTAGAACACACCACGGCACAACTACGGTGTATTACTTTTTTAAAAAACAACAGGAGCTGGATAAGGAGGTCGATGCGGTCGATTTTAGCTATCCAGGGCCCATTCCGTTTTCGAAGGAAACTGCAATTCTTATGATGTCCGATGCAGTGGAAGCAGCTTCCAAGAGTTTAAAGAATCCAACCTTTGCCATTATCGACGAATTTGTGGAGAAGATTGTTAAGGGCCAAATGCAGGCCAATCAGTTTTTAAATGCGAATATTACCCTAAAAGAAATCGAGATGGTGAAGAAAGTGCTCAAACTTAAACTTACCAACATCTATCACTTGCGAGTGGAATATCCTGAATAGCAAGTTATTGGTAGAAAAGCGATAAAAAAGTTGAAAAATAGTTGCGATCTAACATCTGAAAAGGTACATTTGCATCCGCATTTTCAGAATGCACGTTCATAAATAGAATTAGGAGAGGTGCCGGAGTGGTAACGGAGCAGATTGCTAATCTGTCAGCGCGTAAGTGCTGCCTGGGTTCGAGTCCCAGTCTCTCCGCTTTTTCCAAAATTTTCGGGGTGTAGCGTAGCCCGGTTATCGCGCCTGCTTTGGGAGCAGGAGGTCGCAGGTTCGAATCCTGCCACCCCGACTTGAAAATCAAAAGGTTACAGCTTTTTTAAGTTGTAACCTTTTTTTATTTGCATACAATTTGCATACAAAATATATAGTTTGAAAACTATTGGAAAAGTAGTGGGATTAATTTCTTTAAAAGTTTTTCCATTTTAATTGTCATTCAACTGTGCCATTATAGAATTTCACGATTTTATACTTTATCGAACTTGAAATATCTCCTTTTAACTCATCCAGTTTGTTTTCCAAATCAGATATATTTTCTAAAATTTTAATGCTTTCAGTCTCATATTCTTTGAATAAACTCTCAAAATCCGCTTCTCCAGTCAATAGTATTTCAGGTATTGGTAAATTCTTGATAGTCGGTTGAGCAATATTTTTTTGACAAGCACCAGAAGCCATTGCTGTCAAATATTTTTGAACGTCAAAAAGGTTTATGTAGTTTGCGATTACATCAGCAGAATATCCATCCATTATTTTGGAAGTAATTACAAAACCAGAAGCAACGTAAGTTTTTTCGTCAAAATTAAATGATGGATGATTGGTAGATAATGCAACACCAATTGTGCCTGACCTTGTTGTTAAAACTGTATTTTCAGATAATTCGTTGAAATTACTTAAATCCTTTACTTCGTCTGTTAGAAAGTTTTGGTTTTTGTCAATCAAACCATATTCTTTAATTTGAGAAACTGAAAGGTATAGAATGTCCGTTTCTTCCATAGAGTAAAAGTCAGTTTTTACATTCATACCGTTTTGAACTTTGTCAAGAACCGAACCTAATGAAACCCATACAACATCTTCATTAGAGAAAAAATTATCAGCTAATTTTATGTTGTGCCTAAAGTGTGTGTCGCATCTAATAGGTGAAAATGATGTCAAATATTCTACAGAGTTTTTTTCAAGTATTATTGCCATATGTCTAAATCTTTAATTTTACCCAAAACAGTTTCCTTATCATCATTATCAACCTTGTGCCAACTGTGAGAGTATTTGATATTATATATTCTTTTGTCCTTTTCATCATAGACTGAAATAAGCTCGTTAGGTTTATCTTTCGAGCCTTTTTTTCCTGCTTTATAACCTATTTCGTCTACAGAAAAATTGTAAAATTCTATTTTCTGTTTTGATGCAACTTTATGTAGGGTCCAACGGTCTTTTAGGTTGCTAAAAGTGTCTTTAATAGCTTTTTTTATTTTGTTGTAGTTCTCCTCATTAAAAATATAATCTTCTTCAAAAAACGGTAATATTACAAATCCAGCATCAAATTCTTTTAGACTATTTTCTTCAACAAGGTTTATAATATTTTTAATATTTTTCGATTCAGACTCTTTCTCTTTTTCAAAATTCACTTTTGCTTTTTGGGAAGGCAAAGCCTTTAATATTTTATTAGTCTTCTTTGTAAATTCATCACTAAATTTTGACCATAATTTAGAAAATTCCTTTTCTTCTTTTTCTGTCTTTTTAGAAGCGAATAGCAAACTTGTGTTTGTTGGTGTATGTGGTTGAAAAGTATGGCTTGGTAATGCCACAATAGCTTTGATATTGAAATGTTTATATAAGAAGAAACGCCCTTTTATATCATCTTCTACCGAAAAGAAACTTTCTGGTAGTACAACTCCAATTCTACCTTCAGGTTTTAGAAGTTGATACCATCTTTCAAGAAAATAAGCCTCTGATTTACCTTTTATAGTAAAGCTTTTTTGTACTTCACCTTTATTAATATTTACATTAAAAGGTGGATTGGAAACTATAAAATCGTATTTGTTTATTGATGGTTTCGAGTAGTAATCAGTTTTGTCAACGATATTAGAAGATAAAATATTGACGGCTCCGGTTACCTCCATTTTCGCAAAATCTTTGAAAGAACTTAAACCATCCGAATTGTAAATATTAGTACTACCATCTCCGTGTAATATTAGGTTAATTTGACAAGCTGTGGCAATTACAGGTTCATTGTCAACACCGTAAACGTAGTCGATAACCCATTTAAAAGAATTTTTATCTAAAACGTGTCTTTCAATAAAATCTTTAACATCTTCATCACCACCAGCTATTCTTTTATGATTTTCATTTATATACTTCTGAACATATTGCATATAATGGACAAGAAAAGTTCCCGTTCCACAACTTGGGTCTATTACAAAAGGTAATCTGTATCTATTATCCTCAACCGGCTTTTTTAACCTTGATTTTACAACTTCGTCAACTTCTAAAACAGATAGAATAAATAATACCACATTTGGATGTGTTAAAAACAAACCTTTGGTTTGTTTAAAGGCATCACGAATAACCATTTCGTAAAATTCACCTAGAATATCAACGTTTTTATACCTGTTTTTATGAAATGAAAAACCTTGAAGATATTCTACACATTTTGAAACTAAATAAGGTGAAAACTCATTAAAATCGATTCCTTTAATGTTGAACAGTTCAACACTTTTGTCTTTAGATAAATATTCTCTAAAAGCTCGTCTATAAAGTAAGTCAATATTATTAGCAAGTTCAGTTTCGGATTGAGGTTTTCCACCAATAAATTTTCTTTGGAAGCCATATGGTGTACCTAAATTAGTTTTTCGCTCATCATAAATTTTAGCTAACAATACTTTATTGAAATTTTCAAATTTCTTATTGTCTTCTAATGTACCTCCCCAAATGTAATCCCACAATTGTCGCCAAACTCTTTTTATCTGGTCAATTCCAAAATTGTCATTTAAATCTTTAATTTTTTTATCTAAATTTTCTTCATCACCCAATAGTTTTACATAAACGTCTTGTGCTATTGGTTTTTCGCCTGACTTGATTAAATCAATAAAATGAGGTGTTCTACCTTGCTTATCCCATTCTTTGTAAGTTTTTGCAATTTTAGTGTCAATACCAACACAGTTTAATGGGAAATGTTCTCTGTTAATAGGTACATCAACAGCCAAATGGAACAAATATTTAGCCTTACTGTATTTAACAACGTTTTCAAAAGGATCAAAGAGCTGTTTCTTTATAGATGAATCATCTGTACCTAAATAATTTTGGATTCTTTTAACCTCACAAAGTATTTCAATTTCTCCTTTATCATTTTTTATACAAATGTCCGTCTCAACCGCTCTTGCACCTTCATCACGTCTTCCTCCAATTGAAAAAGTGTTTTCTATTTCGATTGTTTCGGATTTATGACCATAAGTCAAGATTAAATGAAGAAGTATTAAAGCTCTTGTTATTTCTTCATCTCCAGGTTTTCCTGTAATTTTCTCATAACTTTTAATTTTGTTCGTATAAGACAAGGTGTCCCCTTCTTTATCGTAATTTACATAAACCTTTTTTGGGTCTAATTCCGCTATTGCATTATAGAACGCAATTCGTTCTTCTTCTGAAAATTTATCTAATGACATTTATTTTAGTTAGTTTCTTTCAATTAATAATTCTTCGACCTGACCATTTAATATTACTTTAATTCTGTGTAAGTCCTCAAAATTTGGATGTCTTCTGTTAGTATATTTGGGTTTATCGTATTGTAACTTTCCTAAACATTGTTAAGCTAAACATGTTCGGTTCATTTCAATATTAATTTTTCAATTAACTAAAGAATGGAACAGATTGGTGGAAATCATGAAATGAGAGAAAACAATCATTTTCTATAACCATAGGCTCTTATTTTTTATTTAAAATTTAGTAACTAACTAATTGAGCACTTAAGACAAATCGTTTTTATAATCATGTTAGTTTATTTGGTTAATGAATATTTGAGCCAATCTGATATTTTTAAATTTAATATAAGTTTGAAGTTGTTTCAATCTAGGTGTCATTTTCTAAACTTTTGTAACCTTAAACCTTTTAGGACATCGCTAAATTCATAAAAATTATCATTAATGTAGTCTGTTTCAGGAAAGGATAAGTTAAACCAAACTTTTATTCAAAGCGTTAATCATCTTCTCAATCCCTTTCGCCCAATATTTAAATTTAAATTCATCTGAATAGCTATCCCATTTATCTCGATGATCTATACTATTGTATAGTGAAAAAACGTCGGGGCTGTTTCTGTATATTCTAAATTCATCCGTCAAAGATTCGAACTCAATATTTGAATTCAAATTTTGAAATTCCTGACTTTTTAAAATTTAAAACAAAATCAACTCTTGTCGCATCGTCAAAAATTTCAATATTTATGTTTTTACTCAGAAAATCTTTTGTTTTTACTTCTTCGATATAGTCAAACATGAATTCATCTATAAATTTTTCATGTATAAATTTTTCAGTTTTAAAATGGTTGTTCAAAAATTCAGTTAGTGATTCTAAAAAGGTCTTTTTATGAAGACTAAACCTTTTAAAACTTTCAATTTTTGTTTCAGCGCTATCTAACATTAATTCTACTTCAGTTGTCAACTGATCTAAGAGTAGAGTATCATATAAATCAAATCCAATTCCTAACTCCCAATTATTTACCTGAGAATATTCATAAAGATTCATTGAGCTTAAAATACCTGAAGATTCATTAAGATAACACTTAGCATGGAGATTTTTAAGAAAGTAAAGGTTAAGGTTTTTGAGTCCCTTTAATTTATCCTTTTGTTCTCTCTTTAGCTCTTCTTTCCCATAAACTAAAATAATTTTGACACCTTTTTTATCAGCTTGGGAAAGTCTACTCATTAATGGAGTTGTAATTTTTAAGTATGGTGTTACAATTACTATATGTTCTTCAGCTTCTGAAATTACTTGTTCTATGCTATTAGAGGATTCTATAGCACTTAATATTTTTGACATAAATTGGTTTGAATTGTTTTATTTTGGCTTTTAAATTTTACAATATTTTCAGCTATTTTCTTTTTAACTCGTCAAGGGTTTTCCCTGTTTTGGTTTTCCATTCTAGCCACCCGTTAGCGTTTCTTCCCAATACCTGTGAAGCAGCAGCACTAGGAGAACTAAATAAGTGATCATCTTGAAATATAAATACATCTCCTTCCTTGATAATGACTTCAGTATCTAGAAGCTTGTCCCTAAGATTTATAACCGTTGAACTTGCTGTTGGTGTAAGTTTTAAATTGGCTTTTCCTCCCTTGTAGACTACAAAGCCGTCATCTTGGTACTCTCCCTCAGCAAAAGCATTTTTTCCTTTGCAAAAGAAATGTTCTTCTTGGGTAGTTTCCTTTTTGATAGACTCAAATAGAGTAAAACCTAAGGTTGAAAGTAAAATCTTTATAGTATCAAAATTATCAAGTAAATCTGCTTCTAAAGTTTCAGGGACTTTAAATCTTCTAGGACTAGATCCATTTTCTAAATTATACCGATTTGCTTCGTATGCTTTTGATATAGCTAATTGTTCTAAATATTCGATGTGGGTTTGAGTGAAACTTTCTGTTTTAGAAACAATTAGAACTGCATAATTCCAGAAGTCTTTTTTCTGGTCATGTGTTCTAATTCTATCTAAACAATTTCTGGATTGGCCTATATAAACAATTGGCTTTGAACTTCCCTCAGAATCTCCAAACAAGAAATATACACCCGGTCTCATTACTTCAAGTCTTTTTGCCGCTTCATTCATTTTATTCCTAGGAATAAATACTGCTTGTTCAATATTACTCGTTATTTCAGCAAGTTTTATTCCTCTCGGAGTTCCATCAGTTAAAAAAACTTGTATCGTTTTACCTCTCATCTTTCATTTTTCTTAGTCATGAAAATGCACATTTAAGTTTTCACGCATTAGCGAAATGAAAAACAGAGAAAATCAGACTATTTATAAAACTATTGAAATTTGAGTTTTTAGTTTCCTCTTGTGCTTTTTTGGAAACAATAAATTTATGAGACCTGTGCATTGCTTTAAAATTCAATTAATTATGGTTCTATTGATTTTTTAATGGTACTGTTTTACCAATATATTTAAAATAAGTCTTTTTGATTTTAACTTTTGAAAAGTATGAAATCTGGTTAAATGTAGGAATTTTCTAAATGAATAAGAGTTGAAACAATGAAACGATTTTAAGGCTCTTTGAGGCTATTTTACATGGTTAAACGAGTAAAATTTGCAGGGAATCTCAAAACTTCGGGAAATCGCTTGTTTTTGTCCTTAGAAATGACCCGTGGTGTTTGCTGGTAAAATAACTTTAGATAGTTACCCCGAATTCTGGTCAGCCCGAAACTTGGGAAAATATCCCAACTAATTATTTTTCCTTTCAAAATCTCCCCCCGCAAAAAGACGGGGAGTATTGAAAGGGAAAATAATCCACAAAACCGATTTCGGTTTTGTGATTAGAACCCAAAATTTTGGGAGTAGTCCCAGACCCTTTTTTTACCACCTCAAATAATGTTGTTAAAATTTCTCCAAGCCCGTCCAAAGTAACACGGGCTGGCGAATTGCGTTTACGCAAGGTTTTTTTGCGTAAAACACACATAGTCAGTTTATTATGAAAATTTGTTAATATTTGATTTTTGGCTTAAGCCAAATCTCTGGGAACCCTTGATTTTACTGGTGTTCCCAGAGGAAATTATGTAACTAATTGATGGACAGTAGTGTTAGGTGTAAAACATTGATAATCAAAAAGATAGTAATTTATTGAAAATCAATTTATTACATTTTTAAAATTCAATGTAAATTGTAATAAAAAATTGCTGAATCTTGTTAGAATTGTTTTTATTGGTCAATCGAAACATAAACTTTTTCGATTCCGAGTTCTTGCCATTTTCCATTTCTGAATTCTGGTCTTGATCTCAAATTACCTAAAACTCCAGAACTCTCTTGAAAGCGATATGCATTCCAAACTTTATTCTTTGTTGTACCATTCTTATAAAAGACCTTTATGTAAGCTGTTTTTGTGATTAAAAGTCTACGCCTAAAATCAGATTCTAAGGGAGGGTTTAATTCAATTGGTAAAATGCTTTTCGAGAAATCCTTTATTCTCGTTTCGTAATAAGGTTTATTGGAAAAGTCAGATTGGATTGTTTCCGATTTATTATTTTTAATTTCGATTTTTAAATCTTTCAGTACTGACTCAATTAATTCCCTATCATATAGGTTTAAAAAGTCCTGTTTAATTAATTCAGCTAATTTTCCTTGGTATTCTTCAGACAGAATTTTCTTGGTCAAATTTTTATGTTCTACTTTTCGATTTATCTTTTTAAGTGCAGTCAAAGTAAACGATTTCAGTATATCTACATTATAACTTTCCTTGCTGAACAACTCTACGAATTTTCGTCCTTTTTCACTGTCTTCTGTAAAGCGGATGGATTCAAGTAAAACAGGGTCATCTTGGTTTATGAGGTCTCCGTCATAAAAAACTTGAATACCCTGACCAATTAAAATTCCATATTCAAGTTTTACTTGGCGCATATAGGAAAAGAGTTGACGCTGGTAGTTTGAATTTATTGGAACATTCGGGAGTTTAACTTCTATTACAATTATCCTTTTGTCATTGGATTTAATAATGAAGTCAGGTCTTAACTTGTCTTTAACTGAACCAAATTGAAGAGATTGTTCTTTTTCAATTTCACCTTTGTATTCTTTCCAATCTAAAATTCTTAATGCTTGAATGACCTTTTTTTTAAATTCCGTTTCGCTTAAATCCGATGGGAAATTTTTGTCAGATAAAAGAAAGCATATTTCATTCCATTTTTCGTTGTCCATTATTAGTTTTATTGCTTTAATTACAAGACCATGTTTAATTATTGCATGGGTTCAGATTAATCTTTTCGGGCCTTTAATTTGAGCTGATATAGGCGTCAATAATCCTATTTTGATTTAAATTTGTCAAGTCGGTTTTGAGCTTTTTCAAGTATTTCTTTGTCAAACAATATATGATATTTTTGTTTGAGTATAATACTTTCTATAGACAGGTCAAGTCTATTGATATCGAAAAGTTTGATAAGTCCTGAATGTAACTTTTCTGTTCCCTCCTTGACAAGTCTATTTGCAGCACCAATCGCTCCATAATTGTAAATTTGAGTTAGAATAATTTCCTTGTTAATTTTTGCTCCATCTTTTACGGCCTTATTGACAGAATTAATTAACTCTTGATGCAACTCGTCTTCAATCTTTAAAAACTCCTCTTCTTTTGTTTCTGCTGTTAAATTGTCATTGCTTAGTAATTTTTGTTTGTCGTAGTCGGTCACAATTTTTTTTAAATTACTGAAGCGTATGCTAAATTGCTTTATGAGTTGACTGTCTTCACTTTGAATAATATACTCATGATTGTAATATTCTGCTGAATTAGTCCAGTTGTAGGAACCTGCAATAAGTTTAGCGTTATCAAAAATTGCAAACTTATCATGTAGAAACTTGCTTCTTTTAGTAGGTACGATAAATACTTGTCCTCCATTTTCAATAAACTTTTGGTAATCCAGTGTTTGATTTTGAAAATGATCACTAATTAATATCTCAACTTTACAACCCTCTATCAGTTTATCAGTAAGCTGACCAAGTAGGTCTTTACTTGTAAGCCATGCAACTGCAACTACTATATTTTCTTTCGATTGGTTTATATTTTTCTCAATCTTATTTTTAATATTATTGAATGATGCTATAGCCATAAATATATTTTTTATATGTGGATAGATTAAATGAGGTAGTACATTATTCGATTGTCACATGAGATTTAGTTACCCAAAATAGTTTGATGCCAAGTTTTTTCAACGCTGGGTAAATTATTTCAATTACTTTTCTATGTTCTTTGTTATCTGGTAAGGCAATTCCAGCTTTTGTTTTTTTTCCAGCTGGTTCACTAGAAATTACTTTCATTGTAGCCCATAAAGCTAATCCTATATGTGACTTTACTTGACTCCTATTAAATGGTTGTCCATAGCGACTTGATGTTTTTAATGCACTAGTTTCTCCCTTTGCTTCTATATACAGCTTTTCGTTTTGTGACTCTGCTATTAAGTCAATACCTTGTTGATTTGTTGTTAAGCGTTGCTTGATTAAATAACCTCTAGATTCGAGAAAGTCAGCAACTTTTTCAACTATTTCATTTTCTGTTAACATTTTATAGAATAGACGATAAATTGATAAGATTATTATTCAATTTGAATTCAAACATTGAGGATTCTAAACAAAGACTTTCATTGTTAATTAATTTCTGACTTTTTTAATCAATCCTAATTTTGAAATAGTATATGAGTTATTTTCAAAGAGAGATTTCATAATAAGCCAAATTTCATCAACAATGTTAAATTGTCTTGACTTGTGAATATTTTTTAATTCAAGTTCACCGATTAAAGTGAAACCTTTTATTTTGAATATTTCTTTGTTGTTACAGATAAGATTTGCATTTTCCAATGCATAATATTTTTTAATTTTTTTACCAGGTTCCACTTTTTGTAACTTTTCTTTAAATGACAGAAGGTAACTATTAAGGGCGACTTCCTTGCCGTTTTGGAGTCTAATTACAATTTGAGTGGTACCTGTTAAATTTGATTTTTGATTCATGTCGACAAAATCAAAGTCGATATTTAAAATTTTTGGGGTACTTTGATTTATTTTAATATTCAGAGTCAATTCACCTATTAGAAAGCTTTTTTCCTTATTCTCAACTATTTGTTCATCTGTTTCTATTTCTTTGAGTTCAATGAGACCTATATTTTTATGTTTGGCAAATGATATTCCGTCTTCTGTAAACCCTCTTTTTGAAACTATTACGCCTTTATGAATGTTCGTGTCGTCTATAATTGAAACAACTTTCATGACAACATCTTTGTTTATCTTTTTCTCCCAGTACTTACATTCAACTGCTGTCAAATAATCGTGAATTCCATCAGAATGACTCGTCAAAACGTCTACTTGGTGGAGGACGCCTGATTTTCCTTTTAATTTGAAATTTTTTCCATAACCAATTACTTTTACCCCAGATGCTCTTCCTAACTCTTCATATATATACTTGGTTATATTTTCATATTCTTCCCAATTCATTTTATTGAATTCAAAACTGAAATAAAGTAAAAAGCTTCTTCCCTCTTTTATGAAAGGATAATGTTTAGTTTCTTTTTGTGCATTGGAAAATTGTCACTTTTCGGTGAGGCACAAACTAAATTTATCGAAGAGTTAAATTAAGTTCAAACTCATTATAATCAACTCCAACATCCAACCAATTGTTGATTCCTGCAGCGTTTTTTGTCATTTGAGTAAAATCTAACTTCGATTTTTTCCCGTTTCTAAATGTAACTTTATTTCCGTTAAGCTTCAAGTCAATACTTTCCAAAATCTCCTTTGGCCTAAAATCTTCACATAGGTAAGTTTTCATTGGGTCAATTGTATCTACAATTCCCAAAATGTATAAAAGCGGAAAGTCTTTGAATTGAATTGGTTTAAAGTCGTTTGTTAAACTGCCAAGATTATATTTTTTATAGAGATTAACGTCTTTCTTTTTTGGTAACCAAATATTATGCACTGCTATTGCAGTGCCAACTTGAGCATACTGTTCATCAAGTTCCTTTCCCCAAAACAAGGTCGCATTCTTGCTGAGATTTTTTTTTCGTCGGTTTTTTATTAACCTGTCATACAAATATACCCCAGCAAAAATTCCATGGTCAATTTTATTACCTTCAAATAACCTGTATTTGAAATAATGATCAATTACGGAAAAAAGTACATTACTTATTTCTTTCGGTTGAGTTTCAAGCAGACAATTCTCAATTGAATATTTTTTTTTTAGATCTTCCAAACTGTTAATTCCAATAATCGCCTTTTTATCATTTTCCAATTCGAAACCAAAATCGTGAAACAAACAAGACAAAAACCATAAAAAAGTGAATCGCCTGTATTCTGCAGTATTTAAATTTTCAAAAAAGTCGCTATGTAAATTTGTCTTGTTGTAAATCAAAACACCCAAAAAGAATATTGAATTAGTGTGTTTCGTTCTGTTGTTGTTCAGGTCCTTATTAGGAAGGTAATTTAAGAAGTTTAAAACACTATTTTTTCCAGAGCGTTTAAAATAATCTTTTACAAATTGTTTATGAGAAAGTCGACTTGTAAACGGATTTTGTAATTCTCGATTTTCAATTTCAGAGTAGTAGTCCCACTCTATTTGATCCAATTCCGAAATTTGCTGTTTAATAGATTTCATTTTTTTTGTGTTGGTTCCAACGTTCTCGGCTATGACTAGATATAGGAGTTAGTAATTAACTAGTAAGTACACCAAGCTGACACGAGAGTTGAGAAATGGCTCAAGCAAAACTCGAGAGGGTTTTCAGCAGTAGGCGAAAATTTGCAATTTCATTTAGCCATCATTGTTAGCTGTAGTTTTTATACTTCGACAGTTTCTAAAAAACTTAATTCTTCTGGGTATTTTTTCAAATCCTTAACTGTTTTCTTACCCTTTTTGAATTTTCTATTACTTACATAAACTGATTTCAAATCAGCCCATTCGTTTTTTATGATTTCTATTTCTCGAGTTCTTTTTTGGTCAGTCATATGAGTATTCAAAATCAGTTCGATGCTATGTCTCATTTTTTCATAATTAAAACCTATTCGCTTATGATTTTCTGCTTTTTCACTAGGTTTTAAAAATGTTTGAAGACCAGTTAGAATTGCTACAATTAAAAGTGTTGATGGTAATAAATAATCTTGAACCCAAGGTATCTCAAGCTTTGGAAATCTATAAGAAAATGCGACAATTGTAGAAATAATAAAAGCACTAATACCAATCCATTTTTCAAAAGTTGACCAAAATATTGATTGATAACAATGTGCATATTCTAACTGATGAATTTTTCTCATCCAATCCAATAACATTCTTTTTAGGCTCTCATCCATTATTATAATTGAGTATTTATTTTATTCAATAATTCCGTTGGGTCTATAATCATTTTTCGATTAATCTCCGATTCTGTAATATGCTTGGGTCCAATTACAATAGATTTATCTAATCCATTTTTACCAGTAAAGGAAAAAAATGTAGCTGAAGGGAAAGGTGAATTTGTATGACCTGATTTATGTAATTTTCCAGCTTCAATTTTATAGCCCCCATTCCCGAAATGTACTTCTTCTGAAGTTTGGTAAAGTTCTATATCAATTTTTTCATTCACAGCTTTAGATGTGTGTTGATTCACTTCATTTAATGATTTGTTATATACTACTTTAAAAAAAGAGTGGTTAGAATTCTCTGAATTAATATTGTAGTCAAACCTATTATTAATTATTCTACCTGTTATTACCCAACTTTCTGCAAAAAATGTATGTGTATGAATTGAGAAGTTCTCACATTTTTCTAAATCCATATATTGATTTAAGGAATCGTCCCAGATGTGTAATCTAATGAAATCGAAATTTTCTAAAGATTCATCAAATTTATACAGCGGTATTGATAAAAAACCTTGTGAACCGATTGATGAAATGGTATATTTTATTGGAATAATTTGAATTGATTTTGAAATTAATTCCCAAACGGACTTTACATCTAAATTTAGCTTGTTATCTCTACAGTAAATTATTTCTCTAATTCCGATTAATCTATAAACCATAGATTTTACATAAATATCTGCCTGCTTATTGATGATACTTTTAAGTTGATCAATCGGGACTATTTTTGAATCTGTAAAGATTAGTTTACAAATATCAATTTCGGACTTTATAACACTTTTGAATTCCTCGCCATAACATTTGAGTAATGGTTCATAAAAAGTCTTAAATTCAGATTCATTAATATTTTTACTTTGATTCATCAATTAATTAGTTTTGAGTTAGTAGCAAATTACGCTAACGCTCAGTTTATGTAAAGTAGGCGAGTACGTAGTATTATTTTTTAATTAAAGCATAAACTTTGAAACGAACCAATAGCCTTGATTTCATTATTATTTCGCCTATTCTTTTGCATTGTTAGCAGCTGTTATTCTTGTTTATTTGGGTTTTTTAGGTTTCTGTCCGTTTCTCTGAAGAAACTTATAAAGTCGATTGTGTTGTTTAATTTCTTTTTTACATTTTCGGGCATATTGGTTAATTTAGTTTTAGATGCATACGTAAATAGACTTTTTATACTATTCGCTGTATTCCGAAATGAAACATCATTGTGGTCCCCTTTGATTGGTCTAAATACATGTTCATAATTTTCCCATTTTTAAATGGTACTTTATATAAACATATTTTTTGGTCGTAAATAAGGTCGTTAATTAAACTATCATCAACTTTTTCAATTGCCAATTCATCCAATAGGCAACCAGCATATTCAATATTGTCAGACTTTAAGTAAGCGCTCACAAGTCCTTTTCCTATTAATGAGTAATTATAAAAATCAATTCCTTTTTCGTTTTTTATAGTAATTGGATTAAAGTCAATTTCCCCATAAGTTAAACAACCTCTTAATGGGAAAGTCGCCTGTAAACTTCTCCAATAAAACGAGTAGCAAACTTCGACTAAATCCTTAAAGTCTTCTTCACCATCATTATTTGTCCAAAAGATAATACTGTCAGAAACGTGTAGACAATTTACTTTTTGATTTTTCAAATCAGGGACAATCATTCCTGAATTTATCTGGATATATTTTTCTCCACTTATTGCAGTTTGAGAATCTCTTAATAAGTGATTAAACAAACCCTTAGCTTCGTCCAATTCATTGTTGTAAATAAATTCTTTGAATCCTAAAACATCGAAAAATGCTATAAATGTTTTCATTCTGTGCGGATTTTAACTTGTTTATAGAAACGTAAAACACCTATCAATAACTCCAAAATAGGAATAATATCGATGTAATGGACTACTTTCTATATGTAAGTTATTTCCATCAAGGATAAACTGCACTACGTAAAATCGTAAAAAAGCCGTAAATGAAGCGTAATCGATTGTTGGTAATTGCCGCTGTTTTACAAGACAAAGGGATGGAAGGAAAACCAACATTTGAACAGTTACCGATTGCTGTTGCTCATTTAATGAAAGAAGTAAGGGAAATCAAACAAATGATCTATGAGCTGAACAATGGTTCTTCAAAGCAAACCTCCGAATGGATGACCCTTGACCAACTAATAGAATATGACCCTGAAAAAAGGAAGAAATCCACTTGGTACAAAATGGTGTCAGAAAGTAGGGTTCCATACCATAAAAAGGGAAAACGTCTTTTATTCCTTAAATCGGAAATAGACAAGTGGTTATTGGATGGAAAGGTAAACACCCTAGAAGAGTGCTTGGATTCTGCCAATGACTATCTCATAAAGAAAGCCTGATTAAAGTGAATCGAAATATTGAGGTTTCTTTTGCTTCTTAAAATTATCAAACCTATCTTCCCTATACTGGTAAAAGGCACTTGTGTAAAGTTCAAAGAGGCTTTTTGGAATGGTATGGCTTGGGTACAGTTCCGAGAACAATGACTTAAAAGCCCAAATAATATTCCCCTTTGAGGTATGAACCATTAAAATTGGTTTATTTATTTCTGGCACTTTAAAACCGTTGGATAAATAATGGTGAATCCACCCTACAAATCTTTCATAGTCATCCTCGTTTAAAATGTGCTTATGCTTTCTTGGGTCAACTTGTTCCATGAACCCAAATTTCCTTTTGATGTGGTTCATCAGACCGTTTTCATTTTCGTTTATTTTGCGTTTTTCTCGAATTAAATTTAAGTATAAGGATTGAAGGTTTTCGTGGATTGGGGTTTTTGAAAGGTCAAGCCCTGTATTTGCAAAAACTTGATAAAAATTCTCCAATAGGAAATCATAATGACCATCGATTTTTTCACCACATACCATTTTTTGTTTTTGCCATTGTTCCAACTCCTTTTTGGTTTTGGAAATGCCACGTTTTATTTCATCTGACCTCAATTGATAATCGATAGGGGTGAAGGGCAAGAGGTAATCAATATAGATTTTCATTATCCTTTGACCAATTGCCGACATATAAACTATATGCTTAGAAAGGTGGATGTCACCAATATCTTTTGAATATATCAATCTTTCCTTTTTCCATTTTTTAAAAATGGCCTCTAATTTATAGGGAGCTTTTTCCTTAAAAGAGTCCAAATCTATTATGGAATCCTCTATTGCAATTACGTTTTGTCCCATAAAGTCTATTCGAAGTTCATTATTTGGTCAGCAAATTCCTTTTTGGTGCTATCGTCAAAGCCTGCAAAATATGCTTTTGTGGTTTCCATACTAGAATGCCCAAGACTTTCTTGAACAAATTCCATGGATCCCCCTTTTCGGATAATGGAAGTTGCAAAACTGTGCCTTGCCCAATATGTAGATATTATAGGAAGGTCATTGTCGGAGCAAATCTTCTTGATGTGTTGGTTAATAAATCGAGTGAAATTCTTGATTTTATTATGTTTTTTAATTGGGTCATCAATACCAGCTAAAATTGGAAATACCAAATCTTCAGGATCCAAAGATTTACCTCTATGTTTTTTGATAATATCCTTAGCAAAACTGTTTAGATAAACGGTTATTTTTTTTAGATTTCCTTTTGAAGTTGAAAATGTTTTAGCCCTATAAAAGGTAATCTTATCATCTTCAATGTCCTTATTTTTCAATAATAGCATATCCTTTATGTTTATACCATTACAGGCAAAGGAAAAAAACCAGAAATCTTTTGCTTTTTCTTCATAAGGAGATTGAGGTTTAGCCTCAAAAAGCAACTTTAATTGTACTTTCGTTAATGCCTTTTTCTTATTGGAGACCTTGGGAAGGAGATATTTTCCTTTTCCAAATGGGAAATATCCTGGTTCAATCTCTTTTTCTTCAATGGCTCTATTAAAAATTGTTTTTAAGGTTCTAAGGTAAATACTGACTGTTGTAAGGCTCTTCCCTTGATCAAGCATAAAATATTCATACCTGTTAAGCCAATTTATGTTTACCTCAAAAAGACTCAATTCTTCAATATTCTTTTTCTCGGAATCACAGAATTTTCCAATTGATTTTAATGCCAGGCCATAGTTATTGGATGTATTAATTTTATCTATGGCAAGTAGTTCATTAATTCGTTCATTATATAAATAGGAAACATTGGTGCCATCGCTTCTTTTCCTGAATAGCTTTTTCTCGAATAATTCAAAGTCAAAAGGTTCCAATTCATTGGCAACAGACCATGCATTTTGTTCAATTGCCTGTAATAGCTGTTTGGTCTGTTTGTATTTTGCTCTTGGCCGTAATGTTTCCCAAATGGATGAAAATTCCTCTTCGGAAAATTCAAATCGAGTAGGATAAAGTTTTTGTTTTCTTGGTGCACTGGTGAAGACCCTTAATTTGACGGGAAACTTGCCATTTTTTTTCATTCTTCTTTTATCAAGGACCATCGAAATACTATTATCCACTAATATTTTTGACATATCTACTTAATTAAAAATTTGCATACAATTTGCATACAAAGTCTACAAATAAAGGTAAAAAAGGTGATAATAAAAACAAATAAAAAATTTTTATTTAGCTGTATATCAGGTATATACATGATGTATCTAAATATCGGAAAACAACGTAGTTATACTTTGGGAGCAGGAGGTCGCAGGTTCGAATCCTGCCACCCCGACTAGCTGAAAATCAGCACTTTAAGTCAGTTTAGAGATTGTTCTAGGTTGACTTTTCTGCTTCTACTTACTTCATTTTCGGTTAATTATGTGTATAATTTAGTCGGATTTTAATCAGATGTACACAGTCAAGTTTTATTTAGATAATACTTCCAACACAAAAAAGGGTCATCCAATACCGCACGTACAGATTGGCTTAATTCCCATATTCGTCATAGATCATATTGTAGGCTTTAAGTTCTTTCCCTAAAATATTCTAAATAAGCACCCCACCCTTCGGCAAATACACGGTGTTAAAACAGTTTTTGAATGTTGGACCTTTTTACCAAGTCGTTGAGTGTGGTCTGATAATGATACCCTGGTATTGTCTTGTGAAAGAAAAGTCAGGCTACTTTTCTTGTATTGAATGATCTATCGATTTAATAATAGAATGTATTTGGTTGAAATCAAATCCTTGCCTTTTTCCACGTTGAAAAAAACCGGTCTTCGGTTAATCAAATGTTCCTTTATCCCAAATCCACCAAACTCTGAAGTATCGCAATCCATGGGAAAACAATCGAAATATCCGGCCGGCACTTAGTTGGAGCATGTGGCCCGTTTAGGTGATTTAGGAAAAAATACTTTAAAAAAAGCATGGGTTTATTAAGGTTTAAAGATTTTTTTATAATTTGTTAACGTTTTTTGGTATTATTTTAATTGGTTTTTTATTCCATCAAGGAAATAAAAACGACTTTCCTTTATAGAAATGATTCTTTTAAGATTGTTTCTTACAGATTGGCACTTTTTCGTTTAAGACGAAAGTTGTTCCACTTTATGGAACTGGAACAACTGGAACTTGTTGAATGAAGCAATGTCTGGCTTATTGACAGAATGAATTAAATGTTGATGGCCACATACTTAAAAGAAAGGCGAAATATGGACCAGAAAAACTTTGATAATGAAACTTTCCTCATTGAGCAATTGAAAAAAGGCTCTAAAGATGCTTATGGTCATTTATTTAAGTTGTACCATAGGGAACTTTGTAATTATATGACCGCAATTTCTGGAAATCCGAGGGTTGCCGAAGATATTGCCCAACAAACCTTTATCAAGATATGGGACAATAGAAAAAAACTGTTCGTGTCCAAGGACAAGTTAAAACGGTATTTGTTCAAAGTGGCCTATAACTTATTTGTTGACGCCCAAAGAAAACGCAAAAAAGAATTCCAATTGTTGGAAAACCTTAAACAGGAAGCTTACCTGGACATTGCCGAAGCCGATACTTCCCTATTTGAAGAGCGACTCCAAAAAGTGGAGAAGGAAATTGATAACCTGCCCGAAAAATGTAAAAAAGTCTTTATAATGAATAAAAAAGAAGGGCTTAAATACAAGGAGATTTCCGAACAACTTCACATTTCAATCAAAACCGTTGAGGTCCATATGGCCAAGGCCATGAAGCGCCTTAGAGCTCAATTAACTTCTTTCCTATGATACTTTTGGCATCCGTAGCAAAGCGTACCCATTGAATGGGTAATTCAATCAATGGGCCCCGCAATAGGGATTATATCAATACAAATGTTAAAAAAATAATTATTTGTAGGGGTTTTTTGGAAAATCTGCGTCTCTTTTAAAAAGTGACAATAGTTTTCAAATGACCAAAATCGATATCAGAAGAATAATTACCCGGTATATCAACCAAGAAGCTTCACAGGAAGAATTGGGCATTTTATACGAATGGGTAAAAAAAGAGGGCAACAAGGAAGTATTCAAAAAATTGATTCAAGCTGATTTCTTGGTCAACTACGAAGATAAATCCTGGGAAACCGAGGAGGCTTTTGAATCTTTCCTGTACACGATCAAGCACAAGGGGTCCAGCAAAGTAAGAGCTTTGTACCCTGTGGAACAAGTATGGAAATATGCTGCTGTGATTATGGTGGTCATCGGTTCCTCATTGTACTTTTTACTGTCTCAAAATCCTTTTGGGGATATTCCGGTAAAAGTGGACCCCAAACACATCACCCTTCAATTGGAGAACGGTGAGGTATTGTCCATTGATCCAGAATCCGATGCCACCTTTAAGTCCAAAAACGGAAATACGGTCGTATCGCTCAACAAAGGGGTGCTGTCCCAAAATGAGGCCCAAGTTGAACAAGGGAAAGTGCAGAAGAACACTATAAGCGTGCCTTATGGCACAACGCTTTCCGTAACACTGCAGGATGGTTCGGTGGTCATGCTGAACTCTGGTTCAAGTTTGACCTATCCTTCAAGTTTTGCCCCAATGGATACTAGGGAGGTTGTGCTCAACGGTGAGGCCTTTTTTGAAATAACCAAAAATCCAGATAAACCTTTTATCGTTAAGACAGAGACCATGTATACCCAAGTTTTTGGAACGGTATTCAATGTGTCTGCCTATCAGGAGGATGGGACGAGCCAAGTGGTGTTGGTGGAAGGTTCCGTAGGGGTAGGGAAAACCAATCAAGGATTGAACGCCAAAGATCTTCAAATGTTACAACCCCATCAGAAAGCACTTCATGTTCCAGGGGAGGATGTGGATTTCATAGTCGAAGATGTAGATGTTTCATCCTATATCTCGTGGACCAAGGGAATCTTGGCTTTTGAAAATGAATCCATGGGACAAATCATTAAAAGGCTACAGCGTCAATACGATATCGCCATAGTGAATGAATTTGACGCATTGAAGGAACGCAGGTTTACAGGAATGTTTGATGAGGAGAGTATAGATAATGTGCTCAGAACCATTCAAGCACACACGCATTTTGACTATGAAATAGAAGGGGATACGATAACCATTAAAAAAACCAGTAAAAAATAGTGCCTATGAGATAAAAAACCAATGGACCAAAAAACGATTACTAACTAGACTAAATTAATTATGAAAAAAACCAAAACAAAAGGTGACAAAGTACCACGGCTCGGGCAAAGATTAATCCATGTATTTTTCCTGCTCTTTATGCTTGGTCATGTCAATGCCGCCTCATGTGCGCAATATGATAAAGTGGCAATGGGATTTGATAATATCAGATTGGGCGATGTCTTTGAATCCGTTACAGAGTCAACAGGCTACAAATTTTTTTATGAAGCTTCAGAGGTCGATATTGACCGAAAGGTGACCTTGAATGCCAATGATTTGTGTGTGGAAGATTTTTTAAGGCAACTTTTTAAGGACACAGACCTGTCCTTTGAGATTATCGATAGACAAATCGTAATAAAAAAGAAGGAGAAAACCCTTCCAAGTTTGGTGCCTCAAAAAAAGATAAACGCAGAGAATCCCCAATCTACTTTAACCGGGACTGTTTTGGATGGTGCGGGAATTCCACTTGCTGGGGCTACCATTATCGCCAAGGGAACCAGTGTGGGGGCCACAACCGATTTCGATGGGAATTTTGAGATCAACATGCCTTCAGGCGTAACGGTGATCAGGGTTACCTATATCGGTTTCAAGGCCAAGGAAGTTGATGTGGCCGGACAATCCGCTGTTACAGTTCGCTTGGAACAAGATGCGGCCGCCTTGGAAGAGGTTGTTGTCGTGGGCTATGGTACCTTGGCAAAGAAAAAAGTGACGGGATCCGTTGTTTCAATTACCCCGGAGACCATTACCGAAGTACCATCCTTATCACCAGAAAGTGCCCTTATTGGTCAAGTGACAGGGGTACAGGTACAGGAAGTGTCTGGTGAGCCTGGGGCTGCACCGAATATTCGAGTTAGGGGTTCCGGGTCTATTTCTGCAGGAAACGATCCCTTGTTCGTAGTCGACGGGATACCCATTTCCCGCAATCTAACCTCTTCCAGTCAATTGGGAGGTGTGGCAAGTCAGAGAGCAAGCTTTCAGCCTCCAACAATTAACCCTTTGGCGACGTTGAACCCCAATGATATCGAATCTATTCAAGTATTAAAGGATGCAAGTGCAGCCGCAATTTACGGTTCACGAGGGGGTAATGGTGTTCTTTTGATAACCACTAAAAAAGGCTCTAATAGTGACGAAGGCGTTTTTTCCTTTGATTCTTTTGTAAGTGTTCAATCAGTGGCCAACAAGTTGGATCTGATGAACGCCGGGGAACTGATCGATTTTACACGGGATGCCAGGAACAATGCCTATTTGCAGGACGTGGACGGAGCATCTGTCGATGATCCCATCGGTCCTGGTGATAGAGGTAATGCAAATTATGAGTTACCTGAATCCTTTATCAATTGGGATGGAACCGATACCGATTGGCAAGATGTAATTTTTAAGACCGGAATAGTGCAGAGCTACAATTTTTCATATGCCTCCCCAGTTAGAAATAGAACCAGTTTTTATGCCTCCACAGGCTACTTTTCCCAAACAGGGATTATTGACAAGGCCAAGTTTGAACGGTACTCGGTATTGTTGAACGTGAATTCCCAATTATCTGAAAAATTGAATCTGGATGTACGATTGGCTCCTACCGTTACCGAAAACCAAAGGGTTCCAGCAAACGCACCGTATTTTGGAACACCTCCTGGAATCGTTTATTCCGCCATCGTTCATTCACCTACGGTCAACCCTTATAATCCGGATGGAACCATTAACCAGTTGAACAACCAATCGTATTTGGGCGGTGGAACCACTACGGCCAGTAACCCATTGGCCATCATTGAAGCTGTTGATGATCAGATATTCCAATTTCAAACAAGGGGCAACCTGGCACTGACATACGATATTCTTCCAGAATTGCGCTTTAAGACTTTTGGTGGCGTTTACATTAACTTATACAACCAAGACTTTTATAGAGCCAGCACATTATTGTATCGTAATTCAGCCGATGGCAATCCCTACGGACAAGCTTCTTCTTCTACAGAGACAAACTGGTTATGGGAAAATACCTTGAATTGGACCAAGGAATTTGGCGACCATTATATTGATGCCGTAGCAGGGTATACAGCCCAAAAGGACAATGTGCACCTTAAGCAGGTATTGGCCAATAATTATCCCGATGACCTCGTACCGACCGTTAGCGGTGGACAGGTATATGGAGGTACTGCCATTAAAGAACAATGGTCCCTGTTGTCCAGCCTGTTTAGGGTAAATTACAGTTACAAGGATAAATACTTGTTTACGGGAACTTTCCGTTCGGATAAATCCTCACGATTTGGTAAAAATAACCAAACGGGCTATTTCCCTTCCCTATCTTTAGGTTGGAGGTTGAACGAAGAGGATTTTTTGGCAGATTCCGAAACGATATCCGAACTTAAATTACGTGTGAGTTGGGGGCAGACGGGAAACTTTGAGATCCCAAATTATGGTGCCGTGGGTCTTTTATCCCCTCAGAACTATAACCTTGGAGGAAACCAGATCAACGGTCTTGTGCAAAGCACGATTCCAAACCCAAACCTTACTTGGGAAAAATCGGAACAGATAGATGCCGGTATTGAACTTGGATTGTTCAATAACAGGGTTTTTCTGTTGGCAGATTATTATGATACCAAAACAAAGGATTTGTTGCTTAACGTTGCCATTTCTTCAGTTTCCGGTTTTGAGACTACGCTAAGAAACTTGGGGGAAGTACAAAATAGAGGTTTTGAATTGGCCTTGAGTACCAAGAATTTTGTTGGGGAAGATTTTACCTGGAACACGGATATCAATTTCTCCACCAATAAGAACGAAGTACTTTCGTTGAACGAGAGCAATGAACCGATCTACTCATCCGGAAGCGCCGGTGTACGACACGTGACCAGGGTTGGTGACCCAATTGGTAGTTACTATGGGTATGTGGTCGATGGGGTGTATCAGTCCCAAGAAGAGATTGATAACGCACCCTTAGATACACAGGCACCCAATCCTGCACCAGGCGATTTTAGATTCAAGGATATCGATGGTGATGGTGAGATAACCCCTGACGATAGAACGGTTACGGGAAGTTATTTTCCTGACTTTAACTGGGGGGTCAACAACCGATTGACCTTTAAGAACATCGATTTTAGTTTCTTGATCCAAGGTGTGGAGGGGAACGAGATCCTGAACCTAACCTCTAGACACATGAAGAATGGTGAGGCGAATTTTAATTCCTATGCCGTATTTAATGATCGTTGGAGGTCGGCCTCCGAACCTGGCAACGGATCTGTGCCAAGAGCGGACAGGGTCTCCGGAAACCACGGAAACAATAATAGGCCTTCCTCTTTTCAAGTGGAGGATGGTTCTTATGTGCGTTTGAGAAATGTGACCTTGGGTTACACTTTGCCGACCGATACGTTATTTGGAAGCAACATTCAGAGACTTAGGTTCTATGTTACGGGAACAAACCTCTTTACCATTACCGATTACCTCGGTTACAATCCAGAGGTTAGTAGCATTACCACGAATAGTTTAACCCCCGGGGAAGACTATGGAGCATTTCCATTGGCTAAATCCTTCACCTTGGGCGTCAACCTAAAGTTCTAACCTAAAAACTGAAAAAAATGAAACGAATCATATATATCATGCTATGCACGGCACTATTCACCGGGTGTAGTGAAGACTTTACCGATCTAGCACCAATTTCCAATAGGAACGAGGCTGATTTTTACAATACTGCTGACGATTTTGAAGCAGCTGTTACTGCCAGTTATGCAGGTCTTCAATCCACTGGGGTATACGGAAGGGGTTATTGGACCATGTTCGAGATGCGCAGCGATAATACCGATCAGGGGCCGGATGCCACTGGTTTGGCGCGTCAGTATACCGAAATCAACGCATTTACAGAAGATGCCCTAAATGAGCAGGTTACCTCCGCATGGAGCGAATCTTACCGGGTAATTGCCAATTGTAATGTGATTTTAGACCGTATTCCTGAGGTTGAAATGGAAGCTTCGCTGAAGGATCAAATATCCGGTGAGGCATTATTTATCCGTGCTTTGATGTATTACCATTTGGGCATCGGTTTTGGCAACATTCCATTACAGTTAACGCCTTTTGTGGCCGGGGATGAACTGACGCAGGTCAACGAAACTGCTGTGTTACAACAATTGGTCACGGATTTGACCATTGCAGAGGAAGGACTTCCGATTACGTATTCCGGGAACCAAGTCGGGAAGGCTACCAAAGGAGCAGCGGCTACCTTATTGGCCAAAGTTTTATTGACATTGGGTGAAAACGCCGCCGCCGAAACAGTCCTAAGAAGAATCATAGATGACTACGGATATGAATTGTTGCCGAATTATGCGGATTTGTGGGGCGTTGCCAATGAGAACAATGCGGAATCAATATTTGAGATTCAATACATCAGCGGGGGAATCGGTCAAGGAAGTTTATTTACCAATGATTTCTCGCCAAGTACCGACCTGCAAACCGGTTCCGGTTTTGGAAGAAACCGTCCAACACAATCCATGATGGATGCTTTTGAAGATGGAGATCTTCGATACGATGTGTCCATGGCCGCTTCATATGTCAACTTGGAAGGAGAAGTGGTGGAGCAAATGCACGTAAAGAAATATGAGTCGGATCTGGCCATTGAAAACGATTCCGATATCAATTTTGTGGTGTTCCGTTATGCCGATGTACTGTTGATGTTGGCAGAGGCGTTGGGAGAATCGCCAGAAAGTTATGACTTGATCAATGCGGTTAGAAATAGAGCTGGTTTGCCGGATATTGATGCATCGACCCCTGGAAGTTTTGAAGAAAAACTGCTACAGGAAAGAAGGGTTGAACTTGCTTTTGAAAATCATAGATGGGCCGACTTGAAGCGATTCAATGCAACGGATAAGGTGCTGGAGGCGGAAGACTTTGTAACAGCTACAAGACCGTACTTCTATATTCCTCAAAGAGAAATGGATATCAACCCAAACTTTGTTCAGAACTAGAAAGTTCAATGCCTATATAAATCGATTTTGTTTTCATTCGTTACGTTAGTTTGATTGATCAGCGCCCAAAACCATGGATCACCTACTTATCACTATGGGGCAATAGCTAGATTGAAATTGGATGAAAATATACTGAAATCATTGTTGCTTCTTTAGAAGTGACCAGGAATGGAACTGTTAAATTTTAATGAATTAAATATCAAATAGAAAAATGAAAAAATTGATAATGGCCGTTTGCCTATGTTTTGCGTTTACAACGGCTCAGGCCCAACAGAAGAAAGTCTTGAATATTTTGGCCATTGGAGCACATCCGGATGACTGTGATTCCAAGTTTGGGGGAACGGCGGCCTTATTTGCCCAAATGGGACACAATGTAAAATTCCTTGCCCTGACCAATGGGGATGCCGGACATCATGAAATGGGCGGTGGCGTACTGGCAAAAAAACGTAGACAGGAGGCTAAGGATGCCGCAAAAGCCTTGGGCATAGCCGAGTATGAAGTTTTGGACAATCACGATGGGGAGTTGTTCCCAACTTTAAATGTAAGATTGGAAGTGATCCGAAGAATTCGGGATTGGAATGCTGATATTGTTTTGGGACTTCGCCCTAATGATTATCACCCAGACCATAGGAATGCAGGATCCGTGGTACAAGATGCTGCCTATATGAACATTGTGCCCAATGTGGCACCAGATACCCCACCGCTTCAAAAGAACCCTGTTTTCCTATATATGAGTGATCGTTTTCAAAAACCATATCCCTTTCAAAAGGATATAGCGGTAATCGTGGACGGTGTTATTGACACCAAAGTAAAAGGTTTGGCCGCCCATGATTCCCAAATGTTCGAATGGCTACCATGGACCAACGGCGTGGACCTCTCCACAATTCCTACCGGTGAAAAGGAAAGACTGGCATGGTTAAAGGATAAATGGATGGACCGGACTGCGGACGAAAGTACTTTGGAAGCTGTTAAAAAATGGTACCCGAATGTGGATATTTCCAAGGTAAAACATGTAGAATATTTTGAAATATGTGAGTATGGAAAGCAACCAACAGATGCCGAAATAAAAGCGATGTTCCCCATGTTGGGTTCTAAATAAGGTAAATCACACTGACCGCCCAGGTAGAATCCAAACATAGATAACCCACCGTTTTAACATGGAGAATAGCAAGCCCGCGACCAAAAGATATAAACACATTATTGTATTGGTCATCATCGTATTTTTTGTGATATCGTTCATCACCAATATTTTAAATTCCATTATTGTGGATGTTAAGGACAGTTTTGACCTTAGCCTCACCTTAACAGGATTATTGCCTTTCACTTTCTTTATAGCGTATGGCATCATGTCGATTCCTGCTGGATTTTTATCCGAAAAATATAGTGAACGGACACTATTGTCTGTTTCATTTTTGGTCATGGCGCTTGCTTCCCTGGGTTTCGCATTACTGCCCCAGTATGCCGTTTTCAGTATCACTCTTTTCGTATTGGGTTGCTGTATGGCCGTATTGCAGGTAATTATCAATCCAATGCTACGCGTGGCGGGCGGTGAAGAACATTTTGCGTTCAATTCCGTATTGGCACAATTGGTTTTTGGTGCTGCATCTTTTTTGAGCCCATACTTGTATAAGTATTTGGTTAGCAAGGACAACAAGGAGGATGCATTGGCTGAAATGTTGCGCGGCTGGGTGCCCCAAGATTTGCCTTGGGTCTCCTTGTACATTGTTTTTGCTGCCATCGCTTTGATACTGTGCTTTTATGTGTTCTTTACAACATATCCAAGCTTCGAAAAAACAGAGGATGAAAAGGCAGGAGACCGTAGTTCCTATTGGGACCTATTAAAAAACAAATGGACCCTGCTCTACTTTTTGGGAATATTCTGTTATGTCGGAACAGAGCAAGGAGTGGGCAATTGGATCTCACAATTTTTGAATCAATATCACGGATTGGACCCACAAACTGTTGGAGCGAATACCGTATCCTATTTTTGGGCCATGTTAACGGTTGGTTGCCTGCTCGGCCTCCTACTGTTAAAATTTATGGATAGCCGAAAATTATTGATTTTAGTGACATCCATTACCATCGTATGCTTAGTGGTCGCACTGACAGGGTCGGCACAAATGGCATTGATTGGCTTTCCAATGGTCGGTTTCTTTATCTCTGTAATGTACTCCATCATATTTTCATTGGCCTTGAATTCGGTCAAGGAACATCATGGGTCCTTATCAGGTATATTATGTACGGGTATTGCCGGAGGGGCCATCATTCCATTTATTGTTGGAGGTCTTGGAGAAATAATGTCATTGCAATGGGGCATGTTCTTTTTGATCATTCCATTGGGTTTTATCCTTTCTATCGGATTTTGGGCGAATCCTTTGGTGAACAATACAACCATTAGTTTAAAAAAGGAATAGTGGAGGAAACAGCAGCGACAGTTTTGGGAGTGGATATAGGAGGCACCAAAATAAAAACAGGAAGGGTCTTGGAAGTGGAAGTGGTACAGACCGCATTTTCAAAGGTGGTGAAAACGGATGGGCAAGAAACCTCTCTATCAAAATTATACGACACCATCGAAGCGGTATTGACGGATTCCGTGACGGCCATTGGTGTTGGGGTTCCTGCCGTGGTCGATTTGCCTTCCGGAGTGGTGTTTGATGTGCAGAACATTCCATCATGGAAGGAAGTGCCCTTAAAGGAACTCTTGGAAAATAGGTTCAAGCTGCCCGTTTTCCTGAACAATGATGCCAATTGTTTCGCTCTGGGAGAAAAGCGATTCGGCAAAGCCATGGACTATAAAAATTGTGTGGCACTTTCGCTGGGAACCGGTCTTGGCATGGGTATCATCATTGAGGATACCTTATACAATGGCATACTGTGTGGTGCGGGAGAGGTAGGAATGCTTTCCTATAAAGATGGGATTTTAGAGCAATATACCGGCAGTTTCTTTTTTGAAGACACTTATGGGGAATCTGCAAAATCCTTGTACAAAAAAGCATTGGATAATGATATGAAAGCAATCTCAGCCTTTCGGGAGTACGGAGTGCACCTGGGCGAAGCCATTAAGAACATTCTTTATGTGTTTGCTCCAGAAGCCATAATTCTTGGTGGCTCCATAAGCAAGGCATACCCTTTTTATAAAACAGTACTGGATGGGGCACTGGACACCTTTGCCTATCAAAAACAATTGGAAAATTTTAAAATAGAAATCTCGGATTTGGTGGATTCGCCCATTTTGGGCGCAGCTGCACTTTGTCTGTAGAATAATAATCATAGCTAACAAATGAGAATATTACTAACAGCATTATTGACATGCTTCCTACTGCTATCCTGCACTCATAAGGAAGTTGCGGGAAATCAGCTGAGTATTACTGTCGAAAACAATAAGAAAGGAGCGCCCATTACATTGGGAATCCCTTTTCCAAAAGGAGAATTAAAGTCGGTGGACCACATGCGTCTATTGACATCCGATGGTATGGAAATTCCATGTCAAACCACAGAAGTGACCACCTGGGGCCCTGTCGATGACAGTATAAAATGGGTTTGGGTATTCTTCTTTTCTGAGGAAACGTCAGATTATGTGTTGGAGTACGGCGAAGGTATTGTGCCCATGCTTCCAAAAGAGAAAATAGTATCAGCCAATAATATGAGGCCAACTGGGGGTATCGAGGTAAATACGGGAGCCATATCATTTAATATCCATAAAAAAGGCAATGGCTTTTTGGATGAGGTGTTTCTAGATTCCAACCATGATGGGGCGTATTCGTCACAAGAAGTTATAGCCTCTTCGCCCGAAAAGCATAGAGGTTCCTTTCTGGATTTACTGGATGATAATGGAATAGATGCCTCCAAAGCGGTCATAAATGAGGTTTTTCGGGAAAAGGGATCAGGTCCCATGCATTCCATTTTTAGGATAGAGGGTACGTACACCTACAGTAGGGAGGATAACAACCTGTCGCCTTTTACCATTTGGCTTCATGCCTATGCGGGAAAAAGCTACATCAAAGTCTTGCATACCATGACCTATACCGGAATACCCGATAAACATAAACAACAGGAAGGGGAGCATGCCAATATTGCAACCCAAAACAAGAAAATTATTTCTGAAAATACAGAAGATGATAAAGGTTGGACACAGCCCAACGATCAAATTGCGGGCATTGGACTTCAACTTAAATACCACTTGGAAGACGATGTGCATGTTTCCATGCCATTGTACGAGGATTCTTGGAAAAATGATGATGCGAATACCACCATACACGAAGTTGCCCTGAACGATGAGGGTTCCGTGCAATTATTGCAAAAAGGTCCTGGATACAGAAAAAGTACCAGTCTTAGAAGCCTGTATTTAAACGGATTTGAAGAGGACGAAAGCCAAATGACCCCAAACAAAGCATTAGACTTTGAAGCTATGGTCCTCAAGGGAAAGGATGAATTTGCAAAGTCCCAAAGGGCCAAAGGTTGGATGAACATCACCGATGGAGAAAGGGGAATAGGCATAGGGATCAAAAATTTCATGAAAGAGTATCCAAAAGGGGTTAAGGTCGATCCTACTGCCCATTTGCTTTTGGGGAGTATCTGGCCCGAGGAAAATGGTCCCATGAGCTTTGCGCGACACCATGCGGAACCGGATGGAGGAATGTTGGACAATTTTGCGCAGGGCATCACCAAAACAACAGAGTTTGTTTATTATTTCCATGATAACCAAAGCGATGTAGCGGAAAAAATGGAATATGTTGTTGAGAGTCCAGTGGCACATACCACGCCGGAGTGGTACGCGAATTCCAAGGTTTATGGAAACATGGCACCGGCTTCGGAGGAACATCCGGAATTTGAAAATGCCCTTCAGTACAGGTATCAGTGGTGGGCCTACAATCAAAAAAACGAGCCTTGGTACGGTATGTTCAATTACGGTGATGGCAAAAGCTATTTCTTTAACGGAAAGTGGGTGCAATGGACCAATAACGAACCCACCGTGGATTTTATGCTTTGGACCAATTTTATGCGTACGGGAAAGCCCGAATATTTTAAAATGGCTCAAGCCATGAGCAGACATACTATGGATGTTGACAACATTCATTGGCCTAAAAAAAGAACCTATTATGGGGAAATAAATGATGCGATAGATTTTTGGGATTATGAGGATGAACCAGAGTCAACGCCTTACCTGGGTATTGGTAGAAGGCACGCCAATGAACATTGGTACGCACTTTTAAGCGCGCATGTTTGGATCCAGGGCTGGATTGCTGATTATTATCTGTCGGCGGACCATAGGGCACTGGAAGTAGCTAAGATGACCGGGGATACCTATTTGAACAGGATCTGGGGCGACCATGACTTAAGAGGAAGACGATTGTACCTTTCCGTTTTGAACATGGTGGAGCTCTATGATGCCACTAAATTGCAAAAATATAAAGAGGAATTGGATGAAAGGGTGCATTTGATGTTGGAGCTCCAAGAAAGACAAGGGGGTAATCTGTTGCTCGACAGGTATGGGTACGCTCAAACTTATGTGGCCCAAGGGTTGTACAAATATCAACAGATAACAGGGGACCAAGAGGTTCGCAAGGCCCTTTTGAAACATGCTAGGTGGGTGCGTGAGGTACCCCCATTAAATCATGAAATGGAATCCTATTTGGCAACTATTTACCCCTTGTTGCTCGGCTACGAAATAAGTGGTGAAAGGGTCTATTTGGATGAAGCTCTGGCTAGGGCCGAGGTTTTAAAAATAGGGGAGTTGCCCAAGAAGCCGGAAGCTTATGAATCTGCGGTCTCCTACAGTGAGGACCTTTTGAAAATATCCAATTTACCCATGAGTAAGGGACGTTTTACCAATTGGCAAACCAACCAAGGACTTCGCGTATTCGGTTGGACCCACGCCTATAATATCCCTTATTTGCTCTATTGGATGGAGCAGGATAATATCGATTGAAACTTGCAATCTTCGGAAGGGGTGGTAAAGCCTTAGGGCCACCACCCCTTTATTAACGCTACATCCATTTACCATGTCGTACAAAAAATTCGGTCTTGTATTGGGACCCTTACTTTTCATATGGATTCAGTTTTTTTTTACTGACGACACGCTGTCCGAACAAGGAAAAAATGTGTTGGCGTCAACTGTTTGGATAGGAGTTTGGTGGGTTTTTGAGGTGCTTCCCATTGCCATTACCGCTTTGCTCCCAATTCTACTTTTTCCCCTTTTGGGAGCCGTTGCCTTAGGGGATACTACAGCGAGCTATGGACATAAGTATGTATTTCTCTTTATGGGCGGTTTTATTCTGGCCGCTGCCATAGAAAAATGGAATCTTCATAAACGAATAGCATTACAGATCATAAAAGCTTTTGGTACCAACTTGTACTCCATTGTTCTTGGATTTATGGTGGCCACTGCATTTCTTTCTATGTGGATTTCCAATACGGCCACAACGGTAATGGTAATTCCCATGGCCATATCCATTGTCAAACAATTGGACGACAATCCGGATACTCCCGAAAACGAAAACAAGCTTTTTGGTAAGTTGTTGATGTTGTCCATTGCCTACGCCGCTTCCATTGGAGGAATCGCTACCTTGATCGGTACACCTCCCAATTTGGTATTCGCTGGATTTGTACAAAAAACATATGGTGTGGATATTAGCTTTTGGCAATGGATGAAATTCGGTCTGCCCGTCTCCTCAATCCTATTAGTTTTGGCTTGGTGGTATCTTACCAGAATGGCATTTCCCTTACAACAGGTCCGTTTTCCTGGTGGGAGAAAGGAAATAAATAGATTGTTGGACGAATTGGGACCATTGGGAAAGGAAGAAAAACGGGTCTTGTGCGTTTTTGTGTTCACCGCTTTTTGTTGGATCACAAGATCATTTCTTTGGCAAAAATTCATTCCCCAGATGGATGATACCATTATTGCTATAGGTGCTGCCATTGTTCTTTTTTTGATTCCGGCCAACCAAACAGGTCCTCTTCTTAAATGGAAGGAAGCGGTACAAATCCCTTGGGGAATCATTTTATTGTTTGGTGGTGGGATGGCTATCGCCAAAGGTTTTCAGGATACTGGTTTGGCCAACTACCTTGGGGGGCAAATGAGGGTTTTTGAAAGTTTGCCCTTGTTTGCTTTAGTGCTACTCATTATTTGCTGTGTAAATTTTTTAACGGAAATCACCTCCAATTTGGCCACTACCGCAATGATGCTTCCTGTGCTCGCACCATTGGCATTAACATTGGGAATTAACCCATATTTGCTGATGGTAGCCTGTACGTCGGCCGCATCATGCGCCTTTATGCTTCCCGTGGCCACACCTCCTAATGCCGTAGTGTTCGGTTCGGGTTTATTACAGATGAAGGATATGGTCCGTACTGGCTTTTTTATGAATGTGATATCGATTGTATTCATGGCTTTGGCTATTTATTTTTTGCTGCCGATAATCAAGGATTTTTCTTAATTGGAAATATTGTAATCATAAATTGGTTGGCTTGAGGAGGGTCCATTTAAGCTTGTTTCAGTACTTGACATGGCAATCAATGCAGGACTGACAGTGCAAAATCAATCCCATGATTCATTCGGATCATGATATAAGGCTTATAATGAATGAGCTGAGGAATGACATTCCAATTGAAGTCTTGAAGATAGAATTTTACTGTGCCGGTGGTAAAAATGTGGGAGCACAACAAAGATTGATTCGGATCTTTCAAGATTATTTTATATAGGCTCGGATACGCATTGAGGATGATTTGGGTATGGCAGTGAAATGTACCCATGGTATGCCTGGAGCGGTATGCATTTTAGGTACAGGGACAAATAGTTGTTTTTTTGATGGAACTAAAATCCATAAACGATTACCCGATTTGGGGTATCAGGTTAGGGATCTCGGCAGTGGCAATTACTATGGGAGGGAGTTATTGCGCAGTTATTCCTATGGTTCTATGCCTATTGAACTAAAAAAGAAGTTTGAACTTACGAATGATTTGAAGAACCAGGTAATTCTAAAAGCACTCTATCATGGAGAGAACCCAGGTTCATGATTGATAACAAGGAGCATCCGTTTCTTCAATTTTTGATTGGTGATGGGGGGCGAAGGTCTTTGATTGTGTATTGGGCCCTTATTCGTTTGAAATGGAGCATTACCCATTGTACTTTATAGGTTCCATAGGCTTTTATTTACAAAGTTTCATCAGGGAGAAAGCCAAGGATCATAATTCAGTTACGATGCATTTCATCGGTAAGCCGATGGAGTATATAGTAGTGACATCATAGGTTGTGGCAATTCGTATTTGTTGATACCCTATCGATGTAATTCTCAATACATGGAATTGAAAGTCCAAAAATTACACAAATTTGATTTCAACGATCTAGAAACAATAATGAACCCTAGGCTGAATTTAGCACGAATAATTGAAGTGATAGCTTATACAAACCTTGTTTGGTATATGTTCTGGAATGGTGCTGTCACATTTAATAAGACGGTTTATGATAGCTCTAATTTTAGGACTTACTAAGGATAAAGTATGTTCTAGCATCATCGCTATCCTAGAATTGTGATTTTACAAGTAGCATTTACTAAGTTACACGTTACTTTGAACTATTCGGATATGGAAGAATTAAGGGCAATAAGAGGGGTAAAAGTAGATTCCCTGCGATACAGTGATGGGTTTTCAAGTTTACAAAGAAAGTAGTGCGCAATGTGCATAAAAGAAATCAGAATGTCTGTAATGGTTGGCGAATGGCGGAGACTTATATCAAGGTAGCTTGTCAATTAAATTGCAAAGAACTACAACGATCAAAGTTAAAAACGTTTTAGCCACGATGATTTTTGGGTAGTACCACACCGGCTTTGTGCTTCATTGAATGTATAAATCCGCTGAAAGAGAACAATTATTCATAATATCAACAAATAAAAAACACCCAATCCATATGATAATTAGAAAGGCAAATGTGAATGATTCCAAAGCAATTGCAGAAATATTAATGCTTGTCATGGATACCATAATTTTTGAATTTATTGGGGATGACTCAATGGAAAAAGCTAAATCTTTTCTGGAAAGTTGGGTAAGTAAGAAAGCAAATCAATATTCATATCAAAATTGTTGGGTCGCCGATTCTGGAGAAGCGATAGTCGGAGTAGTCAATGTTTATGATGGTACGGATTACCAACGATTGAGAGTTCCGATCATGGCAGAGATAAGCACAAGGTTCCATACTAATATTACTTTAGAAAATGAGACGGAAAATGGGGAAATATATATTGATAGTATTGGGGTAAGCCCTGAATTTCAAGGCAAGGGCATTGGTTCAAAGCTTTTAAATTATCTGATTGGCGCATATGCCCATAAACATCGAACAACAATAGGGTTATTAGTGGATGTCGATAACTTTGGTGCCCATAGACTATACCAACGACTCGGCTTTGTGAAAGTTGGAGATAAAGTATTTTGTGGAAAAAAAATGGAGCACCTTCAACTTAAATTTTAATTAATTGGTATGGTTCAAGCTCAATCGTCCAATTCCGGGCGGAACTTATCCACTGTTTTGTGAAAAATTTGTAGTTCGTGTCTAGAGGTTGACACATTAGCTGCATTAGAGCATAGGTCAAAATAAAGGATAAGCAAAGCTACGAATATGGCAGGAAGTTTGCCCGATGGCCTCCCTACAATTCCAACAATTAATTGCCCAAAATAATTATATGCTGGGATTATTACATACATTTATGCCCAAATAAGTTCTTTACTTAATTTCTTTATCAAAACGATAAGGGTTTCCGACAGATGTCGGGATTAAAAGGGAATCGTGTGTAAATCACGAGCTGACGCGCAACTGTAAGTCCGATTCCATTTTGGAATAGTATGTTTTTGCCCATTAAGCCATTGTCCATATTTAGGATGAGAAGGCGGCAAAAATCGGTCAAGCCAGGATACCTGCCCATATCGTCCCCATTATTTGGGATTTGACGGTGCCTTCGCGTATAAGGCAGGTCGAACGTTTGAACTTTACCGGGGACTCCTCGGCAAATCCCGTATGCGTTCTTCTTGTTTTAAGGCATTGCGAAGTTGAGCTAAGGAGCTTTTATCTAATTGTTCAATTTTATAAAAGCTTTAGCAATGAAAACAAGCAATTTGGGCTACCCAAGAATCGGTGCCCACCGCGAGCTGAAAAGGGCTTGCGAAAAGTATTGGTCTGGCAAGATTGCCATCCAAGATCTACTAAATACCGGAAAAAGTATCCGAAAGGAAAACTGGATGCTCCAGCAGGAAAAGGAAATCGATCTTATCCCTTCCAACGATTTCTCGTTTTATGATCAGGTATTGGACACCACACTTATGGTGGGCGCCATACCGGATCGGTATTTAGAGGTAAAGGAACCCGGTACACATCTTTTTGACCTTTATTTTGCCATGGCTCGGGGGATACAAAAAGAGGGAGTGGATGTGATCGCCATGGAAATGACCAAATGGTTCGATACCAATTACCACTACATTGTTCCAGAGTTTACCAAAAACCAAGGATTTGAATTGCTTTCAACAAAGGCAATTGATGAGTTCAATGAAGCCAAGGCATTGGGCATCCACACCAAACCAGTACTTTTGGGACCGGTGACCTATCTATTGTTGGGCAAAGAAAAGGAAGAAGGTTTCCATAGGCTTGACCTCTTGCCAAATCTTCTTTCCGTGTACCATCACCTCCTTAAAAAACTGACGGATGCGGGGGCCACCTGGGTGCAATTTGATGAACCTATCCTTTCCACAGACCTGACGGACTTGGAACGAAACGCCATTACCAAAGTATACAAAGGGATCGCGGAAAAATTTCCTGACCTCAAAACCTTATTGGCCAGTTATTTTGGGGAATATGGGAGTAATCTTGATACCGTGCTCCAATTGCCTGTATGTGCCCTGCACCTGGACTTAAAAAGAGGTCCTGGTCAATTGGGCAAAATTTTGTTCTCTGGTCATTTGAATACTAATGTATCCTTGTCCCTGGGCCTAATCGATGGTCGGAATATTTGGAAAAACGATTTCCGGTCGTCCATGGAAATGATTCAAAAGGCCAAGACCCAATTGGGTGTGGAACGTGTTTTCATTTCCCCATCCTGTTCCCTTATACATGTCCCCTGTGATCTGGATTTGGAAAGGAATGAAAATACACTTTCAAAGGAAATCAAGGATTGGATGGCCTTTGCCAACCAAAAATTGGAAGAACTCCGTAGTTTAAAGACCCTTGTCGGTGTACCTGAATACGAATCCCATTCGATTTTCATGGATAATTTAGCCTCCATGGAGAAAAGGAAGCGTTCCAGTGCGATCCATAAGCCAATGATCAAACAACGGGTCGAACAACTGCGAGAGGAGGATTACCATAGATTATCCCCCTTTGCAAAAAGAAAGATTCTTCAGGAAGCCCATTTAAAGCTACCACTGTTTCCCACCACCACTATTGGATCCTTTCCCCAGACACAAGAGTTGAGAAATATGAGGGCCCTATATAGAAAAGGTGAATTCAATGAAGATGAATATGTGGAATTCTTGATGAAGGAAACAATAAAGGCCATCCTTTTTCAAGAGGAAATAGGTCTCGATGTCCATGTACATGGTGAATTTGAACGCAATGACATGGTAGAGTACTTTGGCGAACAATTGGAGGGGTTTGTCTTTACACAAAAAGGATGGGTGCAAAGTTATGGGTCGAGATGTGTGAAACCGCCCATTATTTTTGGGGATGTTTACCGGCCAAATGCGATGACGGTGTTCTGGACTTCTTTTGCACAGGCCTTGACTGAAAAGCCCGTAAAAGGAATGTTGACAGGGCCGGTCACCATGCTACAATGGTCCTTTGTGCGGGATGATCAGCCGCGTTCCACGACCTGTAAACAAATTGCATTGGCCTTACGTGACGAGGTAATCGATTTAGAAAAAGCAGGCATAGGAATCATACAGGTGGATGAACCTGCCATTAGGGAAGGCCTGCCTTTGCGTAAAAACGATGAGGGCCACTATCTGGACTGGGCCATCGGTTCCTTTAAATTGTCCACAAGCGGGGTGAAAGATTCCACCCAGATCCATACCCATATGTGTTATTCGGAGTTCAACGATATCATCAACTACATAGCGGATATGGATGCTGATGTCATTACCATTGAGTGTTCGCGATCACAAATGGAATTGTTAAATGCCTTCAAAACATTTGATTATCCCAATGACATAGGACCGGGGGTGTATGACATCCATTCTCCCAGGGTTCCTTACATCGAAGAGATTTTGGAACTCCTAAATAAGGCGCAAAGCGTACTGCCCGCATCCAAACTTTGGGTAAACCCTGATTGCGGATTGAAGACAAGGGGGTGGGAGGAAACCAAAAAAGCCCTGAAAGTGATGGTTTCCGCAGCCCAACAGCTGAGAGTGGCCATGGGCCAACCTTCAACTTAAGACCAAAGGGGGCCGATTATAGTATTGGCCCCCTTAACAAAGTGACCACCCGATTCTTTGGATATATCCAAGGCCGTCTGGATATCGTTTGCCAGTTCTTGAATTACGTTCCTATTATCAAGCTTTCCCGATGGAAATGAAAACAGCCCATTTTCATTTTTTACGGCCATATACATGTGTCTATGTTGAAAAGACATCAATATAGGTCGGTCAAATTCTTCTTTCAAAGCCACAATTTTTTCCATGATTGAAGCAGAAAGCACATAACGGGCCTCCACTTGGTCAGTACCGTATACCACAAACTTATTGGTAAATCTTGGATCTTCTAAATGTATTTCCTGCTCTTCCTTAAAGTTCAAACTGATCAATCGGTCCAATCTTGCCATTTGGTTTTTGGACAATACCACCGTATGTCCCTTCAATTTCTTTTTGAAGTGCAGCCAGCAGAACATACCTCGGAAAGTATAGTTGGTGTTATCTGCCAATTTGTTGTTTGACATATTCTTGAATACAGTCTGGTGTATAATCCCCAACATATTGAGTATGGGAATATGCATTATGGTGTCCAAAAACTTGTTGGCTACATTGTTTTCCACAATGCCCAAGTCCGTTATGTTAATTTCAATATCATTGGTTTTACTTCTAATTTGGCCGTAACTGTACATCGGTGATTCTTCCTTTATCCAGGCGAACAATTTGCTTTTTACCACTTCCTTCACAGGAGCTACCACACCTTGTGTAAACTCAACTTGAGGAAACAGCATTCTCACCATTTTGGCAATGGTTTTCTGTTCAGCGCCATTGAATTTTTGAAATGCTCTGGTAAAAATAATGGTTGTCGGATACAAAAGTAAGATCAACCCCATTATTGGATAGTGGGATGCGTACGGATTGGTGGGAGTGTTCTTAAATGCATCCAAAAAGGCCCAAGAGGTATTTTGGAGCTCTGGTACATAGGGTATACCCAGCAAAACGAGCATAAGCACTAGGTACATGCCGGTAATGCCCCACATGGCTTTTTGTAAAAAAAGGGTGCGTTTCCTTTTTTTATAAAGTGTATTCAGTTCTTCACTGGTTTCGGAATAGGTCGCTACTATACGTTCCTGCATTACCTTATTGTTATGGCCATTTTATGGTATTCCACGGACTGTCTGGGTTTTCCAAAACTTGTTGGTATAGATAGTATACTTCTTCTTTGTAGGTGTTGTAATCACTTTTCATATCTATGGCAAAACCAAGTGCGAAGCTTTTTCCAAATTCTTCCCAAGAGGAAAAATGTTGCAAGGCCAATTCTTTGGCAAAATAGATGACCTTCCAAGCCTCTTCTTCAGAAATAAGGTTGCCGGTAAAGGCTTTACGTGCCTGACCGGCCAATATGGCCGCATCATAACCTGCTACACCAAGCTGTAATTCCGAATCAAATGTGATAATACCCTTTTGCTTTAAGGCATTTAAAGCTTCTCCGGAGCTTAACGTTTTCAGGTATCGATGGGCCCGTTCATTGTTGCCGAATTTTTGGTCCATGAGTTCGCCCCATTTTTCTTGAGGCTCTTTTTCAATCATTCTTTGGATAAAATCAAAGTACCACCGGCGACCATCTTTCATAAAATATTCGGTCAAATCCCAATACCCTTCTACGGTATCGATGCCCCAACCTTCCAGATAGGGCTTAACATCTTTGGCGGTCAGAAATGACAGGGTGTTCGTGTCGGCTTTCCACCATTCGGCAATGGGGGTATACAGGGCTAGGCCAAATAATGGTTCTTGATTGAGATTGCTGTTTGGCGATTTTCTAAATTTTGCTTTTGTCTTGTCTGGAGCTTCGTATTCTTTCTTTCCAATTTTAAAATAGCGAATGGCATAGGAAGCGATGGCGACGGCCAGTATCACATAACCGTACCAGGGTAGGTTTTCAAACATTTGCATGGTTTATGGGTTTAAAAGTTGATGGACATTAATTTCTTTTTGCTCCGATTTTGGAATTTCCAAAAGGGTACCGGGTTTATCCTTTCGAACACTTGCAACAATACTTGCGGGAAACATTTGTATGGTATTATTATAGCTCGTTACCGCCGCATTGTAAGCGCGCCGGGCTGCCGATATTTGGTCTTCAATATCGGATAGCTCAAATTCAATATTCGCAAACTGCTTGTCGGCTTTTAAATCGGGATAGTTTTCAACAGTAATATTCAAACCACTCATCATATGCGTTAGCTCATTGGACGCTTTTATTTTTTCATTGGCTTCAGAGGCTTTCTCAAGAGTACTGCGCAGTTCAGTGATTTTCAGAAGGGTTTCCTTTTCATGTGCCATATATTTGTTGAGCATGGCGATAAGATTCGGAATCAAATCAAACCGCTTTTTAAGGTAAATTTCTATACTACCAAAAGCCTGTTTGACTTGATTTCTTTTGCCAATTATTCGGTTGTTGACAATAACGCCAATAAGCGCGATAAACGTTAGAATTATAATGCCGATAATGATTTTCATGATGCTGTTTTATAATGGTTATATGCGTAACTTTTGAAATTCCCACCCAAAGGGTTTGCCCAAAGACTGGATTGTTTTTAGGTAGTCTAACTCAAATTTTTGTAAGGTTTCCTCATATTCACGCACATCGTCTTCATTGCGTGTTTCGGTTACGGTTTTCACTGTTCTATTTTGAAAATCGATGCTATAATCCATTTCCTCACCTGTTACCCTTTGGGTGACACTTTCCTTATATTTGACCAATTCAAAAGCGCTGTTTTGAAATTTGAAAATGTATGTGTGGGAAGACCATGTTGTACATTCGCGACATGGCCATATATAGAAATCTATCTGTAATTCACCATTTGGAAAGATTTGAAGCCCTTTAAAAGGTTCTTCCATCGTGGGTGTGTTTCGATTGATGATAAACTCGTTGGATTGAAGCACTTTTTTGAATTTACCATTGCGTTTGCCAAAATAGATGCCAAGTATCCTAGGGCTTACGTGTAGCGTATCATTTTCAGTACCATTAGTATACTCAAATACTTCCTTTATTGAGGCTTGTGCGGCAAAAACCAAATCTTCATGACCATCACCATTTAAGTCTCCTGAAGCTTTTGACAGTATTTTCCAACCTGTTGGGAGTACCTCTTGTATTGTTCTGCCCTTGACAGATAGCTCCGGCAGCATAGGCTCACTTTGCGCGTGAAGCACCTGAACCAAAAAGACGACCATCAAAAAGACTATTTTTCTAAAATTCATTTCTAATTTGTTTTCAATGCCAGTTCATTGTTTTGATAGACGTATATGACATTTTTGTTCGTCTTAAACACATCTTTTGAGCCAGGCTTCAAAATCACCTCTTCAGATTTGAGGGCAAAAACAAGGGTGCCTTCCATTTCATTTATTTCCAGGATTTCGGTCAAATAATTTTCTTCATCATCTCCTTCCATATCAAGGGTTCCCATATGCTTTAGGGTTCCGTTTTCAAGCATAAAAGCCGCTCCTCCAAACGGGTACTCATTCGCCTTTTGACAAATAATGATGATTTTGTTTGATACGTCGCTTTTATAAAAATGGGGTTCAAACAAATAAACCTCCCCGACCCCTCTTGATTGAAATATGATTTCGTTGGATGCATCCAACAGTAAAAGGCGGTCACCCCAATCGGTTTCTGTTTCTGTATCCGATGCAAAATGTTTTCCATCCTCTGGAATATAGTTTCCACTTACGATTTTATTCCCGTTTAACTCAAAGGAATATGCTACATCAAAATTCTCTATTTGGATGTTTTTTAATTCCTGCGGTTGGTATTCGGTATATGAAATGCCCTCGGCATCGGTTTCAACATATGTCTTGCCATTGAATTCTAAAATGGAGTTTTTAAAGTGAATGGATGCTTCTGTTTGGCATTCCCCATCATTATCTTTAAAACTCTTGGTTTCGGTTATCTTGTTGTTTATCAGAATATCAAAATGGCCATTGGTCTTCTTGGTGCTTAGCACCACCGCTTTTTCTTCATCTTTAAATTTTCCGTCACAATCCCCGTTCCACTCTCCACCATTGTTTACAACGGTATAATCGGCAAGTACCTTGATCAAACTATCTTCTGATTTCATAAAAAGTGACAGCGTCTTATTTTGGTACGGATTTGCCCTTGAGTGCCCGAAGTAGGAAGCGTATAAACCGAAAGCCACTTTGTTTTCGGTAATCTTAAATGCATTTGGGTCCATCTGAATTTCGTCCAACTCTATGGCGTCTGAAACCCATTGGTTGGTCTGATTGCTTTCAAAGTAGTGGTGGGTTATTTTTCCGGAGCGGTTATTGGCAATAACGATATGACTGTTCAGGTCAAAATACTGCTCGCCCTCATCCACGATTTCTGGGATGACCACAATGGTTTCATCAGGATTGGCTGGATATTCTTTAGTGGAAATCAGGTTGGTCTTTGTTTGTACCCAATCCAATTTTAAGTCCATTAAAACACTGTTGATCATCGTGAAATTTTCAAAGGAATCGTTCAACCTTTTGGCGCCTACTTTTTCAATGGTACCATCACCCCCGATTTCATATTCAATTTCCTCCACTTCTTTGGTATTGCCCCAAAAGATTTTATTTACCGTCAATTTGTTTTCGCTAATTCGGGAGACTGTGCGGGACATACCCTCAGCTATTTCATCAAAGGCCACTTCTTGGTGTGCGATAGGTGTACCTCCAGTATTGTAATTGATCAATACCGTCTTCATTTCATGTTCGCCTTTTACAAGGGTAATGACAATGGTGTGGAAATTACTGGATAATGGAACCTGATAGTACGCAATAGGTCTGAAGTGGTGGTTTTCGTTATTAAAATCAGGATAGATTTGGTCCAATTTCAAAGCTTCGGCATCTATTTCATCATAATCGTCTTCATCGATAAAACTGTCAAAATTGGTCATTTCCACTACGGGCAATGTTCTACTTTTTGCTGCACCAAGTACTTTATCAAAACCAATATGCCCGATTAGGCGTAGGGTGTCCGTTACGGTTTCGACCTCTTCAATAGCGCCTTGCATCTTAGCCTCTGGTTCTTTTTTTTCTTCTTTGGTTCCTTGTCCACATGAAATGATTAAAAGTGCCAGTGTTATACAAAGATTTTTTATTTTAAATGCCATAAGTTCAGTTTTATAATTCTGTCTTTAAGCTGGCTTCGGTGTTGTCTTTATTGATAAAATTGTATGAAAGCCGTTCACCATGCTATGACCAAACAGTAAGAATGCCATCCGTTTTATACCCCTCTTTTTACCGAGCCTTACTTTCCAGTGATTCAATTTGAAATATCCTCTTTTGTCCGTTTTGGTCATGTTTTTAATAGTGAACTCCTCTAAAACCTTTAGATTTTGTAATGGCCTATATCGTTTTTAGCCAGGACGATCCCCTGATAAAAATGTCTGGGTTTTTGACTACAGACCAGTAGGGTAAAGACAAATAAGCAATACATCTTTTAACGTTTATTTTATAGGTCATTTTAGCGCCAACCTTAACCATGCTATCAAGGGGGGTGTTTAATTTTCTTCAAACCTTCTTATTTTTTTCTTGATACCTAAAAATTTAGGATCCATAGCTTCAACTTTTTTGAAATTTTTCAATGCATTGATAGTATCTCCTTTGGCGAGTAATGCATCACCATAGCTATCATAGACATTGGCTGAATTTGGATATTCATCTTGATTCAATTTAAAAATGCCTATGGCATCATCAATTTTCTTGTCTTCTAGCAGTTCATATCCCAGAAAATTAAGCTCGTATTCATTAAAGACATAGGCGCCTTGTTGCTCTAATTTTAGCTTTTTATAATGGTCTACGGCTGCTTTTATTCCTTCGTTCTGTACTTTTTTTCCTATGACGTCAGCAATAAATGTTCTTGGGAATCTAGGTGGCTGGTTGTGAAGAACATCAATTAAACCATCATCCATATTGAAATACCTGCTATTGTTATTTGTCAATGTTATAATGCAATTTTTTTCTTCAATTTCCCGGTAAATATTCGTTAAGAAACCGGCCCAGCCCCCCATATGTTTTACCACTTTTTTATTGTTTGGTGATACATCAATAAACCAACCAAAACCGTAATCTGTTTTATTTCCGTTATTAAGTATTCCAGGTGTAAATGCCTCGATTAATGTTTCCTTTGAAATAAGAACATCAGTATATAATATGCTGTCCCACTTCATAAGGTCTTCCAGCGTTGAATATATTCCCCCATCTCCATAGGCAGGATTCAGATAATGTGAATCAGTAGAAAACCTATCCGTTCCATTGAATTTGGTGCCAAACCCAAAAACCCGATTGGGCATATGTTTATCGTAGCCGGGCATATACTTATATGCAGACGTATTATGCATTTCCGCAGGTATAAAAATATGTTCTTGCAGATATTCACTAAATGGCATTCCAGATGCCCGAGAAATGATGGTGGCAAGTAAATTGTATCCTGTATTGCTATATTCCCATTTGTCACCGGGTTTAAAATGAGCTGGGGGTTTGTGTTCACATAGCATTTTAAGGATATCTTCATTGCCGGAAATAAATCTTTCCGGGTTATCGTATGCCAAATCTATTTTCCAATTCTCGTTCATGACCTTGGTATAATCTGGCAACCCAGAGGTATGATTTAGTAGGTGTCTTATTGTAATTCCGTGATAGGGCAGTTCTGGAAAAAATTCTCTAATATCCTGATTGTAATACAGTTTTCCATCATCTTTTAATATCATGATAGCCATTGCGGTAAATTGTTTGCTTACAGATCCCAACCTAAATACAGAATTCAATTTTAACGAATCTATAGGGTCAAAATTTCCTATTCCAAATGTCCCTTGAAATACAATTTCACCATTTTCAATGATGAGTGCATTTCCATTAAATTGTCCTCTAGTGTATAGTTCAGTTAAATATGATTGGTATTTATCAGCTTTAGTCCGAGTATTTATTTCTGATGTGTTTTGTCTTTGACCGCAGGCCAGTAGCACAAAAGTTAATAAGTAGACGCTATATTTTACACTCATTTAGTCTATCAGTTTGGTTTCCCTTCTTTTTTTATATCAAAATTTTCTGCATCCAGAACAGTTAAACTAAAAGTTTCTTCCAGCAGTACATTACCACCGGCACCGCCTCCTTCATTGGTAATGGTCAGGTATATGGTTTGGGGATCATTTGTTCCGTTAATGACCATTTCATTAAAATCATAATTACTTAAAGTAAAACCGTCATTGCCTTTTATGTTTAAAACATTATTGGCAAATGTGATTTTAAGGGTGTCAAAATTGTCCTGTTCCTTCCATTCGTTCAGAATGTGATCTTTGAGGGCCAAAACAAAGTTTTGAGGGTCAATATTTTCAACGGCATCTGGATTCATATTGATTTTATCTTCTGATACATCCGATTTTTTGGAATCGACCAAAACGATATTTTCAGCATTATATTCAAAAACATCAATCTGTGACCAATCCCATGATTTTGAATCCCGCGTATTGATTCCAGTCACTTTATAGCTCACCGTAATTGTTTTTTCCGCTTCATTGTTCTGTATTAGAATCTCATTAAAAGTGGTCTGAATTGTTGCTGTGTTGGGCATCGTGGGACAACTTTCGAGTTTTTTTAGGGCGACGGTATCTTTGGCAAACCATTTTCGCAAAAAGCTGAGTTGTCTATCGGAACATTGGTGGCCCAAATCCAATGCTGATCCAATGCGGCACCACAGGACATTTTCGTTTCCTTCCGAGTCATAGCCCCCTTCACATTCGTTGCCAATGTCATAGGCGACAAAACCCAATGCCGCTTTTTCAGGATTGCTGATGTTTTCGCAAAAAGAGGCATTGATGACCATAGAACTCACTTCTGCTTTGATTCCTTCATCATAAACAGTTTCGCGGGATAAAAATGTAATCGGCTTGTTGCCCGATGCAATTTTTTTGGCAGTAATGGCTACCTCCTCTATATGGACAATCGCTTCATCCCCAGGATTAACAATACTATCCATTTTCCATTGGACCGCTATGAGGTCACCTTGCCTGAAATTGTAATCTTGATTATTGCGCCAGTCCCAATTATAAATCAGTGAAACCTTAGCACCATTTTTTCGGACCTTTAGGTACCAATAATCAAAATCGTCTTCGTAGTCACTGAACTCAAGGGTATCGGTATAGGTTAGGTTTAAAAACACCGGTTCGTCCGGTCGCAAAGCACTGCTCAATTTTGTGGGCTTATTATCGGTTTCCAGGTTGTCGACTTTCTCGTGAACCATCTCTGTTTTCTGCACTTTTGTTTTGGGTACCTCTTTCTGCTTGCCTCCTTGGCCGCAGGCCGCAACTAAAAGAAACAGTAGGATACATGTGTATTTCATTTTAAACTTTTTTGAATTAGATAACATCAATGACCTTTTCAAGGATATAGTGGACCAATGCCACGAGTACGGTAATAATCAGGAGGGCCGCCAAACGGATAACCGTCCTTTTCGGGTTGTTTTTCAGTTTCTTTCTTAGGTAAAAAACATTTAACAACACGAAGCCTAATGCAATGGTACCCCCAACCCACAGACCAACCTGAATCATTCCAATATCATAAAACAGATGCAGCAGATAGCCCAAACCTTCTTCGCTTACCGTATTGGACCCTAAAATCAAACGCATATAGCCAATGCCTATGAACAATGACAAAAGGGACCATAATAAGTAGGTCAATATGTGTTTTAAAATTCGCATCTATAACATTTCTTTTATGCAAACCGTGTCTCTTTCAACTTCATCGGGGATTCCTTTTAGCTTCTCAAAAAAATGGGTGTTAGCCATATTTAATCCTTGATGCACATCGCAAACATAGATAAAGGCATCTTCTTGATTGCTGCTTTGGGTTTTGTAGACCGAATGCGTCAATATCCAACTATTGTTTTTAAAGACTATGTGATGGTAGGTCTCGTTGAATCCACGGTCAGGAAATTCGGTTTTAATGAAAAAGCCGCCCTGTTCTACAACCACATCAACTATTTGATTGCCTCCATCCTCTGAAAAATTGGTCGTCTTTAAGGCGAATTGGTATTCTTCTCCATCATTTAAAAAAAGTAATAGTTCGTCACCTTGATAAGGTCCGGCACTTACTATTTTATCGAGTACGCCATCGTTGTTTATATCAATATCCTTTATAAAAAAGTGCTCATTTTCTACGTAATCCGAAAAGGTGTAGGTGCTATTGGTCTCGTCATCTGGAAAGGGGTCAGGATTTTCATTGTTGTCAAAAAAACCTGTTTCAAACAATTCTTCTAAAATCTGCTTTTTTGAAGTATTTAAATGGGAAGCAATATCAGCATCAAATTTTGGATGTGGCCCATCAAAGAGGAAGAACAGGACCGATTTTGCCTTGTCATCACTAAGCTCGTTTATCAAATTGTATTTTTCGTTTTCCTTGATATGGTTTATGGCATGGTGCTGAAAGTAGTTGACCGCATCCGCCTCCCATCGGCCATTTTCACAAATACGGATGATGTTTTTTTCATAACTGGGGTATTTGTTGGTTCGCAACAAATAAAAAAAGTATTCAATATAATGTACACTGTGTTCGTAAAGTGCATGGGGGGCATCATTTGGTGTATCCCAGCCAAAATAGTTTTGGAACTGATTAAAATCCTTAGGAAACTGTCGTAGAAATTCTTGCTCATCTTTGTCTTCCATGGATTTATATAGGTTTTGGATGCTGATTTCCATGGGACTTTTTTCTTGAACCTCGGCTGTAGCTTCCCATTCGTCCTCCTTTAAGTTTTCTGACGTTTCCATAAGGGGTTTGGTCACCGAGTTTTTGATGTTTTGCTTTTTTTCAAGAGGCTTGTTCCCTTGACCACAAGACAGCAATAAGAGGGCTAGAACCACCAATAGGAACTTCATTTTACACGTTTTGATTTAGGGTCAATACCTTTCGTTAAAATATTATTTAGGCTATCCATTTTTAAGAATTCACCCTCCTTGAAATAATTGATTTCACCACAGTACAAGGTTGGGTCATTTGGGCATGGGTCATAATAAAATTCTGCCAACCTATAATCCTGATACATGCCCAGCTCTTCAGTAACAAAGCCTCCTAAATCTTCTTCATGGTCAATAAAATAACCAGTGCCTGCATCTCCAATAAAACCAAAGGTCATGCCCCCATATGCATAAAAATAGATGGCGTTTTCTCCAGTATAGGAAAGAGATTTTCCTGTGGTATGGTCGGTCTTCAAGTGTTCCCTTATTGTTTCTGCGATGGCTCGTTCTACACTGGAATAATCCTTATTAGGATATTTTATCAAATACAGATTGGGGTATACTTCAGACTGTATAAACTGCATATTCTTAAAAAAGAAGTGGTGGATTGCCATTCCTACGATACCCACTACCAAGACTACTGATACTGCTTGAATCCGTCTTTTGCTTTTTAAAGTCCACTTGAAAAACCGAAAGGCAAGGATCAACAGTAGAATTGCTACAATAACCAGTATGGCAAGGATGAGTATGAACACGAGATGGGTTTGTTTTTTTTAGTATAAAATGCTTCAGTTAATGTGTGTTGGTTATATTTATTTCAACGGTATATAATGGGTTTTCGGCATAATCTGCATTCTCATGCAGGATCCGTATCAAATAGCCTCCTTTTTTCAATACCACGTTGTACTGTCCAAATAGTTTCCCGTTTTTGTTTAGGTATTCTTCCATGGTAAAAAAGCCGTTGTTTTCAAAAATTGAAAAACTGAAATCCTCTCCTCCTACATTAGGTTCAATACGTATCGACACTTCGGCTTCCTCTTCCAATTCCACTAGGAAAAATGTGGCATTGGCATATAAGGCTTCGGTAAAGGAGGAAAGGGATTGGGGCTTATCAATGGTTACAGCATTGGCGTAAAAAAGAGGCTCCATAAAGTTGACAAGTTCATATTCGCCATTACTATGGTTTTTTTGATAGGAGTACAACCCTCCCTTAAACTTAAATCTTAAAACGGGGTTCTTTTCCGTTAAGTCTATGGCATAATCAAATTTTGTTGGATAAATGGCTTCGTACCATTCATTACCAGCCTCTATAAGAGGAGCATAGGCTACATGTTCTAAATAAACCTTTTTGGTATGGATTGCGCTTGGATAAATGCCTTCCAACACATAGTTTATATTTTGAATGTTTTTTAGTTCTTCATTTATCGTTTCCTGTGATTCGCCTTGAAACATATAAAATCCGGTGACAAACTTTCCGTTTTTCCTAAAGACCCAATTTTCGACGCCTATCTCGTTTTGTAGTCCAAAGTGGAGAAACCTTCCTTTCTCTATTTTATAAAGGGGTTTTAGGCCCGCTGTTTGGTTTGGGCAGCCCGCACATTCCGCTTGAAGAAAGTTCACCAAAACCGATGTTGACTTTCTCCAATTTTCCAAAAGCACTACTTCTTTTTCTTCAAGCACCTCTGAAAATGATTTGGAAACATCCTCATTCGTGATTTCTTGGAACGGATATTTTACCTCATCCAATGTTTTAAAAACCACGACTTCTTCAGGAGTTGGCACTAATGCTTTACATGAAACAAATAAGAGGGCAATGAACAGCATAGCCCTAAGCTTTTTAAAGAATGGGCCATGATTCAAAATAGTATCATATACAATCATTAATCCTTTCAAGGTGACCAGTTTTTTTTATGGTTAAGGCAAGCCATTTATCAAGGCTTCCAAAGCTCTATTTGCTGTAATGCGTCATTTCGGCCCCAAAATCGTTCACAAATGTGTTGTCGAGTTCATCCGCTTTTGTGGCAAGTGCGGCAAGGCACTCCAGAATTTCATTTTTATGGTCGGAATACAAATCGCTGATATGGATGCGATACGATAAGTAGATTTGATTGTCAGAAATGGACAATCGATGCGGGCCCATATCTGCTGTTAGGATGTACTCATAAATCTCGGCGAGATTTTTACGCGGTAAGTTGTTTAAGGGGGAGGTTGCGAAAAGGTAATTGTTGTCATAAACGAACATTCGTATCTCCGCACTGCCTTGGTGAAAATACCAACGCTCCCTGCCCGACCTGGCCAAAACGGGATTTATGCGCAACCTAGTGATGGCCTCCTCTACCTTTAGGCTAAAGTCCGATAAGGCCATTTCTTCAAACAAGTTTTCATCTACGTTTGTGCCACAATTGGGGCAATAATCGGTTTTTTCTTCAATAAGTCCCCCACAATTGGAACAGCCTAGAGTGAAGGCATCCGATAGGTCATTGACAATCGTTAATTCTTCCCGAAGGGTTTCCATGGGAATGGCAAAACCCATGTTGTCGGCATCGGAAAATTTTGAGGTCACTATGCCCATTAACTCCCCTTTTTCATTGATAACCGGCCCACCGCTATTGCCAGGGTTGATGGCGGCATCTGTCTGGATGTAATATTGGCCTCCTATACTTTGGCGCGGATTTGAAACAATACCTTCGGTAACCGTAAACGGCATGCCGTAAGGATAGCCCAAGACAATTACCTTGTCTCTGACCCGTGATTCCGTATGATGGTCAATAACCACCGTATCAATAGGTTTGGGAAGATCGTTAGCCCGTAAAAAGGCAATGTCCTTTCCTGGATTTATATACAGTACTTGGGTCAAATACCTATTTTTATCTTTCCCTTCCAGGCTAACAGTCCTACAACCCGCCACTACGTGGTAATTGGTGATGACCAGGTCATTTTCTTTGTGGTAAAAACCTGTTCCCGTACCGTTTGCCGTATTTATCTTATATACCGAACTTTCTATGTGGTTCATAATCCCCTTGTGCTTAATTTGTTTTAAAGTTTGCCATGATCTCTTGCATGGCCGCCATGGATTGCTGCATTTGTTCGCCCATGAGTTTTGAAAGGTCCATACCGTAATCGGCACCCATAAATACATCCTCCATAATGGCCTGCATGCCTTTTAATAGGATGGGAGCAGACTGGTTCCATGCCAGACCACTTGCTTGTGCCAGGGCATCGGTGATGGGTTTGCTGATTTCTTCGTTGACCAAATTGTAATAGAACAAATTGTAAAAACTGGACTGTAAGAGATTGGTAGCATCTTCAAATCTAGAATTGGCAATCATTTCCTGCGCCTCTTCATAATTTTCTTGCCAGTTCTCCCTTATGTTTTCCTTTTTTCCGCTGTACTTGTAAGGAATAAAGGTTTCTATCTGATAAAGGTTGGCCATGAATTGGTCCTTTGGAAGTTCTTTCAATTTTTCCAAGGCCGATTTTCCGTTCTGCAATCGGTCATGAAATGGCAGCCTACCATCAAAAAGTCCGTCTACCGCCTTTTCCAATAGGACACGTAAATATCCTTGCGGCTCTGCATGAAACTCTATCTTTTTTAAGGTGATGTTCAAAGCGTACCATGCATTGTTTCCATCCCGTTTTTCCATGTACTGGTCAAAACGTTGCAGGCCATCCTCCAAAATATGCAGATAGTTAGTGTAAGCCTCTTGTTTACTATTTTCTGGAAAAAGGATTGTCTTTGGCTCTTGTATGTGGGCTGCACCAAACTTTTCGATAAACTCGTCGTCATAGCTATCCGCATAATAGCAGATTTCACGGAGCACCCCATATATTTTGTACGGTTCGCACAGGCTTATCGGGCATAAAAAAGAAAAAAACACCAAATGATCGTCCAAGACAATGTTGGTCAAATTGAGCGGATGCATGCGCAGTTCCGCCAATTTTCGCATCATGGGCACCTTTTTGGCATTTTCTATATTCAAAAATGGGCATTTGACCAATAGTTCATCAGTAGTTTGGGTAATGGATACCACTACCGACCCATGGGGTATTTCATAGGTGTCTCCCTTTTTTTTATTGGAAAGATGATTTCCGACATAATCCAACAGCGTTGGTACTACCTTATCATACTGTTTGTCGTTAAAAAAGGCTACCGCCTCATCCCATTTTTCATCCTGCCTTGTGGATGATTTTTTTGGGTTTGTAGGAGGATAATAAGTAGAGCTTTTTAGCATGGCTTCGAGATTACTGCTTGTGTGGTGTAAAAATTTTAATAATCCATTTCAATCAATGAACCGTTCATTTGGTATGAAAAAGTAAAGGAAGTCCCTCCATTTTCAGGCTGTAGTTTTACAATGTATTGTGCTTCATTTATATCACCGTTCTTTGGATATTTGACAAACGCCATTTCAAGTCTAGGGTTGTCGATGTCTTTCTCCGCTTTGAGTTGCCCACTCGATTTTTCAACGAGTTCGCCTAATTTCTCAAGACTGATTTTTTCCCCCAATTGAAACATAAAATCGGCCGCCTTGGTACCCTCTGGAATCTCCAAGGTTACTTCAGAAGTTTGGTTCCAGTTGCCCAATGAATAGGTCCATTGTCCCATTTTTAAAGATTCAGGGGCATCGGTTACCGTGGTCGAAATGCTATTGCCAATGGTTTCATTGTAAATGATGATCAATTCCGTATAGTGGGCATCATCGCCAAATTCACTTTTCAGCTCCTTCTCAATGTCTGCAAAGCCATCGGCGTTGGCAGGCTGTTTTGCCGCATCTCCTCCGCAGGAAATTAGCGTTATGGTCATCATTAAAATTGCCAGCTGTATTTTCATGGTTATGGTTTTTTAAGTTTATTGTTCCTCTTCTGTTCTTCCGAATAGAAAAAACAAAGCGCCACCTGCTAGAATCAATATTACCCTGAGCACCCATCCCATGGTACTGCCCCAGCTATCTATCCAGGCAAGTAATCTGATGTTGTAATTAAAAATTGACAATAGGGCAGAAATTAGGCCCATAGCGGCAAGTACAAGGCCTCCTTGACCTAGTTTGGATTTGATGTTTTCCATTAAAATTTGATTTAAATATTTCTTGACAAGCACTATTGGAAAAGTGAGTTTTTCGAAGAGGACTTAAACAAGAAAAGGTTTGGTCAGGGTAAAGATGGGGCAATGGCAGTTCCAATGAAATAGCCAATCTATTTTCGTGAACCGGGAATTAATATTGGTGCGGTGGAAGGGAATATGTGTTTTTGGAGAGATAGCTATTTCTGGTGAAAATAGGCATTGAGATGATAGTGCTCAATGACTGTTGTAGTTCAAAAAAGTGGTTATAAAGGCCTCTTTTTTTCGTGAAGAAACGGGAATTTTTTGACCATTCTTTAAATAGATGATGCCCGACTTATCGTACTTGTCTATGAATTTCAAGTTTACCATGAAAGACTGGTGGGATCTGGTGAAATTGACTTTTTCAAGTTTCTCCTCGTATTCTTTTAATGGTTTGGAAGCCACGTATTTTTTATCATTGGCCAAGTAGAATGTCGTATACCCCTTGTCGGATTCGCAGTACAATAATTCTTGTAGGTTGATGACCTGAAAACTGTCGCTGAGCGAAAGGACCAGAGTAGCCTCATCTTGATACCAAACTTTTTTTGCCGTATTTATTTGATTTTTTTGTTCGTTAATAGGTACGGTCTTTATCTTTTTTAAGGCCAAGTCCAATTCCTCAACATCAACAGGTTTTAAAAGGTAATCTACGGCTCCAGCCTTAAGTGCCTTCAAAGCATATGCTTCGTAGGCGGTAATGAATATGGTTTTGAAGCTAAGATGCTCGGTTTGGTCGAGAAAGTCGAATCCAGTGCCGTCGGTGAGATTGATATCCAGAAATATCAATTCTGGTTTACAGGCGTTCGAGACCACCACGGCCTCCTTAACCGTAGCACATTCACCTATGATTTCTACATTGGTTTCAACCGTTTCCAAAAGATTTATCAAGCCTTTTCTTATATAGGCTTTGTCTTCGACGATGAGTGCCTTCATGAATTCTCCATTAGTTTATAGGGGATGATCAAAGTAACTTTGGTTCCTTGCTCATTATATCTTTTTCTATCCTCAACAAAAACGGATCCTGGCATGTTGAAATCTTTAGCCAAGAGGTTTAGCCGCTCACTGGTAATGGTGGTGGCCAACGACTTCTTTTTTGTATTTGTTTTTTGGAGCATGCTATCTATTCCAACACCGTTGTCCGTTATAGTACAGCTTAACTTTTGATTCTTTAAACTAAGGTGAATCTCAATTTCGCGTTGTTCTTGGTCATGGATAAAGGCATGTTCTATAACATTTTCAATAAAAGGTTGAATTAACATAGGCGGAATTAGAAATAGATTGATGTCAATATTTTCATCCACTATCAGACTATAATCATAAGGGAGGTCGGTATCCAAATTCTGTAGGATCATATAGTTGTCTATGGCATCCAATTCTTGAATGAGGGGAACAATTTTATCCCTTGAATTTTCTAGAACAATTCGTAGTAATTTGGAGAATTTTGTTAAATAGGTAATTGATTTTTTCTCTTCCTTGTTCAAGATCATCCCCTGCAAGACTGAAAGCGAATTAAATAAAAAATGTGGGGTCATTTGCGAGCGCAACAGCCTTTGTTCGGTCATAATGTTTTGATTTTTAACTTTTACGTTCTTGTATTTTTGATAAAATACCAAAGAACCTGATAGGATAGAGATAACCAAGATACCGATGACGGCCCAAAGGTAATTTTGTTTGGTCTTTGCGAGGTCTTGTGAAGTGTTCATTACCGTTTTGGTAAGCTTCAATTCACGGATACTGGCGGAATCCAACGCTTGTTTGTATTTGTACTCATATTCCAACTGGGCTATCTTTTCAATATTTTCCTTATTGAAAATACTATCGTTGAGTATTTTAAATTGTTGGTGGCTTTCTAGGGCTTTTTTATAGTTTCCTGTTTTACTGTAGATGATGGAGAGGAGTTCATTTACTTGTCTTTGATAATCTAAAAATTCATGTTCATAGGATAGACTTTTACTTTTTAAGGCGTTGAAAAGTGCTTTATCATAATTTTTTTCATAAGTGTTGACCGTAGCCAACCCTAAAAAAGATTTGCATAAACCACGTTGATTGTCAATCTCTAAAGAAATCTTTTTTGCTTGCTCAAAACATTTTTCCGCATTGGGATAATTCTTTTCTTCTAAATAAATATCGCCAATATTATTAAAAGCAAAGGCCTCACCACGCTGGTCGTTTATTTTTTTATAAATTTTTTGACTTTTTTTTAGGTAGTCAAGGGCTAATTTATTTTCCTTCTTTCCTATATAGGCCAGCCCTATATTGCTAAAGGTCCTTGATGTTATATATTTATCTGAATCATTTGAAAGTTCAAGGACTTTATTATAATACTCTATAGCTTTATCGTATTTTTCTAAATCCGAGTAAAGAGCTCCGATATTACCGAAAGTAAGCATCTCTCTCCTGGTTATTGAGTTTTTTTGGGCAATGCCAAGAGTTTTGTTGTAATAATCGAGGGCGATAAGATAATTACCTTGATTTGAATAGGTGACCGCAATGCCATTCATACAAGAAGCCATAGCCTCTTGATTATTAATAGTTTTATTGATTTCTAAAGCCTTCAGCAAGTAATATCTTGCTTCGGTATAATTGTCAATTTCTATGTAAGACCACCCTAATTCATATTGAACCTGGGCTATTTCTATCTTTTTTTTGCTCCTGCTGAAGAATTCAAGCGATTTTTTTAAATAGGATATTGCTTCATCCTGTTTGCCATTGTTAAACATATAGATGCCCATTTGTTTATAACATGAGGCAATGCCGTCGTTCCAACGTATTCTTTCGAATAATTTAAGAGACTTGGTGTAATTCGAAAAGCCTTCTCGAAAATTTGACTCACGAGCTGCAACTAAACCTTTTATATAAAAGCTTTGGGCCTTTCCTTTTTTAAAATCGATAGATTCAGCAATTGTATCTGCTTCTCCTAAATATTCAAGGGAATTTGGTAAGTTGCTACTAAAATAGGCCAAAGCAAGGTCATTTAACAGGTTCACTCTTGTCGTGTCCTTTTTGATATGACGTGCCAATTCATTTTTTAAGCTTTCTATTTTGTCGTTCTGCGCTTGCACTGCAACCGTGATTGACAAAAAGGCGGGAATAAAGAGTTTGATGCAAAAATTTAGATTTAGAAATGACATTGTATTGCTCATACTTCTTTTTTAGGTCGATACGGACAGTAAATACCAAGTCGGCATCGCATAATACTTGACGTATGTCGAATACACATTTTCTTTCTCGGGAGTTGGGTTGATAAAAACAAAATACGGATTTTAATAATTCCTACTTGGTAAGAAAATAGTTTTATTTCAAAAAATGGCATAGAAATGTATAAATGGCCCTTTGTAGTCAATATTCGTAATGCCGGGACATGAAGTCGCTTTGAATTAAAGGACTTTTTCCTGTGGATTGATTACCCAAACAATAAATTGAATTCATGGTTTATTTTAAGTTAAGGTATTAGAGCCAAAATTCATATCAATACTGTTTATTCATAATTCATTACTTTTTTAATTGAAGTCCAAAAATCACACAGGTGTGTCTTATTGGGTGTCCTATTGAGAATGGTCAAGAAAAAACTCTGGAAACATAAGGGGTTACAGATGATTGGTTAAAACTGCCACCCCGACATAAAAAGCCTGTCAATTGTTTTGACAGGCTTTTTGTTTTTCATGCATTTATCTGATATCAAATAGAACCATTTAAATGGTGTAGAGTTCGGTGAATGGTTGGGTACGTTTCTAGGGCATAATTTAGCTTCAGTTTGATGCTTTTTATGGAGGTTTTGCAAACCAGTTTAGTCAATCTCAAGAATCAGGAAGAAATGGTATACGATAGGTGTACCTGCTCGTCGGTATTCGAAATCGCTCCGGGATTGATTTTGACATGGAAGGATTGAATGCCTTACAAGTCAATGGCAATAGGAAATAGAAGGCCTCCCATCAAGAGATAGTACTACAGCCGTGATATACCTGTGCTTCGACCACCTAGATCAAAAGCGGGAAGATAATTCGATTGGTTTTTATGTTGCCCAAGTTTGTTTTGGGAAAAGGGGAGTTCCTGATATTGGTGCTTGAGGAAGCTCATGGAAATAAGCCGGTGGGCCTTGGGAAATAAGGGGAATATGTTCTTAGTGTCAGCTGTTTTAATTTGGGTTTATAGATTCTTTGGGGCTTGTTCTTGAAATTTGGGTTGTATTAAGGGGCAAGGAGGTTCATATATTTTTTACTCACTTTATAAATGATTGTAGTTTATCCAACTGCTCCTTATTAACTGTTTGCAATCAAAATAGCATGAATAAATTAAAATCATCAATTTGGATTACATAAGGGTATGGAACTATATGAAGCAGTTCGAAATAAGAAAATTCTTATTTTTTTAAGGAAAATGAATTACTTTCCTTAAATTCAGACAAGTATAATTTGCAACCTTACTTTTCAATGTATGTTGGATGCAACAAAATTATGCTTGTTGACCAATTAAAACCTGACCAATGTTTATTAAAATAGATCTAAAACCGACCAAGACCTATCCAAAACCTATTACATTTCCAGTTGTATTAGAGGCACTTGAACAAGCTATGGCTGACTGCTACCTAGGTATTGGAACACCCTACGAACCTATTGCTATTGACAATTTTGTAACCATTGGTGGTTACGTGTTTCCAGCATTGGAACCCAATACCCGTATTGCCATAACACTAGAGCCAGATATTACAGATCATAAAAATATCCTTAGCGCACCCGAATTGGTCTGCTGTTTCGTTAAAAACGTGGGCAAGTCTTTCACGGACAAAGACTGTAAGCTTAATGGGTATTGGAAGCATATTTTTGACTATGATGACGAATGGGTGCAAAATGCGCCAGATGGCACTCTTTATATTGCACCAAATAACAAAGGCGAATGTAAGATTGCAACCAGGGACAAGAAATTGGATGAAAATGTATCTTATAGCATTATGTTCTCCATGGTGATGACCAATGCAGAAAATCGGGAACGGAGGTATTATTTTGTATTAGATCCCTTGGTCAAGATTAGTTCAGGGGGCGGGACGGGCATTCCAGTGAAAGACTAACAATGAAAACCCTATCCCAGCTCAGGACATTGATTCTTGGTGTTTCATTTCAATTTTTATTTGTTTACTCGTATGCCCAGAGCACAAAAAAGGCCGATAGCCTTGGAGAAATTCTGCAACAAAAACAACTGACACAAAGTGAGAGGTCAAGACTGTTAAGTCTGCGCGCCTATCACCATCAAGTAGTCGACACATCATTGGCATTGGCCAGACAGGCCCTTAAGATTGCCCAAGAAATTGATTCTCCATTGTTACAGGCTGCCGCTTGGGAAGAAATAAGTCATATTGAACGAAGGCTCGGTAATAATAGTGTTTCCTTGGAGGCATCTTTGAAGTCACTTGGGATATATGAGTCTTTGGGCCTTAAGGAAAGAGCGGCAGCTTCCTACAGCCAATTGGCTAGTAATTTTATCAGTGATGGTGAATATAATGTGGCAATCGATTATCTAAAAAAAGCTAAAAGAATCTATTCCGAATCCGATTCCTCAGGAAATCAAATACTGACCATACTGAACCTTGGAGAAGCCTATCGTCTTGCCGGTTACCTGGATAGTGCTGCAACTTGTTTTCAGGAAACCCTGGAGCGTAACAGAACCATAAAAAATGATATTGTACAAGGTTATTCCCTTGGAAATTTAGGCATGGTCTATGCCACACAAAACAAACTTGAACCGGCCAGGGACAATTTAAAAGAGGCCATTGCAATATTGAAACCACTTGGTGATGACTATTCTACTTCTGTATACTTGGCAGAATTGGGGGGGATTTATAGGAAAGAAGGACATGGAAACTTGGCTGAAGAAAAACTTTTGGAGGCCTACCAGATGGCCCTATCCGCTGGGCTTAAAGAGCAAATACGTGATTTTAGCCGACTTTTATCCGATTTGTATGAAGGACAAGAGAACTTTGACAAAGCGCTTTGGTATCAGCGACTTTATCAAGTTTACCAGGACAGTTTGGTCAACAGGGAAAATATCCGAAAAATAGAACAGATAAAAGCGGGGTATGAGATTGATAAGAGGGAGACCGAAATCCAATTGCTCAACCTCACCAATTCGAATCAAAAAAGAACGGTACTCATCATGGCCATTGGCCTCATTCTATTGCTTTCATTGGCCTATTTGCTTTTCAAGGTAAATAAAAAGATCAATAAAGCGAATGTTGAACTTTCTTTCCAAAAAGAGATAATAAGCGAACGAGAGCAAGAAAAAGCCTTATTGCTTAAGGAATTGAACCATAGGGTCAAGAACAATCTACAAATGATTTCAAGTCTTTTGAACCTTCAAGGCAGGGAGCTTAAGGATCATCCGGCACAAGAGGCTATTTTAATGGGTAGAAATAGGGTGGAGGCCCTCTCCCTAGTGCACCGAAAACTTTATCAAGAAGGTTTGGAAACGCGCATAATGCTCAAGGAATATGTGGAAGAGCTGGTACTTGGACTTTGTCATGGCTACGATGCTCCATTACAACCGGATATGGAAATTGTCGATACGAGTGTATCGGTCGATATAGCTGTTCCTATAGCCTTGATCATAAACGAAACCATTGTCAATGCACTTAAATATGCCTATGTGGATATCGAAAACCCAAAGTTATCAGTAGTGGTGCGAAGGGTTGACCAGTGGTTGGAAATAGAGATTAGGGATAATGGGATTGGATTTACAGAATTAGAAGTTGCAAAGAATAATTCCTTTGGGCTCAAACTGATGACCTCCTTAATCCACCAGTTGGAAGGATCGATTGAAAAGCGAATTGGTTCGGGCACACATTGGTCTATGAAAATGAGAGTAGCTTAACTCATATAACTAGGCCAGTGGAAATAAATATGCACATGAATAAGGTTAAACTATTGATCGTGGAGGATGAAATAATATTGGCACAGGACATAGCCAATAGACTCACCGATCTTAACTATCATATTGTTGGTGTTGTGGGCACGGCAAAAGGGGCATTGGATTTCATTTCCGAAAACAGGGATATTGACCTAATATTGTTAGATATCATATTGAAAGGGGACCTAGATGGTATAGAGCTTGGTCGCATGATCAACAGAACGTATCAAATCCCCTTTATTTTTCTTACCTCGCATGCCGATACGCATATTGTAAATAGAGCCAAAAGTGTATTGCCTTATGCCTATATTCTTAAACCCTTCAATGATCGTCAGGTATCGGTGGCCATAGAATTGGCTTTGATGAATTTTTCCAAGAAGACTCCCTTGTCAAAAATTACTTCACATCCGGGTTTCTCAAATACCGAAAATGAAGTTATGCAAATGAAGGATTGTTTGTTCTTGAAAAAGGACCATCATTTTGAGCGTGTTCCTTTGAGGGAAATCTTGTTTTTGGAAGCAGATAGTAATTACTGTACGATTCATACGAAGACAGCACGCTTTGTTTATTCCGTTGTTCTAAAGAAGGTCGAGGCAATATTGCCGGTCAATCGATTTTTACGAACGCATAGAAGTTATGTGGTCAATATCAATTCCGTCAATGGTTTTGAAGGAAATATGCTCTTCATCGGGGAAAATAAGATACCGGTGAGTAAAGCCCACAGGCAGGATGTCTTCAGGCTGTTCCCAACCCTTTAGCCATTTGGGCCAATAAGCTTACTTAAGTTAAACATTACTTTTTCTTGATTACATGGGTTTTAGGGCTGCTCGCTAACTAAATGCCTCCATTCACTCATCTATTTTTTATACTGGACACGGTATTCCCAAATTTGGTGAAAGATTAAGTCTATTTCATCAAAATACTACTATGAATCCTTTTAACGAGCACAAATTGATAGATGATTTTACAAGATCCAAAGGTATGTTCTGTTTTGTTTTTCCTGATTGTTCTGAAATAAAAGATCCGGCACTACAACAGGAGTTACAATCGGCCAAATACTATTTGGAAGGGTATTGGATATTAATAGTTCGAAAGCTTACCCAAAATCTTAAATATCAAGATTTTGATTTTTCCAACAATGCCATTCTGGAGGTAATCAAAAGACTTCCCTTATTGTCAAACTTCAATTCGAAAGAGGTAAGTGGGTCCAAAGTGGATAATACTGATGCTTTTGTCCGTGAGTTTTTAACTATTACAATTGATGACAAAGATCCTCTGGAAGAACGATTGAAAAGAACTAAGGCATTTTTGAGGACTATTGCTACACAGATAGGAAACATTGATGAAAACCAACCAAGTTATACCCTTAACATACTGTCCGCCGGGATAACCTTCAATGATCATGCATTGCAAGCCAAGTTGATAATATCTCAAATAACCATAAGCAAAGGGGAAGATGGGTCAAGCATAAACCTTGATCGTGAGGTTTGCAAAAATTTCGATTATCAAGCGCAATCATTTGAAGCGCTGCTTAATCTACAAAGTTTACAGCAACCAGATGTGAAAATAAGTTTGGATAGGTTGTTCAATTCCATAGATCTACTTCCCCTACACAATTCTAAAAATTACTTTAATCCATAGAGGGCAGGAGCTCGAATATCCTTTAGGTTTTTACACCTAAACCCTATCAAATGTTCTGAATATTAACTATTTAATTTTTATATTATGACAACAACCGAAGCATTGCAAGAAAAGTATTCACAGCACATTGCCAAAACAGAAAAGGCCATGGCCATTTTCGCAGCTGAACCCGCTAAGGGAATTAGCGATGAAAGCGATAGCAAACAATTTACTGGGTCCGATGGGCTCTTTACAATGGTATTTGCGGGTGAAAATTTATTTGATGACCCAAAGATTCAAAAGAAGGTTGACGACGCCCGTTATTATCTACAAGGGTTTGTAAGTCTAGTGACCAACAAATTGATGAAAGGTCAAACAGATGCATCCTTTAATATTCCAGGTACAAAAGTTTTGGAAATTGCTCAACATTTGCCCCTTCTGGCAAATTTTAAATCTTCCCAAACTTCCAATCACGAAGAAACCACAACTGTTGAGTTTTCAACAAAATTTCTTCAGATTGCCTTGGGCATGGCAATTGATGACCCAACTGTATTAAAGAAGACCCAAGATTTCTTAACCTCATTGGGGGATCAAATAAAGGTCAGTCATGATGTTAAGGCCACTAATTATGCAGTTACCATGTTTTCCTCGGCCATCGAGGTAATCGGAGAAGGTGATGCCAATACAGTTATTGCCAAATTCAAGATAACAAGTACCTCTCTTAACCTTAGTGACATAAAGACAACAATTGCCAGTTGTTTTAAATATGAGAAATTTAAGCTTGATTTTGAAGCAGATACGTTTGTGGCTGTTTTTGATTTGGATGCATTGAACAATCCCGAAGTAAAGTCTAAAATAGATAAGTTGGTTACCGGGAACTTAGTTTCTCAAGTAGAGGATTCAGAGAATTATTTTAATGTCTAATCAATAAACCAGATAAGAGTCTTCATTTGTGGAATGTTATTATGGTAGATGAAGGCTCTTAGAATAAAATTTAATGCCATGTCAAAAATCAATATCAACAATCAATTGCCGGTATCCATTAATGTATCTTATACATCGACGGACAATCGTAAAATGAATCAATCCGTTGGTGCACGTAAAGTAAATAATAGTATAAAAGAATTAAAAGCAAATACTGATGTAAAGGTGTCAACGTCCAATAATTCTAAGGGGATTACCTATGAAGATGGACATAGGAATTTAGTGGTGCGCCAGGAAGGATCTCCCAATGATTTTGGACTGAATTGGCAATAGTCGATGTTTTTTGATTGTGCTACTCTTTGAATCATTCTAAAACAGAAAAAATGGCAAAAATTATATATTGGAATCTAGAAAATAATAATGCTGATAAAATCCTTGATTCAGTCGCTACCATTTTCAATCAAGATTTTGATCTCATGTTTCTTTCGGAGATCACAAGCAAGGGAAATGGCTTGGAAAAAAAGTTGCAGCATGCCGCGAAGCAATATGGAAAAACTATTTTTATTCAAATTCTTTACGTTAGAGGCACAACCTATTTTGGCCATGGCGAAAGTATAGCCGTCCTATCCACGGTGGACCTCGAAGATGTTAGAGTAGTAAATGTAGGCACATCGGAACAGTCAAGGGATATTGTTGTTGTGGAATTCTTTGGAGGGCTGAGCATAGCAACATTTCATCTTTCATGCTCCAATACAGCCCAGAAAACTTCAGAAAGACAAAATATCATCTGGCGACTTAAAAACGATGAATTTCAATGCGCTATCGGTGATTGGAATACAGAACCTACAGGGCTAAAATATAAGGGCTTGGAAATTCTTCCACCAAGTTCCAATACGACCACAAATAATAAAAAACTGGATTATACGGTAATCAATGGGAACTGTCAGGCAAATGGATATCACACCGATGTCTTAAAATTTTATGCGCGCCAAACCAGCAATCATTTTCCGATTAAGATTGAGGTCGCTTTGAATTAAAGAACCAAATTGTACGCAAAAGAGAATGATATTTAACTGATTTTGAAATTCGAATATTGATGATTTCATAATAAGAAATCTATGAAAAATAGTTGAAGTTTATGTCCTATTGAAAGTTCAGAAAATATTTCGGCGTTTAAATAGCAGTCAATCAATTAAAAATACCCAAGGATTTTTCAATGGTTATTTTGTTTTTAGAATTTACTACATATGGGATGTCCCCTTATCAACTATTTATATAAGTATTAACTGAACATTAACCAGATCTTATAAATGATCTAAACTACTTCAAACCAACCATAGTATATTGGTGTTGGAAACTAAAACTTTTCACCAATTCGATAATAATCAAAATCAACATGGCCTTCTATCTCCGCTGTGGCATAATTGAAAAGTCCAAAACGATACCCCATAAAGTGTTTGGGCAATGAGTAAAGCATTTGTAGCGAATCGCCTATTTTTTCCCAACGATTTCCATCCAAACTAAAAAAGAAAGTGGCCTTGTCAGTTTCAAAATTGCAATCTATTCTGAAAAACACCTTATCCTGTTCTAATGGAATACTTTCAATCTCTTTCGGTGGTACATTGATATCGTTCATTTGAATGGTGCCCTTTTTTTATCGATCTCTTGTAAGGGTCGAACCACGACAATCGATGTTTTCCCGTTCTCTTTTTTTATCCCTACATAACCATATCTATTTTGAAGTGCAATAAGTCCTGCAATATCACCATTCTTCAAGTTACCGGCATCGATAGAGGTTTGGACAAAGTTGGGTGGACCATATGTTTTTTGGGGCAGCATGTCTTTTTAGCGCTTGTAGTCACTGGTGTTTCCGGTCTTCTTTTAAACCCGACAAACCTACTCCAAACTGCAAAATGTGCTATCTGACGACTAGGATAAGAAGGAGGTTTGTTTTAAGATTTTCCCATGCCTTTTTGTTAAAAATTACTTCCATAATCATCACGCTATTTGCCAAGAATATAGTAGTTTGCTTCTTGTAGTAAACGATGTTTTACAAATCAGCTAAAATGAAGAAAATAGTAACATTTGGAGAGATTATGCTGCGATTGGCACCTAAAGAAAACCTGAGGTTTTCCCAAGCTTCCGAGTTTAATGTAGTTTATGGTGGGGGTGAGTCCAATGTGGCCGTTTCCTTGGCCAATTATGGTCTTCCTGTAGAGTTTGTAACACGCTTGCCCAAAAATGATATAGGGGAATGTGCCTTGATGGAAATGAGAAAACGAAATGTGGGAACTGATCACATTGTTTTTGGAGGTGATAGATTGGGGATTTATTTTTTGGAAACAGGAGCAGTTAGTCGCGGAAGCAAGGTAGTCTATGATCGAGCGCATTCCGCAATGGCAGAGATTGAACCCGGAATGATAGATTGGAAATCAGTTTTTAAAGATGCGCATTGGTTCCATTGGACTGGAATTACCCCGGCAATTTCACAAGGAGCTGCGGATGTTAGTTTAGAAGCGGTAAAAGTGGCCAGTGAAATGGGACTTACCATTTCAACCGACTTGAACTATCGTGCTAAACTTTGGAAATATGGTGTGGAACCAGAGACGATCATGACGCCCTTGGTGTCCTATTGTGATGTGATTCTTGGGAATGAGGAGGATGCCCATAAGCACTTTGGGATTCACCCTAAAGGATTGGATGTACACAAAGATGGCAAGGATGTTACAGCCGAAGCTTTTTTATCCGTTTGCAAACAAATGATGGAAAAATTTCCAAGAGCCAAAAAGGTGATCACAACCCTAAGAGGTTCCATCAGTGCCTCCCACAATACCTGGGCAGGGGTTATGTACGATGGAAAAAAGATGTACAAGTCGCCCACCTATCAAATCACACATATTGTCGATAGAGTAGGTGGAGGTGATAGTTTTATGGGAGGTCTGATCTATGGGTTGAACACCTATGAAGATGATCAAAAGGCATTGGAATTTGCAGTAGCAGCATCCTGTTTGAAACATACCATTTACGGTGATGCCAATTTGGCCACGATTGCCGAGGTAGAAAAGCTAATGGAGGGAGATGCGTCGGGAAGAGTAGCGAGATAATTTTTTTATTTTCTTGGTTGCGCAATCGATTGTGTGATTTTATTTCATAACAATACAAATAGAACATAAAAAGAAAAGCCCCGTATTTCGGGGCTTTATTTATAAGCTTTCTGTACGTTTTACCCGGTAAAGACGGATAGGGCACCAATGGCCATTACCACCAAAATCATGTAAGGCACAACCTCGATAGTGCTGCAACTGTCCTTAGCGTTTATTCGGTCCTCTGGTGATAAGGTGCCAAAAGACCAACCTTTTATCGTTGCATAATCTGGCGGATTGGTGGCCAAAGTAGCCGTATTACAGTGCGCCATGTAAAAAACAAACATACAAATGGCCATGTGCGCAAAGTTTACCATAGCAAATTGGAACATAAAGCCAAGAAGCAGATACCCAAGACAATCCAATAAGGCCTTTCTTAAACTGATCCAATAATAAAGTTTGATCGGTTATTGAAGTGCTTAAATATATTGGTTGATAATGTTCTCGAACAGCTCTTGTTGACCGCTGCGCTTTTTGATGTCTTGGTTGGCCGAAGCGTGTTTGTAAAGGTCTTCCAAACTAAGCTGTCCATCTTCAAATGCTTTACCGGTTCCTCCATCAAATGAGGCATACCGTCCCTTGCGCATTTCCTTGTATTTGGAATTGGAAAGAATGTTGTCAGCGGCCAACAAGGCACGGGCAAACGCATCCATACCACCAATATGGGCATGGAAAACATCTTCCAAATCCGTTGAATTTCTTCGAACCTTGGCATCAAAGTTTACGCCACCTCCCTGAAAGCCACCAGCTTCAAGAATAATCAGCATGGATTGGGTAAGTTCGTAAACATCTACTGGGAACTGGTCGGTATCCCATCCGTTTTGGTAATCCCCACGGTTGGCATCAATGCTTCCTAAAAGTCCGTTGTCTGCTGCCACTTGGAGCTCATGCTCAAAGGTGTGCTGCGCCAAAGTGGCATGGTTTACCTCAAGGTTAAGTTTAAAGTCGTCCTGTAGACCGTATTTGTTTAAAAACCCTAGAACTGTGGCCGCATCAAAATCGTATTGGTGCTTGGTGGGCTCCATGGGTTTTGGTTCAATAAAGAAGGTTCCTTTAAAACCTTGTGCGCGTGCATAGTCTTTCGCCATATGAAGGAATCTCGCCATATGGTCCAATTCACGCCCCATATCTGTATTCAACAAAGACATATACCCTTCACGTCCTCCCCAGAACACATAGTTTTCTCCGCCAAGTTTAATGGTAGCGTCCAATGCATTTTTTACTTGGGCACCTGCATAGGCAACCACATCAAAATCTGGATTGGTGGCTGCACCGTTCATGTATCTTGGGTTGCTAAAGCAATTAGCGGTTCCCCACAACAATTTTACTCCAGATGCTGCCATTTTTTCCTTGGCATAATCGGTTATGATGTCCAATCTTTTTTCTGATTCGGCCAAGGAGCCACCTTCATCAATCAGGTCAACATCATGGAAGCAATAATAAGGTGCACCAATCTTGGTGATAAATTCGAATGCAGCATCCATTTTGTCTTTTGCCTGTTGGATGGGGTCTGTGCTTGCAAACCATGGAAAATCCTTGGTGGGAGCTCCAAAAGGATCACTTCCAGCATCATTAAAAGTATGCCAATAGGCAATGGCAAACTTGAAATGGTCTTTCATAGTTTTGCCGGCCACTACTTTATTTTCATCATAATATTTAAAGGCGAACGGATTGTCCGATTCTTTTCCTTCAAAGGAAATTTTGCCAATACCTTTAAAATACTCCTTGTCTCCTGTTGTAATCATAATATTAAATTCAGTTGTCTATATATTCTTTTAAATTATTTTTCCACGATTCGTAGGCTTCTTCATAGGCTTCTGCAGAGGTATCTGGTTGGTAGGTTTGTTCAATTTTATCGGAAGCTGTTGCCTCTCCAATATTTTTGAAATCCCCAAAAGCACATGCTGCTGCCCTGGCCGCACCTACGGCACCGGTGGTTTCCACAATATCAATTTGACTATTGGATAGTGTTGCAATGGTTTTGGAAAAGATGCCAGCTCTAAATAAATTATCGTTCCCCGCTTTTATGGACGTAATGTCGACCCCATCATTTTTTAGGATTTCCATGCCATACACAAATGAAAAAGCTATGCCTTCCAAGGCTGCTCTGTAGATGTGGGGTGCCTTGTGTACATTAAAATTGATGTTCAACATGCGCGCCCCCTTGTTTATGTTGTTTAGCATGCGTTCCGCACCATTTCCGAAGGGCAAAATTTGAAGTCCCTCTGAACCGATGGGTACAGATTCGGCCTGTTCGTTCATAGTGTTATAACTAAGCCCATTGCTTATTTCAGAACGTACCCAATTGTACTGGATTCCTGTTCCATTGATGCACAATAACTTACCGATTCTGGTCTCGTTATCGGTATGGTTCACATGCGCAAAACTGTTGATTCTTGTATGCTCCTGTGTCTTTTTTTGTCCAGAAATGGCATAGACCACCCCAGAAGTCCCCCCAGTTGCTGCAATTTGACCTGGTTCCATAACATTTAGTGCCAACGCATTGTTGGGTTGGTCCCCGGCACGATACATTACTGGAATACCTTCTGGCAGACCTGACGCTTCAGCACCCTCTTTACTTACAAAACCTTGCTCGGAAAAAGAAGGACGTATTTCAGAAACCAGCGAAGGGTCTATTCCTGCATCTTCCAATAACCAGTTCGCCACTTTATTTTCTTTAAAGTCCCACATGATTCCCTCAGACAGACCAGATGGAGTGGTGACACAAGAACCTGTAAGTTTCATGGCCAGAAAATCACCGGGCAACATAAATTTGTATATCTTATCGTAAAGTTGGGGTTCGTTGTCCTTGACCCATTTTAACTTGGAAAGTGTGAAGTTTCCGGGAGAGTTCAGTACATGCTCCACACATTTTCCTTTCCCAGATTTTTGAAATAATTGTTCCCCGATCTCCACTGCTCGGCTATCGCACCAAATGATGGAGGGCCGGAGCACCTCTAATGATTGGTCAACCACCACTAAACCGTGCATTTGATAGGAAATACCTATACCTTTTATGCTATTCTTATCAATGGAGTTTTTTGAAATGAGCTGTTGGGTGGCCAAGCAGGCATATTTCCACCAAAGTTCAGGATTTTGTTCTCCCCAACCTATGTTGATGGAGTCGATAGGCATTTCTTTTTTGGGTTCTTGTACAATATCTTTTACCTTGCCATTATCTGCTGCTACCAAAGCTGCTTTGATTGAGGAACTACCAATATCGAAACCTATCCAGTACATTGACTTAGTGTTACGTAATTTTTTTATACCTTTTTTCAAATATAGTTATCGGAATCGATTGGGTTAATTACTTTTTGATTTTATTTTGTTATAAATACACTTTTAAAAAAGTGCAGGATTTTGGTTAAGCGAGACCTGGTAGAATTCAAAAAATCGATTTCAGAAAGGAAAAGTAAAAATTACATCGGTCATCTTCAATTCTAGGTTGATGACGTTTTTTTCTGGTAATTACCTTAATAGTTTAAATCACATATTTTTTTTAATGAGGACTATTTCCCAAGTCATGCCGCCACTAAACACTTAATTGAACAGGGCAATAAGGCCATCAAATAAATGGGTGTGGGCGTTCCCAACAATTAGCTGTTATTGGATGTAACAATGACTCCATTGTATCTATTGAGTAATTATCGCTCCCTAAGGTATCTCACCCTGCAATCGAAATGGGGCTATTCTCGCAAAAAGAATTTTGGGTCTTGGGGGTAATACTTATGATTTGGAACTCTCCAAAATCACAGTATTCGGAATTAAAATAATTGTAAGCAAGGAGCAAAAGTCTAAAGAGAAGCGGAACCTGGTTTTTATGCCGATTTAATCTCTTGGATAGTGGTAAGGACTTCTTTTACCTTCTGCGTAATCAATTTAAAGTTGCCCTGCGCCAAAGCTTGCTTGTCTATTAATTTGGAGCCCATGCCCACGCAGGTGGCTCCTGCTTCAAACCAACTGGTCAGGTTCTCTCTTGAAGTATCCACCCCGCCCGTGGGCATAATGTTGGTCCATGGCTGTGGACCACGAACGGCCTTGATAAATTTTGGTCCATATACTTCTGCTGGAAAAAGCTTAACCAATTCGCAACCAAGTTCTTCGGCCCTTGTAATTTCGGTAAGGGAACCACAGCCGGGTGACCAGAATATCTTTTTACGATTACACACTATGGCAATGTCTTCACGAAATACAGGTGTAACCACAAAGGAAGCGCCCATATTAATAAAGTTTGAGGCCGTAGCAGCATCGGTAATGGAGCCTACACCCAATATCATATCGGGGCATTCTGTTTTGCAAAAAGCAACTAGTTCAGAAAACACCTGTTCGGCATTTTCTCCCCTGTGGGTAAATTCAAATAATCTTGCGCCCCCCTCGTAACACGCTTTAACTACTTGTTGTACCAATTTGGGGTCGGAATTAAAGAATAAGGGGACAAATCCAGTATCCGCCATCTTCTTAAAAACCTCGAGACGAGTATGTTTTTTCATGTGCAATATGTTTGTTAGTTATTGGGCAATTCATACGCCCTTATGATGTTACGCTAGAATTTTTAAGTACACTTGGGAATTGAAAAAATGCCTTAGCGTTGTTGTAAGTTATATCCTTTACTATTTGTCCTATCCATTCCATGTCAATAGGAAGCAATCCGGCCTTAAGGTCGTTGCCCAGCATGTTGCACAATACCCTTCTGTAATATTCGTGCCTTGGAAAGGACAAAAAGCTTCTACTATCTGTAAGCATTCCCACCGAACAACTGAGTAATCCCATGTTGGAAAGTATATTCAATTGATCTTCAATCCCATCTTTTTGATCCAAGAACCACCAAGCGGCACCAAATTGCACTTTACTTTTGATTCCCTCACCAGTAAAATTACCTGCCATGGTGGCAAAAACCTCATTATCTGAAGGATTGGAATTATAAAGAATGGTTTTGGGAAGATTATCGCTGTTGTTCAAATGGTTTAAGAAACCCGCCAATTGCTCCGCTTGCTGATAGTCACCAATGCTGTCCACCCCTGCATTTACACCGATTTTGGTCAATACAGCTTGGTTATTGTCCCGTATGGGCCCTAAATGCAGTTGCATCACCCAATTCTTTTCTGCATAAAGGCCACCCAAAACATGCATTATGGCAGTCTTGTACTGTGCTTCTTCTTTCTTGCTCAAAGAATTGCCTTCCATCCGAAGTTTAAGGATTTCATTGACCTGTTTAATAGAGTATGCTTCGTTAAACGCATGGGATAATCCATGATCTGAAAGTCTGCACCCATGGCTATGGAAAAAATCGACCCTATTTCGAATAGCTTCCTTCAACGACTCAAAGTCGGTGATGGAAACGTCTGTGGCTTTGGACAATCGTGATAGGTAACCCGTATGGTCAGCTTTTTCAATATTGATCAATCCATCGGGCCTAAAAGTAGGCAAGACTTTAACAGCACAGTTTGATTCACCAAATTGGGCATGGTCTGAAAGTTCATCCAAGGGGTCGTCCGTGGTACAGACCACTTCCACATTCATTCTGGAAAGCAAGTTTTGTGTTGAAAAATCAGGGTAGTTTAACATTTCATTGCAGGTTTCATAGATGTCTTTGGCAGTCTTTGGAGATAAAATTTTATCGACTCCAAAATACCGGGTCAATTCCATATGGGTCCAATGGTACAAAGGGTTCCTGAGCGAGTAGGGTACGGTTTCTGCCCATTTAAAAAACTTCTCTTCATCGGAGGCATCCCCGGTAATATACCTTTCCTCAATCCCCAAGGCCCGCATGGCCCTCCATTTGTAATGATCGCCCTCTATCCAAATTTGGGTCAGATTCGTAAAGTTTTTGTTCGCCGCAATTTCGTTAGGGGGAAGATGGCAATGGTAATCTATTATGGGTTGATTTTTTGCGTAATTATGATATAATTCCTTAGCATAATCTGTTTCAAGCAAGAAATCATCGTGGATGAATTTTTTCATGTGTTAGTTTCTAAGTATGGCACTAGCTCCAGATGATGGTTTGTGAGTCCGATGTCAATGCTCCAATCATCTTTAGATACCTCAATCTTTGCAGGTTTTACATCCTATTCGACGCTATTGTTGCAAATTGTAAAACACAGGATTTTAAAATGAAGGTACTATTTTTAGATGTAATTGGATTAATTTTTTTGGATATCCTTTTAGGATATTTGCTAAGGTTCCATCTTTTTTTCTCCAAAAAGATTCCAAATTTCATGATAATTTTTATTGTAGCAATTGATAGCGCCAAACGTTTTGTCAAACTATATTTTTTTACTTATTTTAAAAAGCACAATAGATTTATTGGCGAACCAATCGAAAGTTGCCGTGAATTTCCAAGCATTGGAACTGATATCCATTGTACACGACATTTTTTTTTGGTCATTTCGATTTGTAAGGGTTGGAACACTGGACTAAAAATCTTTTCATAGATGCCAAAGACATGGCAGAGGAATGGTTGTGATACCCCTTGGGCGCCTTTAAATGGTTCTTCAACAAAACGGTCATCAATAATCAAGTCAGAATTTGGTTAACTGCGGAGAACTATTTGAATCCTTTGGGTTTGCACCTTAAATTTAAAAGAGGTCACTGATCCTGGCGGGGAACATATCGCTTAATTCTTTTGAGGCCTGAACGGAATCCAATACCCTATCGCAAATCTGTAAAAAAGGATGTAGGGGTTGGTTGTGAGAAAACGTCTAGTGGTGCATAGTTTCGGCATGCTCCAGAAATTGAGAAAAAGTTCAGTAACTTGGAGCCTTGACGGTACGCTTTTTTGGACTTTTCAAATATGAATATTCAAAAGAAATGTAGACCTTGAATAATACATCGGAATATTATAAATCTTTGAAATTTCCATTTGCGCCTGGTATTCGGCCGCAATGGGATTAAAATTTACCAACACACACTTTAATGGATAAAAAAATAGCCATAGTAACCGGGGGAAACTCTGGTTTGGGATACGCAACAGCAAAGAAATTCTGTGATAATGGTATTACAACCTATGTTATTGGTCGTACCAAGGAACGCACGGAAAATGCTTGTGCAGAAATGGGGGACAATGCCATTCCCTTGATTTTTGACTTGACCAAATTGAAAGAAATCCCTAGAATCATCCAAGACATTTTTGATAGGGAGGGACATATTGATATCCTGGTGAACAACGCGGGTATTAACATGAAGAAAGAGTTCATCGAGGTGACCGACGCTGAGTTCGAGAACATAGTGCACACCAACCTTTTCAGTGTTTTTGCCATCAGCAGGGAAGTAGTCAAAAAAATGAAGGAAACCGGAGGGGGAAGTATTGTTAATATCAGTTCCATGGCCGCTCAATATGGATTGCCAAAAGTTGTGGCCTATTCTTCCAGTAAAACTGCCATAGAAGGTTTGACCAGGGCAATGGCCGTAGACTTGGCCCAATACAATATAAGAGCCAATTGTATAGCTCCAGGTTTTATAAAAACCAAAATGACCGCTAAAGCACTTGACTCTGATCCTGCGCGAAAGGAAAAGGTGTTTTCAAGAACACCGATGGGCAAAATGGGCTTGCCAGAAGATATTGCAGATGCCGTATTTTTTATGTGTTCGGATGAGGCCAAATTTGTTACCGGAACTGTACTCCCCGTTGATGGTGGAAACAGTATTGGATTTTGAATATTCAAGAAGAAAGTATGATCAAGATGCAACAGGCCATGCGTTGGTATGGTCCACACGATGGGGTATCCCTTCGGGACATTAGACAATGTGGTGTAACCGGAATAGTTACCGCCTTACATCAAATTCCCGTAGGTGAAGTTTGGGAGGTACGGGATATTGAAGAACGGCAACAAATCATTCGAGCCGAAGGCATGGAATGGAGCGTGGTAGAAAGTTTGCCCGTTCATGAAGACATTAAACGAAAAGGAGGCGAATACAAGGAATACATCTTAAACTATAAAAAGAGCTTGGAAAACCTCGCCCAATGTGGTGTAAAAGTGGTTGCGTATAACTTCATGCCCATTTTGGACTGGGTGCGTACAGATCAAGGCTACACCAATGTGGATGGAACAAAAGCCCTATTGTTCGATGAGGTCGCTTTTATATTTTTTGATGTGTTTTTACTCCAAAGGCCGGGTGCTGAAAGCGATTACTCTAAAGAACAATGGGATGAGGCCAAAGCATATGGGGAGGCATTAAATGAGGTTGAAAAGAAAAAACTCTTTCAAAATATATTATTGGGATTACCGGGTAGTGACGAAAGTTTCACACCTGAAAAGATACTGGAATTGCTGAAGGCGTACGAGGGAATCGATGATGATACCTTACGAAAGAATCTGGTTCACTTTCTTACCGAAGTTGCCCCGGTTGCTGAAGAACTAGGTGTCAAATTGGCCATACACCCCGATGACCCGCCTTTTTCGGTATTGGGACTTCCTCGTGTGGTATCTACAGAAAAAGATATCGAAAACATTCTATCAGCTGTTCCTATTGGATCTAATGGACTTTGTTATTGTACAGGTTCCTTGGGTGCTAGGCCAAAAAATGATTTGGTTCGGATTATAGATCAACATGGTGATCGTATTCATTTTTTGCATTTGCGAAATGTGAAAAGAGAAGATGGCAAACGATTTAGGGAATCGGAACACCTTAATGGCGACAATCCCATGGAAGAAATCGTTGAAAAGCTATTGTTGCTCATGAACAAGAATAATACAGCACTGCCCATGAGGCCCGACCATGGGTTTCTTCATTCGTTTGAAGCCAAAGAGAAGTACCCCGGCTACTCGTTAATTGGAAGACTTAAGGGGCTAGCAGAATTAAGGGGGTTGGAGTTGGGGATTGCCCACAAACTAAAGCAGAATACAACAGCCAATTAATGCTTCTGCAGCAATACCTTCCCACTCACTGACAATGATTGCCCATTGCTGAACAATTCCCGCAAATTTTTTAAAGTATTTATTAGTTTCCTGCGGATAGTCCGACAATGTTTAATGGACTGAGTAACGTACGCTTTACCCTTTTTGATTTGGTCCCATTTTTCAAAACAAAACTGTAGGTATACCGTGTGGCTTCATTTTGGACATATTCAACAATGCAATCACTGTTGTTAAAAGACCAACCGGGATAGGCTTTGGCAATTTCGCTCCCAAGGCTGTATGGAATCCTTACATCCTCATAAAACTCCTCTGACTCTAGAATTGTGCCATCGTAGTTGTAAATGGCCTTTATATAATTGGCATTGGACTCAAAAACTACGGTATAAGTGATTTTTTTGTTGGTACTGCTATACACACGATCTTCGGTAATATCGTAATTGGCAGCAACATTTTGTAATCGCTTGATACTCGTGGCTAGAGTGGGAGCTACATACTTCCTGGCATTTAAGTATTGGGTATTCTGAACTTTAGTGGACTTAGAGGTACGGGTATTAAGGTCCGACTTAGTGATCATCGCCAAACTTTCCTGTCCAAAGGAGAGGTTGGCCATTCCTGAAATAAAAAAGACAATAATTAGATTTTTCATTGTAGAGAGGTTTTTGATTTAATTGAATCTTTTTGATTGGAGGAACTAAGTAAAGTAGGGCACTTCTAAAGTATTAGATAACTATTGTTCGACCATAAAACTAGCATAGACTACCTATCGACAGGGCATAGACAATTAATAGACAAAACAGTGACGTTTAGTCTAAAAACCACAAAATCAAAGGGTTGCTATAAATTTTGAATAAAGAAGTCTAAATCGGTGTTTTCGGAAAGGTTCAACTTTTTTCTCAGTCGATATCGACTTGTGTTTAATGAGGCCAAGGTGATGTTTTGAAGTGTGGCAATGCTTCGACTCTCAAGTTTTAGGCGAATTAAGGAGCAAAGGCGTATCTCATTTTTGCTCAAATTGGGATAGCTTCGGGTAAGCTTGCTGTAGAAGGTATTGCTTAGTTTGTCCAAGCGTTCAAAAAACTCTTGTGTGTCGGTATCAACACTGATTTTATTGGTTATCGTGTGGTCCAGCTCATCTATTAAAGCTTCACGTTCTTCGGTGCTAGCCTGCTTGATGGCATTTAATTGATCGGCCAATGCCTTTGCCCAATCTTGGTCTTGGGTTAATTTAAGGGCAAAATCGGAAAGATCACGTTCCTTTGATTTAATTTCAGAATTGAGCTGTTCCACTTTTAATGCGCTATTTTCCAGTTTTTGCTCGGCCAATAATTGTTTGTTTTTGGCATTCACCAAGTGTTGACGACGATTTAAGTAAAGTACAATCAACAATATGATGATAACGGACGATAAAATCCCTGAAAACCAAAGTTTGGTGCGCTGAGCGCGTATCATGTTTTCTTTTTGAATACGGTCTATTTTGAAGTTAATCCCAATCCTGTCTATAATAATATCGTTGAGCTCGGCCTGCCATTTGTTGTCCGCAATTTTTGAAATTATTTGAAGGCTATCCGCATAATCCCTAATCCGTTGTGATGTGGCATAAGCTTCAGAAATCTTATTTTGTTGTTTCAACAAAAACTCCTTGGCCTTTAAAAATTCTAGTTTGGAATTGGATTCCAAACTATTGTTGGTCTCCTGAAAGGCTACAATAGCTTCAAGTTCGTTAAAAATGCGCTGGGCTTCGTCCAAACGTTTTAAATGTGCATTTGTAGTGGTGAGTTGGGCTCCTGCACTGATCAAACGTGGAATATCTTTGGCATGGGTTTTTTCATTGATGGCATTTTTATAAAACTCAAAATTTGTGGCGTACAAAGGTTCGGCTTTAAGGTAATCTCCTCGTTCGGTATGAATATCTGCAATATTGTCGCGAATACTACCAATCAATGTATGATTGGGATATGTTGCTTCCGTAATTTGATAGGCTTTCTGAAAATTATACATGGCAGAATCCAAATCTTTCTTGTGCCAATAAAAAAACAGGCCATAATTATTAAGGGCCGAAGGGTAATAAATGTAATCGAGTGACTCGGTGTATTCTAAATTCTTTTTATGGTGAACGGCAGCACTGTCCAATGCATTTAGTTCGGCATAACTTTGGGCAAGTATGCTGCGAGCATAGGTTAACATTTCAACGTAAACTTCACGCTCCTTTTCGGTGAGATCGTTTTCATGTGCTTGGTAATGTTGAAAAAAATCAAGATAGGATTTAATGGATTCCTTCGGAAACCCAACTTCCATAAACCAATTGCCAGAATGTAAATAACTGTCTAAAACAAAACTATGATGCCCTTTTATAAACTTTAAAAGATCTAATCGTTTATAATGGAGCGACAAGTAATTTTGTAATTGGGATTCAGAAAAAGATGAGCGTCTGTAGGTTTTAATATCATCCTCCGGAAAATCAATGGATATCGAATCGCTTATGTGCTGAAACTGTTCAAAGGCCTCCTCACTGCTGAGTGATAGGTTTTGAGACCACATCGAAAAGGAGGTCAAACAAAACACAAAACAAACACGAAGGTAAAAATGCTTTATCATTTGATGTAAAAAGGGCACAAGCTTTAAAGATATTAATTTTGAGGCATTTAAGATTCAAATCTGGCAGTTGATTTGCCAGTCGAAGGGATGAAGTCCAACATATTACATGGTGCAACCAACCTAAGCCTCACTGGGGTTGTGTTGCGGCTGTGCGGTCGGGTACATTTAATTACAATAAAGGGGATTTGTGAGCCGCTGACTTAATTTTTCTCCCTCATTAGTCTCGATAAGGTCTCTGGTCTAATCGCTAAATAAGAGGCTAAGTGCTTTTTGGGGATTCTATCTATGATTTGGGGCTTCATGTTTTTCATGAAAAACTCCAACCGTTTGCCCGCATTCGGAATCCGAGCCAAATACACGCGATGTTCTGCCATGATGTAATATTCTTCCATCATCATGCGATTTATTTGTTGCATCTCCGGATAATGCTCCAAACAATATTTATAATCATCATATTCTAAATAATCACAAAGAGTAACTTCCAGACTTTGCATGTATTCTTCTGTCTTCTGGTTCCTGAAAAAACCGGTAATTGAAGTAAAAAGTTCATTTTCGGTGTCTATCCAAGTGGTAATTTCGATGGAATCGCTAATAAAATAGCCACGAACCATCCCTTTTTTAATCAAATAAAGGCGGTTGCAAATCTCTCCGGGGCTGTTGATGATTTCATTTTTATCGAAAGAACAACTTTTAATTTTATCCACTAAAAAGGCTTTCAATTCAGGACTAAGGGGATAGATTGAATTCAGATATTGTAGTATATACTGATTCATTTTAAAGTTTGGTTTGGTGGTCATGGTTGTGTTGAAAAATCTAAAAAAGCCATAAAATTAGCATTTTTACTGTGGAAAATGCCATAAATCAGGATGTTATCTTCCAAAAAATTGGTGAATTCGAACAAATAATGTGCATCTGAATTTTGTTGGGGGTCGCATTGATAAAGTATAATGGGTCCTTTTAGGTAAAGGAATAACAAATCCATACATTTGCATCTATTAATATATAAGGTTTGGAATTAAAGAAAATTGAAAAGATATCGAAAGCTTTAGGGGATGTAAATCGATTGAAGATTGTAAAGGCTGTCCAAGCCAGTGAGTCCAGATTGGAGTGCAGTGCCATTGTAAACCTATTAGATCTTTCCCAGCCTTCCATCAGCCACCATATCAAAAAATTAGTGGAAGCCGATTTGCTGGAGCCTAAAAAGGAAGGGCGTTTCTATTATTATACTTTAAATAAGAAGGTAATGGAGCAATACTTAAAATCCTTCCGACCATCCTGATTTTTTATTTGCACAACATATAGACACTTTTAAATATATGAATCAAAATAAAATTGCCTATTCCATTTTAGAATTGGCTACCGTACCCAAAGGTAGTTCCTTGCATACCGTTTATCAAAATGCCGTTACACTGGCACAAGCTGCAGAAATATCGGGCTATAAACGCATTTGGTTTGCCGAGCACCACAATATGCCGGCCATTGCCAGTAGTGCACCCCAAATATTAATAGGCTATGTGGCACAAGCTACGAACACGATCAGGGTAGGTTCTGGCGGCATCATGCTTCCCAATCATTCCCCCTTTATCATTGCAGAACAATTTGGCACTTTGGGCAACCTTTTTCCCAATAGAATAGACCTAGGTCTGGGAAGGGCTCCTGGTACCGACCCGGCTACTACACAGGCCATTAAACCGGGATTTATGGAGGCTACACATGCTTTCCCAAACGATATTGAGACCATACAGCGGTATTTTTCAGAAGAGAATAAATCTGCCAAGGTTCGCGTAACGGTCGCAGAAGGCGTAAACGTCCCAATTTATATTTTAGGTTCAAGTATTAGTAGTGCTCATTTGGCTGCCCAAAAAGGATTGCCCTATGCCTTTGCCAGTCATTTTGCCACCAGTCAGTTTTATGACGCGCTCCGGATTTATAAAAAGCAATTTTCACCCTCCAAATTTTTACAAAAGCCCTATATGCTGGCAGGTGTCAATGTTTTTGTTGCGGATACCGATGAAGAAGCAGAAAAACTGTACACTTCATATTTAAGATTGGTAATCAATATTTTATCAGGAACAACTTCAGAGTATATCGATGAACCCTTTGAAATGACATCAGATCTAAAGGAAGTTATGCAACACCCCAAAGTGCAGCAAATGGTAAAGTATACCTTTATTGGAAGCAAACAAACGGTGAAAGGGCAATTGGAAACCTTTTTAGAGGAAACACCCATTGATGAACTTATGATTGCCTCTTCAATTTACAATATCGATGCCCGTATAAAATCGGTACAATTGTTCGGAGAGATTATGGCAGAAATGAATGCAATTCGATCAGAAGAATGCCTGTAAATATCTAATTATTAATCTTAAGATATATTAAAGCACTGGCTTTAAAACCTCCCAAACATTTTCAGCGACAATTTTTTGGCCTTCCACTGTTGGGTGAATGCCGTCCCCTTGGTTAAGTTCAGGAATCCCGGCCACATTTTCCAATAAAAAAGGGATCAAGGCTATATTTTCAGATTCGGCCAATTCGGGAAATAGCTGTTCAAAAGCAGAAGTGTACTCGGGGCCCATGTTGGGTGGAATCTTCATCCCGGCCAAGATAATTTTGGCATTGGGAAGCTCACTTTGCACCTTGTCCACCATACTCAGAAGGTTGGACTCGGTTTCCGTTAAGGGAATGCCCCGAAGCCCATCGTTCGCACCCAGTTCGATGATGACAATATCCATATCATCTTCTAAAACCCAATCCAAACGGTTTTTGCCACTGGCAGTGGTTTCACCGCTCAAACCTGCGTTGACCACCGTGTAATCCAAACCAAGTGAATCCAAACGTTGCTGAATCAAGGCTGGGTACGCTTGGTTAACCTCTAGACCATATCCTGCAGTAAGACTATCCCCAAAAAAGAGAATTTTTTTAGAGGAATCTGAGGTTTCCATCTCAACCGACTCTTCTTGCGTTGCTTCTTCGTTCGTTTCCTTTTCTGCCTTTTTATCACCACAACCAACGACCATTAGCGATAAAAAATAACAAAACATTAACGGCTTGAAAAAGCTTGGAGTTATACGGGTCATGATCAATTTTAGTATTTTGAGAGTTTTAACCAAAAGCGTGATATGTCAAATATATTAAAAGTTCAAAACCTCTCTAAAACATATCGGAGCGGTGAACATGACCTAAATGTACTCAATCAAGTTTCTTTTGAGGTGGCCAGTGGCGAAACTTTTGCCATTGTGGGCCCCTCGGGAAGTGGAAAAACAACCTTATTGGGTCTGTGTGCCGGATTGGATACCACCGATTCCGGAGAGATTTGGCTCTGTGATCAGAACTTGTACGCTTTGGATGAGGATGGAAGAGCTCGCTTGCGAAATGAAAATGTAGGTTTTGTTTTTCAGGACTTTCAGCTGTTGCCCACTTTAACGGCTTTGGAAAATGTAATCGTTCCATTGGAATTAAGGGGAATTAAAAAGGCTTCGGAACAGGGAAAGGAGCTTTTGGCAAAGGTCGGCCTGTTGGATAGGGCAGGACACTACCCATCCCAACTTTCGGGAGGTGAACAGCAACGCGTGGCCTTGGCCCGGGCATTCGCCAATAAACCTTCCATACTTTTTGCCGATGAGCCCACCGGAAACCTGGATGATGAAACCGGAACCAAAATCGAAGATCTTCTTTTTGAACTCAATAAAGAACAGGGCACCGCATTGGTGATCGTGACCCACGATTTGGAGTTGGCCCAAAAAACAGATAAAAGTATCAGATTGAGGTCTGGTAAAATTGAAGAAACTGTAGGTTGATTATGGGCAACGCGAACAAAGCAGGATTTTCATGGTTGTTAAAAATGGCGTGGCGCGATGGAAAAGCGAGTTACGGTAAGCTTATATTGTTTGTTTTTTCCATCACTTTAGGAGTGGCTGCTGTGGTCAGTGTGTACTCATTCAGTGATTTGTTGAAAGAAAACATTGCCTCCCAATCCAAAGCACTTTTGGGCGCCGATTATGTTATCGAAAGTGATAGGCCTGTCAATGAAATAGTGATGGGCATTATGGATTCCTTGGGCGGGGCCGATGCCCGTGAAATCAATTTTACCTCTATGGCCGCTTTTCCAGGAAACGGAGGCACCAAATTGGTTGAGGTAAGGGGCGTGGAAGGCGGATTTCCATTTTATGGTGATTTGGAAACAGCCCCCACATTGGCAGCCAAAGGTTTTAGAAACGGTTCAGCATTGGTTGATGCCACCACGATGTTACAACTCAATGTAAAGCAAGGCGACAGTATCAAATTGGGAGCGGTAACCTTACCAATTGAAGGTGCTTTGGAAAATGTACCGGGAAGCAGTTCGATGTTTGGGGCCATTGCACCTCCAGTACTCATTCCATTTGAATACATTGAAGCAACAGGCCTGGTCCAAACCGGTAGTCGTGTCGAATATAAATATTATTTCGAGGCAGATGAAGCACAGGATATGGAGTTGTTAAATGAGTCCTTATGGCGTGTGATGGATGACAATGATGCAGATTTGGACACCCATTTGTCTGAAGCTAGACGATTGGGTAGACGGTATGAGAATTTTGGAAAATTCTTGAATCTCGTTGGATTTATTGCCTTGTTGTTAGGATGTGTTGGCATTGCCAGCGGTATGGGAATTTATGTGCAAATGAAGATAAAATCCATTGCAGTGCTCAAATGTTTGGGCGCGTCCAAACGTCAAAGTTATTTGATATTTTTTATTCAAATAGCCTGCATGGGAATTGTTGGGGGATTGCTGGGAACCTTTGTCGGATATGTGCTTCAGCAGTTATTTCCTGTTTTATTGGGTGATCTTTTGCCAGTAGATGTTGCTATCACCATGTCGTTGCAAAGTATATTATTGGGACTTACGTTAGGGCTGGCGATGTCTATTTTGTTTGCTTTGTACCCATTGATGAAGACGCTTTATGTGTCGCCATTGCAAACTTTAAGGGTAGTGCAAGAACCAGAAAGTCGTTCCAAGTGGGCTACATCTGCCGTAGGATTGGGCATAGTGCTATTTGTGTTTTCTTTTTCCTTATGGTTGTTGGGAGATGTAATGCGGTCGCTATTTTTTGTGGTGGGATTGTTGGTGGTCTTTTTGGTGCTTACTGGAATAGCTCGATTGTTTATGTCCTTATTACAAAAATTCTTTCCACACTCTTGGGGTTTTATAGCAAGACAAAGTCTTCGCAATTTATTCCGACCACAAAACCAGACCTTGGTGTTGGTCCTTGCAATTGGCATAGGAACTTTTTTGATAAGCACATTATATTTCACCAAGGACATGCTCCTGGAAAAAGCCGCCATAGAGGATAGAGCCAACAGCGCCAACATGATTCTCATGGATATTCAAACGCAGCAGGTGGAGCCGATTGCCCAGACGATAAAAGCTTCTGATTTTCCTGTAATCGATAAAATCCCCATTGTGACCATGCGTGTTGATGCTTTGAACGGGACACCGGTCGATGTAATTAGAAAAGATACCACATCGCAAGTAGGGCGTTGGATTTTAAACCATGAATTTAGGGTAACGTATCGTGACAGTTTGATTGGTTCCGAAAGGTTGCTTTCTGGGAATTGGATCGGGAATGTGGATTCTGACGTAGATGTTCCTATTTCGGTAAGTAGTGATTTTGCCAATATGGCCAAGGTGTCCATTGGTGATCCAGTTTCCTTTAATGTGCAAGGGAAAATCATGAATACCGTGGTGCAAAGTGTCCGTGAGGTCGATTGGAGTCGATTGCAACCCAATTTCTCCGTTGTTTTTCCCGCTGGAGTGCTCGAAAAGGCACCTCAATTTGGTGTTATGACCACACGAACCAACGATGATTTGGGCTCTGCAAAATTACAGCAACAATTGGTGAGCAAGTTTCCGAATGTTTCTATTCTGGATCTTAAACGTATTTTGAGTCTATTGGAAGAAATCCTTGGGAAAATCAGCTGGGTGATCAACTTTATGGCATTCTTCAGCATATTTGTTGGCGTGGCTGTGCTCATGGGGGCCATTTATAGCAGCAAGCACCAAAGGGTAAAACAAGGTGCTTTGCTTAGGACTTTGGGTGCACAAGGTTCCCAAATATTAAAAATGATAGCAATTGAATATGCCGTTTTAGGGTTTTTAGGTGCTTTTATGGGGGTTGTGCTCGCAGTGCTGGGAAGCTCGTTATTGGCCTATATGTTGTTTGAAACCTCTTTTGCACCCTCATTAATTCCATTTACCATAATTCTTCCTGCCATTACGTTATTGGTTTTTGCTTTAGGGGTTGGGAACAGCATCAGTATTGTAAGAAATTCACCTTTATCCGTTTTGAAAAAGGAGAAAGAGTAATGAGGTTAAAAGTTCAAAAACTTTCTGCATATAAAAGGAATCACTTCAACTTAATTGAAGTGATTCCTTGAGAAATAAGCTTTTTACTTTTAAATCACCACGGTTTTACCGGGCGTTGGAATTGGATAATTTCCACTTGAGTCCGGTGACGTTGGAGTAGGGGAATCCCAGTTGACCTCCTCTGGCATCAATTGTATGGTGGATGTAATGGCTTCATCAAAATTTATGACTTTTCCGCTATAGGTGGCCATCCTTCCCATAATGGCCGTCATAGTACTTTTGGCACCATTGTAGGCATCATTGATCACACCTTTGTTTCGAATGGAGGCAAATAATTGATTATGTTCTTCTTGGTACGGGTTATGTCCTTCAGAATTGCTGATGGAACGCATTTCATTACCAGCCAGGTCATAAATTTTAGCTATCCCAGCATCATTGGTGTCCACGGCCCCATTGGTTAATTGAAATGTCTCCCCGACCTTGTACATGGTATTGGGTTGGTGTCGACATTGACTAGAAATCACTGCACCACTCGCATATTTAAACTCCACAAAGTGGTGGTCGAATATTTCTCCATGATCAGGTCCATTTCTCACTGTTCTACCACCCATGCCTTGGGCCGAAATAGGGTAGTCCCCTATAAACCAGTTGGCCACATCAATATTGTGAATATGTTGCTCCAAAATATGGTCGCCACAAATCCAATTGAAATAGTACCAGTTTCTCATTTGATATTCCAATTCCGATTGCTCAGGTTTTCTTGGTCGAACCCATACCCCGGCACTGTTCCAATACACTTGACCGGACACGATTTTACCCAAATCACCTTTTTTGATCAGCTCATTGACCTGGATATAGTTTTCTTGGTAATGGCGCTGTAACCCAACCACAACATTGAGTTTTTTCTGCTCTGCCAATTTAGCGGTTTCTAAGACTTTTCGGATTCCTGGAGCATCTGTGGCTACCGGCTTTTCCATGAATACATGCTTGTCATTTTCAATGGCGTAGGCAAAATGGTAGGGTCTAAAGCCAGGTGGCGTGGTAAGGATAACCACATCGGCAAGGTCTATGGCCTTTTTAAACCCATCAAAACCAACAAATTTATGTTTGTCCTTTACTTTTATTTTTCCGGTATCCTTATATTTTTCATATAGATGGCCATAACTGGAATTCAATTGGTCTTCGAATAAATCGGCCATGGCTACAAGTTGAACATGGTCATCGGCCTCTAGGGCTTGATTGGCGGCACCGGTACCGCGGCCACCACATCCTACAAGGGCAATCTTTAATTTTTTCTCGTTGAAAACATTGGCCATGGCGTTGGTGCTTAAGGATGGGAGGATTAATGCGCCAGAAGCTATGCTGGTGTTTTTGATAAACGCTCTTCTTGAGTTTGCGTTGGGTTGATCTTTAGGTGTCATTGTGTTTGTTTTTCAATTTTTATATTAGTTTTTTATCCGATATCGGTCTTGGTCTTCAGGAGCAGTAGGGTTTGTGGGCCGAACAATTCTAAAACCTACAAAACCTGCATCGGTGAACCACCATTTGCTTCGGGGAAACTGTGGATCGCGTTGTTTCCAAATAGGATCGGAAGATAACCTTGATGCACTTCGCAATGCTTCTGTACTGCTCTTAAAAGAACCACCTCGAAGCGCTACGGGGTACTCTTTTAAAACGGGTTCAAAAGGAAGCCCGGCATCTGCATAGCCATTTTCATCGTATTGGTCCAAGGTCCATTCCGCTACATTTCCGTAGATGTCAAAAAGTCCCCAAGGATTAGGTTTCTTGCTGCCCACCTTATGGTAGGTGTTTTCACTATTTGTATCGAACCAAGCATAATCTTCTAATTCAGCTGGGTTGTCTCCAAAAAAATATGGTGTGTCACTTCCCGCTCTAGCAGCGTATTCCCATTCTGCCTCAGTGGGCAACCTATAATAGTGACCTGTAATGGCCGATAACCATTCGCAAAAAGTGGATGCGGCTTTTTGTGTGATATTGACTGCGGGAAATCCTTCTTCGCGTCCCATGCCCAGACTCATATCCACATAGGGAACGGTGGCACTGGAAATGGCATCTACCTGTAAATTTACTTCGGAGGCCCTTGCTTCATTTTCAAGGTCATCAATCGCCCTTTCAATAAATAGATTGTACAATTCCCAAGTAACTTCAAACTTGGACATCCAAAAGGCATCAACTTCAATTTCGCGAACAGGGCCTTCATCTGTTTTTCTGCCTGCTTCATCTTTGGGGCTACCCATTTTGAACCTTCCCGATGGAATGGGGACCATTTCAAATTCAACAGCTACTCCTGGCAGGCTTTGGGTATAATTGGAAATTTCTTGGCCACTAATAGTTGCCGAGCAACTAAAAAATAAACAGAGGATACTTATTGATTGGATTTTCATCGTTATCATTGGAATGAGTCGCTGGTTTTATATGCCTCGATTACCGCAAGTTCCCCTTCTTTTCCTGATTTTGAATTTCCGTGCTCCATTCCTACAATTCCGTTATAACCCTTTGAATGAATATGTTTGAACACATTGGTGTAGTTGATTTCTCCTGTGGTCGGCTCATTTCGTCCAGGATTATCGCCTACCTGAAAATAGGCGATTTCATCCCAAGAGGCATCAATATTGGGAATGAGGTTGCCCTCTTGTATTTGTTGATGGTAGATATCGAACAAAATTTTGCAAGATGGACTATTTACTGCCTTGCAAATGTTAAATGCTTGTGGGCTTTCTGTCAAAAACAGTCCAGGGTGATTATAGAAATTTAAAGGTTCCAAAACCATGACCAGCCCGTGGGGTTCCAACAGGGCAGATGCCTGTTTTAAAGATTCTACCACATTGGCGGTTTGGTATCCCATTTGCAGTCTGAGGTCCACATGGCCCGGTACTACTGTCATCCACTTGGCATTTACCCGTTTTGCCACCTCAATGGATTCTTTGATTTCGGTTAAGAATTTTTCACGAAGGGACAAGTCACCATTGGTTAGGTTAGGCTTGGTCCAAGCAATTTCATGGGCCACAAAAACTCCCATTTCCATGCCGCGATCTTGCATGGTTTTACCCATTTTTTCTTGGAGCTGTATAGGTCGGCCCTTCATGCCGTTATCTTCAAAAGCGGTAAAACCGTTGTCTGCCATAAAGTTCAATTGGTCAATAGGGTCTTTTCCTGCCGACTCTTTGAACATTCCCAAGTGAGGGGCATATTTTAATTTAAAATTGGCAGCTTGATTTGATATTGGGCCCTCGGCTTTATTCTGATGGGCAAAAACACTCGTTAAGCCGACACCCATTGCCCCTGTGAACAGGGCATTGTTTTTTACAAATTTTCTGCGGTTCATGTGCGGTTTGGTTTAAGGTTGTTAATTAATTTTTATTGATTTATAATGAATTGCGACGAATTAGATCTGTTGGAATAATGGTTCGTATTTCAGTTCCTTCCTTGATATGGGCCGCCGCCATTTTTGCCATTTCCTTAAAATCGGTTGAGAGCGTGGTAATGCCCCCCATCATGATTTCTTTCAATACATTATCGTCATAGGAAATGATTCCTAGATCTTTTCCCAGTTCACAAGGCTCTTGTGAACAATCTTTTAAAAACCTCCAAAGCGTTGAATCATTTTTAATAAAATATAAGGTGTTTTTGGAGAGCGATTCTGGAGTATAGCTGTCTTCAACTCTTCCCTGTATCCCGTGATTTTTTACAAATCGATTAAAAGCATTTAAAATGCCAATAGGGGAGTAATCGGTTTGGGTGTTGAAGAAGAGCACCATACGCTCATATTTTCTGATATCCGGCAGTAGCTCAACCAAATTCTTATAGGTTGATTGTTCAAACTCTTGAACGATATAGGAATATCCCCGTCCCAGATCCAAATGCCTGTCCACCAAAAGCAATTTATGGGGTGGAATGGTTTGTAGCATGGGTTCAATGACCTTGTTTTGTATGGGAGCCACGACATACATACCATATTTACCCCGAATGTTGCTGATCATGGTTTCAAATATGGAAATGTTGTTGTGATGAAAAAATACATCTACCTGATAATCCTTTCCCAGTTCCTTTCGAAGGGTATTGTAAAAATCCTCCTGAAAACTTTGAAAGGCAAACAATAACAATGCAATTCGGAGCTTAACCCCTGTTTCTTGACTGATTACAAAATATCCCTGTTTGTTTTTGGATTCTACAAGACCACGATCTTTAAGTTCTTCATACGCCCTTACGATGGTTTTTCTTGCATAACCTACATCTTGAACCATGATATTGATGGAAGGAAGCTTATCTCCAACCTGAAACTCTCCATCGGTGATGGCATCAACCACACCTTGCACCAATATTTCGTGTTTGGACAGTAGGTGACTATCCTGTAAGTCCAAAATTTTATCTAACAACGGCATATTTCAATCCTACTTGGTTGTTTTTAAGCTCCACAAACATCGGGTATGCTCTTAATTTTTAATTGAGCCAATATACGTTGCGTCAAAGACTTTTTAAATCCAATAACAATAACATAAAAGGACAGGTCTTTAATTATCGAATCAATAAAAAAAATGCATCTAAATTTTTGATAATCCAAATTTAACATTAATTTAGCAATAGTAGCACAGTGTATCATAGATTTTTTGAAAAAAAATTGGGCCATGAAAAACTGCGTTACTAAAACAATCACATAACTAATAACTAACATTCGTTTTATGAACTACCATTCGCTATTAAACTGGAAGTACATAGGGAAACCTCGTATTTTCTTGGCCTTGTTCCTGTTTTTGGGAGGTATTTTATTTTCCACCGCACAGGCTCAGGGCATTACTGTTACCGGGACGGTAACAGCTGCTTCAGACGGCCAACCTTTGCCGGGTGTCACAATTATAGATGTGAACGACGCTTCAAAGGGGACCATTACAGATTTTGATGGAAACTATTCAATTTCAGGAATCCAAGGAAGTACCTCATTGAGGTTCAGTTCCATCGGGTTTAAATCCGTTGTGGTGCCAGTGAACAACCAAACCACCGTGAACCTAACCATGGAAGAAGATCTTGCATCCTTGGACGAGGTTGTTGTAGTAGGTTATGGCACCCAGAAAAAAGCAACGGTAACCGGTGCGGTCGCTGCTGTTAAGGGAGAAATTTTGGAAACCACACCAACCATTAGTGTATCTAACGCCCTATCTGGTCGATTGCCAGGTCTGGTGGTGATACAAACCAGTGGAGAACCGGGTAGTGATGCGGCAAGCATTAGTATTCGGGGTACCAATACATTGGGAAATAGTAGCCCACTTATAGTAATAGATGGAATTCCTGATCGTGATGGAGGTATTGGAAGATTAAACGGAAACGATATAGAGAACATTTCGGTCCTTAAAGATGCTTCGGCAGCCATTTATGGTGCGAGGGCAGCGAACGGGGCCATTATTGTAACTACCAAACAAGGTAGAATTGGCAAGCCCGAAGTGACCTATACCGCCGATTTTGGGATGGCTCAGCCAACAAAAGTTCCCAATATGGCAGGAGCTGTGGAATACGCGAATATTATGAATGAGGTCGCTATTTTTAATAGTAATATTCCAGTGGGAGAGTGGGGCGATGCTTGGTCTGCCTTCAATAGTGCTGGAAGCTACACCATTCCATCTACCGATGAGACGGTAAATGCAGCATTTTCTCCATCATCGGTTCAAGGGTATGCACAAAATGCCGATCCTTGGCTGTATCCGAATACAGACTGGTTCGATGCCACATTTAAGGATTGGTCCATGCAAAGTAGACATAATGTATCTATCAATGGAGGTAGTGAAAACATCAAGTATTTCTCTTCTATTGGTTATTTTGATCAGGATGCTTACTACAAAAATTCATCGACTAGATACCAACAATATAACTTTAGAATAAACACAGATATTAAGGTCAATGATTATATTCAAACGAAACTAGGCTTTGCTTACCGTAAGGAGGATAGACGTTATCCAACAGAAGGTTCAGGGGCTATTTTTCGTATGTTAATGCGCGGTAGACCTACCGATCCGGCGATTTGGCCAACAGGAGAACCAGGTCCCGATATTGAAAACGGCCAACAGCCCGTTGTAATTACTACCAACGCAACAGGTTATGACAGTCAACCGACCGATTACCTGCAGTTTACCGGTTCTGTAGATATCACCCAGCCATGGATCAACGGTTTAAAGCTTACCTTGTTGGCGGGTATCGATCAGAGTCAATTGAGAAGAAAACTATGGCAAGTGCCTTGGGAACTATATTCATTGGATAGGGAAACCTATATTAACACAGGCGAGCCCATTTTAACGGCGAACATTCGCTCAAGTTTTACGGATCCAAGGTTAACCCAATCCGCGGCCAACAATTTGAACACCAACCTTACCGCTTTACTAAGCTATGAGCGTATTTTCAACGACGTACATTCGTTGAATGTAATGGCAGGTGTAACCCGTGAAAGGTTCCAGAACGAATTCTTCTCTGCTTTTAGCAGAAATTTTATTTCTTCATCAATTGATCAATTGTTCTTCGGAGGTTCCGATGGGCAGGAAGTTGATGGTAGGGCATTCAACAGAACTCGTTTAGGATATTATGGTCGTGTACAATACGATTACAAACAAAAATATCTCGCAGAGTTTATTTGGAGATATGATGGTTCGTACATTTTCCCAGCAGATGATAGATTTGGGTTCTTCCCAGGTTTCTTGGCCGGTTGGAATATTTCGAACGAAGATTGGTTTAATGTAAAGTCAATTAACTATTTAAAGTTGAGAGGTTCTTACGGGCAAATGGGTAACGATCAAGTGTTTTTTGATGGTTCTTTGCAAGAATATGCGTATCTTTCTACTTACTCACCTAATCAATTTCCAATAAACGGAGCCGTAGCCAATACCTTGGAAGAAGCGCTTTTGGCCAATCCTAACTTTACTTGGGAAAGAGCGAATAACTTCAACCTTGGTTTAGATGCATATATGTTTGATAATTCATTGAGCATGAGCTTTGAATATTTCTATAACAAGCGGGATCAAATTTTGATTCGTGAAACTGGTTCAACACCGGGTTCATCGGGTATTTCAGACAAACTTCCGCCTGTGAATGCTGGAGAAGTGGATAACAAAGGTTTTGAATTCGCTGTCAATTATTACGGTGGAAGTCAAGATGGCTTTAAATGGGATGTAGGAGTTAATGGTGGTTACGCCAAGAACGAAGTGGTGTTTATGGACGAAATTCCAGGAGCACCAGAATACCAACGTCAAGAAGGAAAACCAATCGGCGCTTATTTTGTGTATGAGTATGATGGCGTTTTTCGCGATGACGCAGATATCGCATCCAATACGTTGGACTATAGTGAGGTTACACCAAACCTAAGACCTGGCGACATGAAGTTTAAGGATGTTAACGGAGATGGAATCATCAACGGAGATGACCAAGTAAGGTTGGAGGAAAGCATAATTCCGAAATTCAACTTTGGTGCAACCTTCAATGCAGCGTACAAAAACTTTAACCTTTCTGTGCTTTTCCAAGGCGCTACAGGAGCTTCATTGCCCATTCAAACAGAATCAGGTGATATCGGAAATTATCTTCAGTACTCCTACAATAATCGTTGGAGCATTGATAATCCTAGTAGTGTGCATCCAAGATTGGCCACTAGGGGAGATACCTATTACACAGGAGGTAGCTACGGAAGCAACACCTATTACCTGTTCAGCAAGGATTATATTAGGTTGAAGAACATTCAATTGGCCTATAATTTCCCTCAAAAGCTTATTGAGCCATTGGGTATTTCTGGATTCAGCCTCTACGTAAGTGCGAATAACGTGTTCACGTGGGCGAAAAACGACATTTATGATCCAGAATCTACAGTGAACAGTGGACAGTTTTATCCACAGGCGAGAGTTGTAAACACTGGATTTACAGTAAAATTTTAATTTGATTGTTATGAAAAACATTTTAAGATATACCATGTTGATTGCTACAATGGGAATTGTAACAATCTCATGTTCAGAAGATTATTTAGAAACCAAACCATTGGATAAGGTCTCCTCAGATGCCACTTGGGGCGATGGGGCGTTATCGGAAGCATTTGTTTTCGGGGTGTATTCCCATCTAAATTATGGAGGTTTTGAAGAGGAGGGACTATCTTCATTGACCGATGAGGCCATGTTTACCCACTCGGGTAGGGGAATCAACGTAATTACAGAAGGAACCTTGTCTCCAACAGGAACAGGAAATGTAAATATAATACCGCAATGGGATGAACTATTTTCTGCCATTAGACAGGCCAATATTGCCATTAAAGAGTTGCCCGAAGCTACATTTGGTGATGATGCCCTAAGAGATAGACTTTTAGGAGAATCTTATTTTCTTAGAGCCTATTACTTTCATCAAGTAGTTCGTTATTATGGAAGTTCTCCCATAATTTCGGAACCGTACGGTTTGGACGATGATTATTCCATTGCACGTGGTAGCTATGCCGAATGTATCGATTTTATTTTAAGTGATTTAGAACAAGCCATTACCCTACTTCAAGGTAAAGGTGAAACACCGGGACGCGCATCAGAATTTAGTGCCATGGGCTTAAAGTCCAGGGTATTGTTGTATGCGGCAAGTGATCTAAGGGATGGTCCAACCGTTTCTGCAGCATCCTCTGCCCATAGCGGGTATTCCAATTTGGAATTGGTGGCATATACCTCAGGCGATAGAATGTCGAGGTGGACAGCGGCCAAAACAGCGGCCAAGGCTTTGTTGGATGCCACTTCGGGATATAAACTGGATTTATCAGCTCCCGTTTCCCCCGAAGAAGGAGAGGCCAATTATGTCGCATTGTCCATGGGTGGTGGAAGTGGAGCTGCCGATGCAGCAGCACATTCCGATATTCTTTTTGAAAGAACCCACAGTGCATTATATACCGTAGAAAGCAATTGGCCCCTTGGAGGAATCCACCAAGGAATCAACAATGGTCCGAATGGATACCATAACTGGGCAGGAAATACACCTATTCAACAATTGGTGGATGATTACGAAATGATGGACGGTTCCAAGTTTGATTGGAGCAATCCTAATCATGCAGCAGCACCCTATACCGATCGGGACCCAAGGTTCTATGCGACCATTCTTTACGATGGTGCAGATTGGAAACCCCGTCCAAGTGATGTCGTTTCAATTGACCCTTACGATCAAATTCAAACAGGTTCTTACGATGATGGTGCAGGGGGAATAATACCTGGTGTTGACACCAGAAATTCTTCCATTGAAAACTGGAATGGTTCAAGAACCGGATATTATGTTCGAAAATTCATCGACCCAGACCCTGCTGTCGCTGATAATATGTCAAATGCACAATTGGTGCCTTGGCCGTTTATTCGTTACACTGAGATTGCATTAAACTATGTGGAAGCTTGCTTGGAAACCGGAGATGAGGCAGAGGCCATTTTGTGGCTCAACCGAATTCGATATCGAGCAGGTATGCCAGCGGTATCCGTTTCTGGAGCCGAACTGGTTGAACTTTACAGAAATGAACGTAGGGTTGAACTTGCCTATGAAGAGCATCGTTATTTTGATGCACGAAGATGGTTGATTGCACCAGAAACCATTGGCAGGGGAATAAAAGTGGTAAAAGTAACCGCTACCTTAAAAACGGGCGCAACACCACATGTTCCATACAAATACGACCCAGATGTGTACGACTATACCTATAACGTAGTGGACAATACCGAAAACGAAACCAGAACTTGGGACGATAAAATGTATTTTATGCCAATCAGCAGAGATGAAATCAACCGAAACGAACTGTTGACGCAAAACCCTGGCTATTAACTAATTGATCATAGATATAAGATATTCAGTTAGAGTTTGTTAGTTTTAATATCTTTAGAGTCCTGCCCCTTAGCTAAGTTTGGGGCGGGATTCTTACTTTCTACCCGATAAACAAACACCATAATGAAGTATTCTCCAATATACTTTTTATTGATATCCCTTTTTATTGGATGCCGTCCAAAGGATGTGGAAAAAGCACCTGAAAAGGTGAAAGAACCGACGGTATTCCAATCCATATCGCCAGATTCTTCTGGAGTTTACTTCCAAAACACTTTGGAAGAAGGTCCCAACCTGAATGTATTAATGTATGAATACCTCTATAATGGCGGGGGAGTGGCAACCACCGATTTAAACAATGATGGCTTAATTGACCTCTATTTTACCTCCAACGCAGGAGAAAATAAATGCTATCTGAACTTGGGAGGAATGAAATTTAAGGATATCACCACTCAGGCAGGAGTTTCAGGAAGAACCGGACCATGGAAAACTGGCATTACAGCTGCAGATGTAAATGGAGATGGCCTCATGGATTTATACCTCTGTTACTCTGGAGCACTGCCACCTGAAAAACGAACCAATCAATTGTTCATCAATAAGGGCAATGATCAAAACGGAATTCCCATTTTTGAGGAGCAAGCCCAAAAATTTGGATTGGCCAGTAGTGCCTTTAGTAACCAAGGCTATTTTTTTGATTTTGATCAAGATGGAGACCTCGACATGATCTTGCTCAACCATAACCCAAAATCGCTACCAGTGTTGAATGTGGCCAACACCAAACGTTTTTTGGAAATGGACGATCCTTTACAGGGCATTCGGCTCTATCAGCAAAAAAACGGACACTTTGAGGATGTTACCGTAAAGGCCGGGATCAGTGGTTCGGCACTTACCTACGGTCTTGGGATAGGAATAGGGGACTTTAACAACGATGGCTGGTCCGATTTTTATGTTTCCAACGATTATGCCGTGCCAGATTATCTCTACATCAACCAAAAAGATGGGACATTCACCAACAAATTAGGGGAGCAAATTGGACATACCAGTCATTTTTCCATGGGTAACGATATTGCCGATATCAACAATGATGGGCTACAGGATATTTTTACTTTGGACATGCTCCCTGAGGATAACCGAAGACAAAAACTGTTGCTTTCACCTGATAATTACGACAAGTTCGATTTAAATGTGCGCAGTGGGTTCCATTACCAGTACATGCGGAATATGTTGCAGGTGAACAATGGAAATGGCAGTTTTAGTGAAATTGGACAATTGGCAGGGATTTCCAATACCGATTGGAGTTGGGCAGCCCTTTGGGCCGATTATGATAACGACGGATGGAAAGATCTTTTTGTGACCAATGGCTATTACCGGGATTACACCAATTTGGATTTTATCGACTACATGGACAATTTTGTGAAGTCCAGAGGCAGGTTGATGCGCGATGACGTTCTACAACTTATCCAAAAAATGCCCTCATCACAACTCAGTAATTACCTTTTCACCCATCAGAAGGACAATAGTTATACCAATAGTACTTCAAAATTTGGTCTAGACGAACCGGCTAATAGCAATGGAGCGGCTTATGCTGATTTGGACAACGATGGTGATCTGGATTTAGTGGTCAACAATATCAATAAACCCGCCTCCATCTACCAGAATACAATCCAACAGAAGAACACTCACTATTTGCAGGTCAAGTTGGAGGGCAATCCTGGTAATACCCAGGGAATTGGAGCAAAGGTTACCTTATATCAAAATGGATTGAAGCAGACCTTGTTTCAAATGCCCACCAGAGGCTATCTGTCCACAGTTTCGCCGATACTTCATTTTGGATTGGGTCAAAATGCAGCAATAGATTCCATTTCCGTAACCTGGAACACCGGTAATAAAGAGACTATTTCACCAGTAAAAGTTGACCAATTAATGGTGTTGAATGAAGGAGATGCCACCAACATGAAAAGCAAGCGCGCCAACCAATCGACCCTGTTTAAAGAAATCAATTCCCCGGTTGCCTACACAGACAAACCTTCTCAGGTTAACGATTTTAAACGTCAGTCGTTACTAATTGCCCAATTCTCCCATAATGCGCCGACAATGGTGAAAGGCGACTTCAATACCGATGGATTGGAAGATATTTTCATTGGGGGCTCCAAAGGAGAAAAAGCCCATGTATTTCTGCAATCCAGAAATGGTTCTTTTACTGAAAAATCAGTTTCCATTTTTGAACAACACACCGATTCCCATGATAGCGACGCAGCTGTTTTTGATGTCAATGGAGATGGGTTTTTGGATATATATGTGGCCAGTGGTGGTTATCACGATTTTGATGCCGAAGATGTTTTGTTGCAAGACCGCTTATATCTCGGCAATGGCAAAGGAGATTTTACGGACGGTACGGCCCAATTGCCAAAAATATATTCCAATAGCGAAACGGTAAAAGTTGCCGATTTGGAAGGTGATGGCGATTTGGATGTATTTGTCGGGGGAAGAGTGGTTCCTGGAAGATACCCTGAAACCCCAAGAAGTTATGTTTTGGTGAATGATGGAGCTGGGAATTATGTGGACGGCACCCAAAATGTAGCTCCAGAACTGAAAGAAATCGGAATGGTAACCGATGCCCTATGGGTGGATGTGGATAAGGACAATGCCATGGATTTGATTGTGGTGGGGGATTGGATGCCGATCACGTTCTTTATGAACCGGTCCGGTGTTTTAAAAAATGAAACCAATAAAATTTTGGACAAAGCCTATCATGGGGTATGGAATTCTGTGGATAGCGGGGATTTCAATCAAGATGGGAGACCCGATTTTATAATAGGTAACCTTGGTCTCAATTCCCAGTTTAAAGCATCACCAGAAGAACCTGCAGCCCTTTATTATGCTGATTTTGACCAGAACGGTTCTGTAGACCCAATTTTAAATTTTTACATCCAAGGGAAAGGATATCCTTATGTAACCCGAAACGAGCTGTTGGGGCAATTGGCCTACCTGCGTTCAAAATTCACTTCCTATGAAAGTTTTGCAGATGCCACCTTGGAAGATGTTTTTACTGTAGAAGAATTGGAACAAGCCAAAAAGTTGCATACGGAATATATGCAAACGTCCTTATTGTTGAGTACTCCCGATGGAAGTTATGATTGGGTCAGCATGCCCAAGGAGGCACAATATTCCAGTGTGTACGCCACCGTAGTTGAGGATTTTGATAAAGATGGATTCACCGATGTGCTCCTTTTGGGAAACAATCAATTTTTTAAGCTTCGCCTAGGGAAATTCGATGCCAATTATGGAACCCTGTTCTTGGGCGATGGAAAAGGTGGGTTTAAATATGTGCCTCAATTAGCATCAGGCCTTCAGATAAAAGGAGATGTAAGAAGCACTTTGGTAATGGGAAATAAACTTTTGTTGGGCATAACAGGAAAAGAAGTAAAGGCATATGAAATCAACCCATAGAAATAGGGCCAATTTGCAACGTCAAATTGTTGGAAGGATTGGTAGTTTGATCATGTTCATTGTGTTGCTCCTGGCGTGTACACCAGAAAAAGAACCACTTACCCAAACCGATGCAGTGCTCAAGTGGGCAAAAATGACGAATTACATTACCCAGTACACCCCATCGAATTCTCCAACATTTGCTTCTAGGGCATACGGTTATATTGCCCTGACCATGTACGAGGCCGTGGTGAACGGCTATCCGGAGCAAAATAGTATGGCTGGGCAACTGAATCAATTGGACCAGCTTCCATTGCCTGAACCCAATGTGGATTACGATTGGGTTTTGACTTTAAATGCAGCAGAATCCCAAATCATTAAATCCATTTACCAACAAACATCCGATGAAAACAAATTAAAAATAGATTCATTGGAGCAGGCCATCTTCGAATATTTTTCAGAAGATTTGGATGAGGGTACCATAAATCGCTCTGTAGCATATGGAAAACAAGTGGCCGATGCCATATTTGAATGGTCCAAAACAGATGGCGGACATAGAGGGTATCTCAAAAACTTCGACAAACAGATGAAGCACCCCGAGTTTCCCGGCTCTTGGAAACCACCACTGTATGCCCAATCGTTCAGTCATTATCCCTTGCACCCACACTGGGGAGAAAACCGAACTTTTGTGCCGGCAAACCGAGACATTCCCAAACCTTATATGATTCCATTCGATACGGTGCCCGATTCACCCTATTACAAACAATTTGTGGAGGTGTATGTAAAAGAGCAAACGCTGTCGAAAAAAGAAAAAGAGGCCGCCATTTGGTGGGGAGACGACCCTGATGTCACATTTACACCCCCCGGTCACTCTTACTATATCGCAACATTGGTTGTCGAAGAAAAAAGTCCGAATTTGATTGAGGCCACCGAAGCATATGCCAAAACGGCCATTGCCGTTGCCGATGCCTTTATCAAATGTTGGGAGTGGAAATATCATTTCTTTTCTGAAAGGGCGAACACCTATATTCCAAAGTATATTGACCCTGAATGGGAATCGTTTTGGCCAGACCCGCCATTTCCCGCTTTTCCGTCGGGCCATGCCATACAAGCGGCATCATCCGCAACAGTTTTGGAAGGTATTTTTGGAAAGGAGTTTGTTTTTGTGGATCGGGCCCACGAAGGACGCGAAAGGGATGAGGTGCGGGATACCGATTTTGTGCCCCGACATTTCAATACCTTTTGGGAATTTGCCCAAGAAACTGCCGATTCCAGATTTTATGGGGGAATTCACACCCCACAAGACAATGAAGTTGGATTGATAAATGGAAAAATCATTGCTGAAAATGTATTGGCCTTGGATTGGGAAAAATAATGCTGTACACATTGAATGTTATGAAAAAATATAAAATATTCGGACTACTGCTTTTTGGAAGTATGATGGCATCGGCCCAAACTGTTTTTACCGATGTGACCCAAGAGGCTGGCATAGATCATGTATTTAAGGTGTTCGAGGGAACATTTGGTGGTGGGGCAGCTGTATTTGATGTTAATAATGATGGATTTGAAGATGTATTCATCACGAGTGGCATGGAAGAAGATGCCCTTTACCTCAATAAAGGAAACGGTAAGTTCCAGAACATCTATTCAGGATCGGGTTTGGAAATAAGTAAGGATTATGTGACCCAAGGCGCCGTAAGTGCCGATGTAAATCGTGATGGCTATCGGGATTTGTTCATTACCACAATTAACAAATCCGATGGAAGTCAAAAAATACCTAGGGCCAAGAATCTCTTGTTTTTGAACAATGGTGATTTAACCTTTAGGGATGCTACAGTAGAATTTGGGTTGGAAGACTTAAATTCATTCAGCACCGGTCCAAGTTTTGGTGATTTCAATGCAGATGGATATCCAGACCTTTATGTAGGCAATTATTTTCAAAATTTTGAGGGCAAGTTGGGCATCATCAAGGATGCCACCATCGTTAGTGCCAACCAAACAGCAGAGGGATATCTTTTGCTCAATCGGGAAGGAAAAACATTCGAAAATGTATATGAAGATTATGGATTGGGGCATAAAGGCTTTGGTTTTGGTGGGGTATTTACCGATTTTGACAATGATGGTGATCAAGATTTGCTTGTAAACCAAGATTTTGGGTACAAGGCCGTGCCCAATCTTTTGTATGAAAACCAATATCCCAAAAAACGTTTTGTGAACGTTGGCAAGGAAAAGGAAATGGACTTGAAAATAAATGCCATGGGTTCTGCCGTTGGTGATTACAACAATGATGGCTTTATGGACTATTATGTGACCAATATTAAGTTCAACCAGTTTATGGTGAATCAAGGAGATGATGAACCTTTTGTGGATAATGCCAAAACGTTGGGAACCTATTTTTTGGCCATTAGTTGGGGTGCCAATTTTGCCGATTTTGATTTGGATGGTGATTTAGACCTTTATGTGTCCAACGGAGACCTTAATCCCAATTGTGTGCCCATGGGCAATTTTTATTTTGAAAATAACAATGGAAGTTTTACCGATGAGGGTCGTGCTACCAAAACCAACGATTATGGGGTGGGCCGCGGCTCTGTAGTATTTGATTATGACAATGACGGGGATTTGGATATGCTAGTGGTCAACCAAGAAGCGATTTATGAATATCCTGTGGAATCCAAAACTAAGCTATTTCGTAACGACACCCCCAAAGGTAATTGGCTTGAGGTTGCTTTAAAGGGAGTTTCGGCGGAAAGTAATGGAATAGGATCTCGGGTGACTGTGATAAGCGGAGAACATAGGATGATGCGTGAAATTGATGGGGGAGGTTCAAGTCATATTTCACAAAATTCTACCATTGCCCATTTCGGGTTGGGGAAAAATACGGTGGTGGATTCGATTATTGTGACATGGACAGGGGGTAAAAAACAAATTCTACTACGTCCAACCATCAATACCCTATTGACCATTGAAGAAATGCCAGATGATACTTCTTTCGGTTCCTATTTAATGGCTTTCGGTTTATTGATTTTGGCATGTATTGGCCTTATTTTTTATCGTAGAAAATATAGAGACAAGAATAGTTCGCCGCTTAGTTAAAGGACGATAAAAGCCTTTTTATTCTTGTATAAGCATAAAAAAGCCCCTTTTAAGGGGCCTTTTGTTTTATGGATTTTGAATAAGGTCTAAATCGACCAAGCTTTTCCACCGGTAAGGGTGTTCAGGTCCCCACAGGCAACATACTCACCTGGAATCGGCAGATAGGCCAAAACCTCTTCACCCACATATTCAGATGATTTGTAGGCCCAAGTGGCCAGATCCCTCAATTCGGTCGCGAAAGAAAAGCGGGAGATCTCATCGTCCAGGCTTGCCTCCCCACCTTTCATAATAGCTTCCATGTAATTCATGATGGCCTCGGATTGCAGTTCCTCCTCCTCGTCGGAACGTTTGGTAAGATAGGTCTTGAGAACCGGCTCTATGTCCGCTGGTTCAATGTCCATCAAAGATGCCTTGCCCGAATCGGCCAATACCTTGTCGTAGAACTTGTCCATCTTCATCATCACAAAGTCCCTTTGTTCCAGTGGCATCACCTCGTCCAGATAGGCATCGATAAAGGTGTGCACGTTCACTTCGGTGGCCGAAGGCGTGTCGGTCTTTGGAAGGATCACGTCCAAGGTCTGTGCCAGGGCAAATCCCTTGTCCTTATCCAGGAAATTGGGTGTCCATTCCGCAAATGCCGGTTGGTCCTTGCAGCTGTTCAACAGGGACAGTAAGGTAGGAGTGGCCACGGCGTACCCGAAGGCCATCCCCATATTTTTGAGTGCTGATCTTCTTTCCATTATATGTTTCCTTTTTTAAGTTCTTGTACCGCATGGTTGGCAGCTCTGGCAGTGAAGGCCATATAGGTCAACGAAGGGTTTACACAACTGGCGGATGCCATAAAGGCTCCATCGGTCACGTAAACGTTCTTACAGGCATGTACTTGGTTGTGTCCGTTCACCACGGAAGTTTTAGGGTCACGACCCATACGGGCGGTTCCCATTTCGTGGATTCCCAAGCCAAGAGCTCCGGGATTGTCGTACGGCTGTACATCCCTTAAACCTGCTTTTTCCAACATTTCAACCGCTTGCTGTTTCATGTCTTCACGCATTTTCCATTCATTTTCTTTGAATTCGGCATCAAAGGTAACGGTGGGCAATCCCCATTTATCCAACTTGTCGTAATCCAAGGTCATTCGGTTGTCTTCATACGGTAGCACTTCACCAAATCCACCCATTCCGAAAGTCCAACCACCAGGTTTCAACATGGCATCTTTATAATCTTTTCCAAAGGATAATTCGGAAACACTTTCTTCCCAATTGCCTCTACTGGCACTTCCTTGATAACCATATCCACGGATGAAGTCTTTCATATCGGAGTCACCGCCCAAGTTTCTAAATCTTGGCACATAAACTCCACTTGGTTTTCTACCCTTGTAATATTTGTCCTCAAAACCATCGAACTTACCCGATGCACCCACACCAAGGTGGTGGTCCATAATATTTCTTCCCAATTGGTCGGAATCGTTCCCCAGACCATTCTCGAATCTATCAGATTTGGATTGCATCAATATGGAGGTGGAAGCCATGGATGAGGCACATAGGAAAATCACTCTTGCCTTAAACACAAAGTCTTCCTTGGTTTCCCTATCGATTACCTTAACTCCTGTCGCCAATTTGGTGTCTGGGTCATAGATCACTTCATGAACGATGGAATCTGGTCTCAACGTCAAGTTTCCTGTTCTCTCCGCCGTGGGCAGGGTAGAGGAAACACTACTAAAGTAGCCTCCAAAAGGACACCCTCTGATACACCTATTTCTAAATTGACATTTTACACGGCCGTCACCTTCAAATTTTTTATCGCTGGTAATGTGTGCGGTTCTTCCAGCAGTTACCACACGACCATTGAATTTATCCGCTACTTGTTCACGGAAATGTTGCTCCACACAATTGAGCTCCATCATGGGCTCAAAAACGCCATCTGGAAGTTGCGGGAGTCCTAAGTTTTCTCCAGAAACCCCAATAAAGCTTTCCACTTTATCGTACCATGGGGCAATATCTTTATAACGAACAGGCCAATCTACGGCAATGCCATCATTTTTATTGGCCTCAAAATCAATATCGCTCCAACGGTAACTTTGACGTCCCCACATTATCGAACGTCCACCCACATGATAACCACGCATCCAATCAAAGCGCTTGATTTCGTTGTAAGGATGTTCTAAATCGTTGACGAACCAATGCTTGGAGGCTGCACTGGTGGTATATCCAGTTCTGGATTGTTTTTCTTGTTGTTTAATGTCTTCTCTTGTAGTACTTCCTGCATGTGGAAAATCCCATGCATCCATATTTGCCGTTGGGTAGTCTTCACGGTGTTTTACCATGGGGCCACGCTCCAGAACCAAAGTCTTAAGACCGTTTTCGCAAAGTTCCTTTGCCGCCCAACCACCGCTGATTCCCGTTCCTACCACAATGGCATCGTAGGATTCCTGTTCCTGGTTGTAATAAAATTTACTCATTTGTTCAGTTATTAAAGGTGTAATATATCAATTTCCCCTCGTTTTTTTTAAGGTAAAGAGTCAATTAACATTATCACTTTTGGTCAGCTAATAGAGTTTTCGGAAAGTTTTGATTACTTTAAAAACTTAAATTTTAAACTACTAAACTTATAGTGCAAGTTTTAGTATTCGTTAATCCAATTATAATCTTAAAAAGTGATTAGAAATTTTAACCGCACCCTAGTCTTAATTGCAGTTTCAACTGTTTTGTCCTGTCAGAAAAAAGAAAAAGTGACTCCGCCTGAGCCCTTGGGTGCACTGCCATCCCAAGAACAATTGGATTGGTATAAAATGGAAATGAATGCTTTTATTCATTTTACCATTAACACATTTACGGACAAAGAATGGGGGTATGGCGATGAGTCCCCTGAACTTTTTAATCCCACAGCTTTTGATGCCAACCAGTGGATGCAAACTTTGAAGGAAACCGGTTTTAAAGGGGTGGTATTAACAGCAAAGCACCACGATGGTTTTGCCTTATGGCCATCGGCCTACACGGAGCACTCCATAAAAAACAGTCCTTTTGAATCGGGCAATGGGGACATTGTAAAATCAGTATCCGAAGCTGCTGCTGCACATGGGCTTAAATTTGGCGTTTACCTATCGCCATGGGATAGAAACCGAGCGGACTACGGGCAGCCATCCTATATCACTTATTATAGAAACCAACTCAAGGAATTGTTCACGGGTTATGGGCCTATATTTGAAATGTGGTTTGATGGTGCCAATGGTGGTGATGGCTACTATTGTGGTGCTAGAGAGGAACGAACCATTGACCGCCAAAATTATTACGATTGGCCTACGACCTTAAAAATGGTCGATTCCATACAGCCACCCGTTTTGTTTTTTAGTGATGCGGGACCTGATCTACGTTGGGTGGGCAATGAAAAAGGTATTGGAGGAAAAACCCATTGGAATACGATTACTCCAGATACCTTATATGCAGGTAAATTCGGAATTGAAGACTTATTGCAACATGGAACTCCAGGAGGAACAGATTGGATTCCTGCAGAAGTTAATGTGTCGATTCGGCCGGGATGGTTTTATCATGAATCCCAAGATAGTTTGGTAAGAACCCCTGAAAACCTTTTTGAAAGGTACCTGACTTCGGTGGGGAGAGGCTCTACATGGCTGCTTAATATTCCGCCGGATAAGCGCGGACTTTTTCATGAGAATGATGTAGCGGCCTTACAAGGTTTTAAAAAGATTTTGGATAATGTGTTTGAAGTGAATTTGGCCAAAAGTGCAAAGGTAACCGCAAGTACTTTCAGAGGCAATGCTGCCGAATATGCCCCAGAAAACATGATTGATGGGGATGATCAAACCTATTGGGCCACCGACGATCAACTAACCCAAGCTTCTTTAGAACTGGAATGGGATGCGGAAAAAGACATCAACTATTTAGTGTTACAAGAGCATATTGCCTTGGGGCAACGTGTGGCCGCTTTTGATGTATTTGCTTGGAACGATGGTCAATGGAAAAAAATAGCATCGGAAACCACCATTGGGAACAAACGGATATTGCCTTTGGAAGGGGTGGCCACCAACAAATTAAAAGTGGAAATTATCGAAGCCTTGGGTTGTCCGTTGATTTCGAATTTGGGAGTCTATTAAATGGCTAATCTACCTGTAGAGTTATCATTTTAAAACGTTAAACAAAATTTTAAACCTTGATCAAAAAGTGAGCCGAGTACACTTGTCATTTTTGGATGTTTTGTTTGAATTTCTTTATTTTTAATGAAAACATGTTGGATATTTAACATCGATATTGTTAATTAATAAAGAAATTTTCCTACATTAATAAAAACAACCTTTCCCCCAGTTTTTGTTTAATACGGTCAAGCAATTGGCCTCATAATAGAAATCTCAATTCTAAACACTAATTATGAAGTTAAAGTTTACTTTTTTAATGATTCTAATGGGGGGTATTTTAGTATCATCCGCCCAAGACAAACCCAACATTTTGGTAATTATGGTGGATGATGTCGCACCCAACTCCCTTGGCGCTTACACCATGGGAATGCAGTACCCGACACCCAACATTGACCGAATTGCTAAAGAAGGTGCTCTATTTACAGACCATTATTCCCAACCCAGTTGCACAGCAGGTAGAGCTGCGTTCATCACGGGTCAAAAACCTGTGAGAACTGGATTGACCACGGTCGGACAACCCGGAAATCCACTAGGGTTAAAAAAGGAAGATCCCACATTGGCCGAATTGTTGAAACCTATGGGGTATATGACAGGTCAATTTGGTAAAAACCACTTGGGGGACCGTAATGAGCATTTACCCACCGTGCACGGTTTTGATGAATTCTTTGGCAATCTATACCACCTAAATGTTTCGGAGGAGGAGGAGCAAGCCGATTATCCTAAAAGCAAAGAGTTTTATGAAAAATATGGACCACGTGGAATTATTGAATCTTATGCAACCGACACTTATGATAGCACAGAAGACCCTCGTTTTGGAGTGATTGGAAAGCAAAAGGTGACCGATATTGGTAAATTGACCTCAAAGCGAATGGAAACTTTCGATGAAGAATTGGTTGCTAAAAGCAAGGACTTTATGAAGCGTGCAAAGGATGCCAACAAACCCTTTTTTATCTGGCATGCCACCAGCCGAATGCATGTATATACGCACTTAAAAGAAGAGTCAAGAAACTTGGCCACTCCGATAAGTACCGATATGGACCTATTCGGTTCTGGTTTAATGGAGCATGATGGCCATGTAGGCGAATTGCTGGATTATCTGGAAGAACTTGGAGTGGATGAAAATACCATTGTTATTTATACCACAGATAATGGTCCCGAACAAAGTACCTTCCCACATGCTGGGGTAACGATGTTCAGAGGTGAAAAAATGACTACTTATGAAGGGGGCGTGCGCTCCCCATTTTTGGTAAGGTGGCCTAAAGAGATTCCAGCAGGCTTGATTAGAAATGGAATTTCCGCTCACGAAGATGTGCTTCCTACCTTAATGGCTGCGGTTGGTAACGATAACATTAAGGACGAGCTGATGAAAGGCAAGAAGGTAGGGGATATGACCTATAAAGTCTATATCGATGGATTTGATAACTTGGATTATTGGACAGGAAAAGCTGATAAATCAGCCAGAAACTATTTCTTCTATTATTACGAATCTGGTTTAACGGCCATGCGAGTCGGGCCATGGAAAATGCACTTTGCCACCAAAGAACGCTACTTTGATGATATGGTTTCGCATACAATGCCTCAGTTGTTCAATTTGCGTAAAGATCCATTTGAAAAATACGATGACATAACCGGTTTCCATTTGATCATGGAAAAATCTTGGGTGATGCAACCTGCAATTGGATTGCTGAACGATCATCTTTCAACATTTAAGGACTTCCCTCCACGGCAAGCAGCCGCATCATTGGACATCAATAAGGCCATTGAGGCCATATTGAAATCGGATACAAGAAAATAAACACTTAACATTTTAATTAACTATTATTTCAACCTTATGAAAAAGTACATTTTGGCCTCTTTGACATTGCTTTCTATGGGAATAGCTTTGGCGCAAAGCAAAGATAAACCCAACATCTTGATTATTTTTCCCGATGATGTCGGGTGGAGCAATGTGAGTGCCTATGGTAATGGAATTATGGGATATACCACTCCGAACATAGACCGTATTGCAGAGCAAGGGGTTAAGTTTACCGAGCATTACGCACAACCAAGTTGTACGGCAGGGCGCGCAGCATTGATTACGGGTCAATATCCCATTAGAAGCGGGATGACAACAGTGGGTAGACCTGGAGGTCCGTTAGGTTTAAAAAAGGAATCCCCGACCTTGGCCGAGGTGCTCAAAGAGCAGGGATATGCCACAGGTCAGTTTGGAAAAAACCATTTGGGAGACCTAAATTCCCATCTACCAACGGTGCACGGTTTCGACGAATTTTTTGGTAACCTCTACCACTTAAATACCCAAGAAGAGTATCAACAAAAAGATTATCCACAGGATCCAGAATTCTTTAAAAAGTTTGGTACTCGAGGAGTTTTGCATACCTATGCCACCGATACGGATGATACCACCGTTGACCCAAGATTTGGAAAAGTGGGCAAACAAAGAATTGAAGATACCGGACAACTTTCCAAGGAGCGTATGGAAACCGTGGACGAGGAGTTTATGGCCGCTTCCATCGATTTTATTAAAAGGGCACAGGAAGATGATAAGCCATATTTTGTATGGTTTAACCCAAGCAGAATGCACATGTTTACCCATTTAAAACCCGAAAATCGTTATTTGGCATTGCCCTATACCACAGAACATGATTTTTATGGTAGCGGCATGATGGAGCATGACATGATGGTGGGAGAAATGCTTAAAAAACTTGAGGAAATGGGAGCGTTAGAAAATACCATTGTGATTTATTCTACGGATAATGGCCCAGAGCACAGTGCCAGGACCCATGGTGGAACCACTCCTTTCCGAGGTGAAAAAATGACCACTTATGAAGGTGGTGTCCGTGTTCCCATGCTCGTCATGTGGAAAGACAAGATCCCAGCAGGTAAAACCCTAAGAGGCATACAGTCCCATATGGATATTTTTACCACTTTGGCCGCAGCCGCGGGTGTACCAAATGTTGCGGATAAAATGATGAAAGAAAGAAAACAATATATCGACGGGGTAAACAACCTTGATTATTGGCTGGGTAAATCGGATGAGAGTAACCGGGATAATTTTATTTACTATCATGAATCTGATATTAGGGCCATTCGGGTTAATCAATGGAAGTTGAATTTTCAAACAAGTGAGGATTATTATGCACCGTACGTTAAGCACAAATTCCCCATCATGTACAATTTGCACTTTGACCCTTTTGAAAGTTTCGACAGTACTACAGATCGTTCAGATATTCTCCAAAGAAAGCAATTCTTAAATGAACCGGTTCAGGAGATACTTGGAGAACACATACAAACATTACAGGACTACCCTCCAGTACAAAAAGCGGCAACACTCGACTTTTCGGAGCTGGTGAAGCAGCTACAATCGGGTAAGCAGTAATATTGAAAATTTAAATGGCTTTTAGCAAACTTGCTGGAAGCCATTTTTGAATTCTTATGTAAGCAGATTTTATTTTCAACAATGTAATATCCTAGTACAATGCCTACTCGTAAGGTCAAAAACACCTTCGTTCCATTTTTGTTTCTTGTATTGATGGCTTTTTCAGGATTTGGTCAAGATGAAATGGAACGGGAAGGAATGGAAGCGTTTAAACACCATGAAATTGGCGCATTGCTTTCCCATACCCATATGCGGGCTGGCGAAGTGGAGGGCGAATCGAAAAAAAGGTTGTCGTTGCCTTCATTTTCCATTTTTTACAACTATCACCTTAATCACAAGTGGTCGGTAGGTTTACATACCGATTTTGTAACGGAACAATTCGTGGCCCAATCGTTGGGAGGTGGAAAATCCATTGAAAGGGAACGTCCTATGGCCCCTGCAATTATGGTCGGGTTCAAACCAGGGAAGCATTTTACGTTTTTAATTGGAGGTGGAGCTGATATTGACCCGGAAGAAACTTTGGGACTCATCAGAATCGATTCTGAATACGGTTTGGAATTAGGAAATGAATGGGAGTTTATCGTGGCCTTGGGCTACGATATTCGTATTGATGCCTTCGACTCATTTCAATTGGGTCTTGGCGTTTCTAAAAGGTTTTAAGTATTTTATTATGTTGAAGTTCCCTAAAAATGTGTAATTAAAATTGTAGTTGTGATGAGTTCAAAATCAATATTGATCTGCCTACTTTTTTTTAGCTTTTCAACGGGTCTTCTTTCCCAAGAGAATTTTTTTTGGGATATAGGGGTAACCAAAAACCTGTCCACATCCACCGAATGGAACCAATCGGTGAATGGGCATTTCAAACACTTTATCACCGAAGATGGATGGTACCGTTTTGGAGCCAGTTATACCCTTACCCGTAATTTAAGTAATTGGGGCATTCAAGCAGGCCTTCTTGTGGAAAATACTTTTGATGATAGCATTGACAATTATTGGGAAGTAAGGCCTTGGGCAGGGTTAACGCTCAGCAATGATATATCGAGCAAACTAAAGTTTCACCAGTTTTTTAAACTGGAATGGCGTAATCTGCTTTTTGCTGGTGACTCCGAAAATCAAATTACCACTAGAACACGTTACAAAATAATGCCTGTTTACGATTTGGGCAACGATTGGTCCGTCTATACAAGTTATGAATGGTATATTCAGCCCAATACCGATTTAGGCGTTAGATTTATAAACTCGAGGGAATGGAATCTTGGATTTAACAAGAAAATGGAAAAATTTACCTTAAATTTCAATTACACAAGAGAAAGGTTCAATGCCGTTGTTTTGTCCGATACTACAAAGGCTAACACTTTTTCTGTCACCTTTATCTTCTAAAAAAAAATAAAAACATAAATATATATTCTTTGGACTTCAATCAAACACATCTTAAAAGTATTCAATGCATAGGGTTGTTGTTGCTTACAGCCACACTTACCATGTGTAAAACTGAAAAAAAGGAGGTTGGGACTGAAGTGGTTTCTGCCAACCATTATTGCTATGTTCCCTCAGATTCGCTTATAGGCAAGCAATATTTGGACGTAAGTGCTTTGGCTGGCATCGGAAGCATTGCACCTGATGAAAATAGATTAACAGACACCTCGGGAATGGTACTTATTAAGGGAGGTACTTTTGATATGGGAGGGGATATGCCAATGAATTCGGAAGGAATGCCCCCCACAGCTTTGCCGCAACCCGACGAATTTCCAAAACACACCGTTCAAGTATCCGACTTTTACATGGATGAGCATGAAGTTACCGTGCGCCAATTTTTGGAGTTTGTAGAAGCTACGGGATACAAAACCATCGCAGAATACGATGTGGATTGGGAAGAATTAAAAAAACAAGTGCCTCCTGGAACACCAAAACCCGATGAAGAAATGTTGAAGGCAGGAGCATTGGTGTTTCAATATGTACCCAAAGGAACTCCAAAGGACAATTTGGCCAACTGGTGGTCTTTTCAAACTGGAGTAAATTGGAAAAATCCTGATGGATCCCATCCAACCTTGGATTCTATTTTAGATTTGCCCGTTACCCAAGTTTCATGGTACGATGCCATGGCCTATGCCAAATGGGCCAACAAAAGATTGCCCACAGAGGCCGAATATGAATATGCCATGCGTGCCGGAAATAACAATACCATGTATCCTTGGGGCAATGAAATGGTGGATGATACCGACCAAAGGGGGAATTTTTTACAGGGAGAATTTCCTTATGAAAACACAGTGGAAGATGGATTTGAATCTGTAGCACCGGTCAAATCATTTCCTCCCAATGCCTATGGCTTATACGATATCTCGGGGAATGTATGGGAGTGGACCTTGGATTGGTACGGCGCAGATTATTACAACGTACTTAAAATGCAGGGCGGAACCGCCGTGAACCCAAAAGGACCAGATAAAACAAGAGAGGTATACAATCAACAGGCCACCAACAAGGTGGTGCGGGGTGGATCGTTCCTATGTAATGATGATTGGTGTTCAGGATTCAGAAACGCACGAAGAATGCGTTTAAGTCCAGATTCTGGAATGCAGCACGTAGGCTTCAGGTTGGTTCGGGAAGTATTATAAAGTTTATAAGAAGGATTTTTATGCTTTAGAATTGAAAAGCAGGGTAGATTGGACCATTAACTTTTAAAACCATAAAAAATGAGTTTTTTTAACCGTTCAACAAAAGCCATGATTATTGGAGGGCTCTTTTTGATTATCCCTCTTCTGTTAATAATGATTCTTCTAGGTAAGGCATGGGCAATTCTTAACCCCATTGTAAGTGGATTGGTTGATTTTTTTGGTATTCATTCCATTTTTGGAACTGCCACAATTGCGATATTTACGATTCTAGCTTTTTTGCTACTCTGTTATTTTGGTGGATTGTTATTGAGAAAAGGATTTATTAAGGATTGGGGTGAAAATATCCAAGATCAACTTTTCTTGATTCAACCAAGCCTGCAAATGTTCAGGTATAAAATGATGGGTGATTCTGCAACACACAAAAATGTGAGTAATTGGAAACCCATTTTATTAAAGGAGGAATCATTTTATGGTATTGCCTTTATTACAAAAGAGCATGAAAATGGGTTTTTTAGCATTTACATTCCAGATGCACCAAAAATGGATGCGGGAGAAATACGATTTATACCAAAAGCGGAGTGTACATACCTTGATATTTCTATGAAAGACGCCATGCAAGGATTAAGCTCTTTTGGAAAACAAATACCGATTTCACAATTAATTCAAGTTTAATAACCAAATTAAAAATACTTAACATGATACATTTCAACCTCCCAAAATTGTCAAGTACAATAACCTTATGTTCTTTTTTTCTACTATATACAGTTAATATTTCAGCTCAGGACGCAAGTGCTGATGAATTGGCAAAAAAGCTCCAAAACCCTGTCGCTAGTTTGATCAGTGTTCCGTTTCAAGGGAATTTTGACTTTGGAATCGGACCATCGGATGGAAGCCGAATGACGTTGAATGTACAACCAGTAATTCCGATGAGTCTAAATGAAAATTGGAATTTAATAGCACGGGTCATTCTTCCGATTACTTCACAAAACGATGTTTTTGGACCCAGTGGAAGGCAAACAGGTTTGGGCGATGCCACGATGAGTGCTTTTTTCTCTCCAAAAGAGCCTACCTCAGGTGGATTGATTTGGGGTGTTGGTCCTGCCTTATTGGTTCCTACCGCCACAGACGATCTTTTGGGAACAGGAAAATTCGGAGTTGGCCCTACAGCGGTTGGATTAAAACAAATTGGAGACCTTACCATAGGAACATTGATCAACCATATTTGGTCGATTGCGGGCGATGATGATCGAGCAGATGTGAACGCCACATTCTTTCAGCCTTTTATAGCCAAGAATTTTGCCGGGGGATATGCGTTGACTTTAAATACGGAATTGAGCCAAAATTGGGACGCCCATGCTACATCGGGTACCATTAATTTTGTGGGTTCTAAAGTAATTTCTTTAGGCAGTCAATTGGCTCAGGTAGCTGTTGGTCCCAGAATTCCTTATGGGAATGGTAATAGTTCATCTTGGGGCTTTAGAGCGGTATTTGTACTGTTGTTTCCTAAATAATGGATTGTTTCAGGACTATTCTATACTGAAAATGACCCTTTGATATCGGGTCAATGCAGGAAACCCAGCATCGGTGCCTTCTATTATGACATGATATTCCTCTCCCTTTTTTGCAGAATCGGGAATTTGGATAGAGACGATAGCTGTTTTTAAATCAACTTTTACGTATCCATTTCCAGCTTCGGCATAGGACCAAACCTTGAAGTAAACTGGGTCACCGTCCCTATCTTTATGGGATAAATGGAGAGTGATGGCATCTCCAGCACTTGCACTGATGGCATTGCCTTCTGCCACCTTGATTTGGGGCGGATGGTTGGCCTCTTCAAAGGATTTTACACACCAGTCTGCCCGGGCAGCAAAATCGAGTTGCATGGGTTTGATCCAACGGGTCTGTGGATAGCTAGTATCCATTTCTCCTGTTTCTGGATTTACATCTGCGGCTGCATCCCCATCCTTAAACCGAAATGGATTTTCCTCAGATTGAACAAACCTACCACTCCAACCGCCTCTAGATGGGTCTTCGTAATTATCCAAACCTACATCCACCAAATGTAAAAATGCGGGTGAGTCGCCCTCTGAAATAAAATCAAACTTGGCAAAACTACCACGTTCGGTATTTACAATTTTGGAAATATCACCTTCAAAATGGTTGGGGTCTCCTTCCTGTTTTTGCCCATCACCATAAGAATAATATTTTCCGAATAATGGTCCATGATCATTGATGATGTTTGGTCCCATAAAGTTCCCTTCCAAATAGGGTTGTTGACTTTTGGGCACTACCATTTTCCAGGGATAGGCAAAGCACCAAAACTGATTGGCGTTATAAAAAACCCGGATTTCAGGCCAATTGGGACCTATGTATTTTTTATAGGTAGCATCTTGGTCCATTATGGTATAGATAATAGCTTTTTTAGATACCCTTTCCTTAATGGATTTCCAGTCTTTATGTTCGGAATAATCTTCTTCAATTGATTTTAGGGCGCGGGCAATGGTATTTGTGCCACCCCAAGCTTGAAGAAAAATTTCTCTTGGGTCATTGTCCAATAATTTTTGGGCTATCCATTTGGAACCTTCTGTACGCTGGTCCATTTCACCTTCGAAATCTATATTGCCCACCTTCACTAACTCTAAAAGAGCCTCGGCAGAAGGATAGTTATTGTCGTGCAGCAATAGATTTTGGTGTACCTTTTTGTATTCTGCCAATAATTCCTGCATCCAAGTGGTACCAGGCCATCGTAACTCACTGCGTTCCCCATATAAATTTCGGGTCATTTCCATTTCGGAAATCATGGTAGTGCCTTTTCCATCGCCTTTCCAATGCCACATAGAACTTGAATAAATCAGGCCTTCCGTATCAAATTCATTGGTGTACATCAGGAACCGGATAAAGGTGTCCACATCATCTATTTCCCCGTCTGTGGTTACAATGGTCCGTTTGTTGGTTTGCTGGGCAAATCCCAGAGTGAATAAGAATAGAAAAGGAAGAAAAAGACTAATGTTTTTCATGTTTTGCAGTCGTCGGTTCATGGGCTTTTACCAGATGTTTCTATAAATAGTTTTCCGATGGGTGTTTCCAGGGTCCCCTATAATTTCGCTTTAAAAGCGCGGTCGCTTCGGTATCGTCCACAATGATGCGTTGCTGAGGATGGTATACTAGCGGTCGCTCCAGTTCCATGGCTAGATTGGCCATAATGCAACTTGCTGTAGATATGTGTCCCTCCTCTACATCGGCAACAGGCAAGGTGTCCTGCTCTATTGAAGCCAATAAATCCAACATATGTCTTCTGGTGGCTGGAGCCGTATGCAGTTCGATATCTTTTTCTTTTAAATCCTCAGGATATTTTTCCCGTTCGTACACCACTTGTTTTTTTAGGGTTTCGCCCTCACCGGCAGGAATAAATTCATATTGGTGCACACTTCCTTTGAAAGTTCCTTTTTCGCCGTAAATGAAAAATGCCCAAGGATATTCCGGGTCGGGGGGCGTGCCCCAACTTCGGTGTTGCCAAATGCAATTGAGTTCATCAAACTCAAAAACAGCATTTTGTGTGTCAGAAATATTGGCGATAGCATCTTTCTGAACATAGATTCCCCCTGTAGAACTTATTTTTTTGGGCCATCCAAGGTCCAACATCCACCGAACGGTATCCAACATATGCACACACATATCGCCCACAATGCCATTTCCATACTCCATAAAGGCTCTCCACCTTCTGTGTGGCGAACCAACATAAGGGCGAAGGGGAGCGGGACCGGACCATAAATCGTAATCTAGATATTCGGGAATTTCTTGAACTGGCGGATTGGCGTTCCAACGCATATGATAGTAACAGCACATTTCTACATGGGATATTTTTCCCAAAAGTCCAGCATCGATAACGTTTTTCTTTCCATCGATTAAATGGGGTGTACTTCTCCTTTGGGTGCCAATCTGGACTTTTTTCCCCAGTTTTCGAGCAGTTGCCAAAATAGATTCGCCTTCCAAAACATCTAAACTTATCGGTTTTTGAAGGTATAAATGGGCACCGGACTCCATAGCTTCGATTGCTTGGAGTGCATGCCAATGATCAGGAGAACCAATCAGAACAATGTCCAAATCCTTTTCGGCCAACATTTTGCGGTATTCTCGATATAATCTTGGTTTTTTGCCGGATGACTGACGTTGAGCAACCAAATTGGCTGCTTCCTCTAAATGTCGACGATCCACATCACAAAGTGAGACCACTTCAACATTGGTAACCTGAATAAGCTTTAGGAGGTCACTGGTGCCATACCATCCACAGCCAATAAGTCCCACGCGATATCTTTTTTGAGAATACACCAAATCCAAGCCATAGGCGCCAAAAGATGACAGCGCCAGCACGGCAGTGGAACTTTTTAAAAAGTTTCTTCGATTGATATAAAAACTGTCGGAAGCCATAGGCTACAGACTCCATTTATTGCCCACTTCGTCCAGTTGGAGACATCCGCGGTAAGCACCCGGTATAGGGTCATAGTTGAGAACATTTTCACCAATTTCTTCCGAAGTGAAATACCCCCATAAAACAGCTGATTTAAAGGATCGATAGAATCCAACAGGCTCTGGATTACCTACGGTGGTTCCCCAAACACTGCTTCCAAACTGCCCTGATGTTTCTTCGGCTTTTTGTAGTGCATTTATTTGATCGGATTCGGAAAGATTTACAAAATCGTCTCCGTAATCTTTTTGACAATCGGCATTGAACTTTGCTATTTCGTTTCGAACATGGTTCTGACCTTCTTCGTTGTACAATTGAGCATAGACCTTGTCCAAGAACATATCGACCTTTACGTCCAACGCTCCAGGAGTTTCGGTTCTTGGTAAAATCATATCTACTACTTTGGAAACAAATGCAGCTTCGTCCAAAGTCAAAAATTGGGGTTCCCAATCTATACGAGTCTCATTTTTACATGATTGCAAAAGGGATAATAATGATGGACCCACAACGGCTGCCGTGGCCATGCTTCCTGTAAATTTTAATGCTTTTCTCCGGTCCATTTTAGATGTTCATTTTTTTAAGTTCTTCCACTGCGTGATTTGCTGCTCTTGCCGTTAATGCCATATAAGTTAAAGATGGATTCACACATGAATTTGAAGTCATACAGGCTCCATCGGTCACAAAAACATTTTTAACCCCATGAATTTGGTTGGTGCCGTTCAAAACTGAAGTTTTAGGGTCGCGGCCCATACGAGCAGTTCCCATTTCGTGAATTCCGTATCCAGGTTCATGGTTGTTGTCAAACCCAAGTACATCCTTAAGGCCTGCTTTTTCCAGCATTTCTACGGCATCTTCTTGAATTTGTTTATTTTGGGCCAATTCGTTTTCCTTATACTCGCAGTCGATGGAAAGGGTGGGTTGTCCCCATTTATCCGTTACATCCTTGTTCAGATATACTTTGTTATCGTGGTAAGGCAAACATTCGGCAAAACCGGTGATGAAGAACTCCCAAGGACCTGGTTTCATGATGCTGTCCTTGTAATTGCCACCAAATTCTTGTCGGTTGGCCGCTTCACCGTTACCCATACGGTAACCTCCACCTTGATAACCAAAGCCGCGTAAAAATTTATTCGATTTTGAGTTTTCGTCGATGTTCCAGTAACGGGGAATATAAATTCCATTGGGTCTTCTACCGCTATAATATTTATCATCGAATCCTTCTACTTTTCCAATGGCCCCTACGCGATAGGTATGGTCCATTAAATTATGGCCCAATTCACCGCTATCGTTACCCATTCCTTCAGGGAAACGGTTGGAGGTGGAATTCAATAGAATTTGTGTAGTACTCAAGGTTGATGCGTTGCAGAATATGATTTTTGCCTTGTATTCGATATCCATATTGGTTTCTGCATCAATAATTCGAACACCAGAAGCTTTGCCTGTGCTTTCATCGTACATAATGGACTGTACAATGGAGTAGGGCCTAAATGTAAGGTTTCCTGTCGCATTGGCGGCAGGTAGCGTTACCGCGTTGCTGCTAAAATAAGCTCCGTATGGACAACCTCGACTACATCGATTTCTATATTGACATTGCCCTCTACCATTTAAGGGTTCGGTCAAATGGGCAACTCGACCAATGATCATATGTCTGCCCGGAAAGTTGCTTTCAATTCGCTTTTTAACCTCTTTCTCCACACAGTTTAATTCCATTGGAGGCAGAAAATGGCTATCTGGCAATTGCGGCAAGCCCAAGGCTTCACCACTGATGCCTGCAAACTTCTCCACATAAGTGTACCATGGTTCCAAATCTTTATATCGAATGGGCCAATCCACACCATGTCCGTCTTTGGCATTGGCTTCAAAATCCATTTCGCTCCAACGATAGGTCTGTTTTCCCCATAAAAGGGAACGGCCTCCCATTTGATGGCCTCGAATCCAAAGAAATGGTTTTACCTCGGTATACGGGTTTTCTTCATCATTGGCATGAAAATGCTCGGTATCTTTTCCAATAAACCCGGAACGAATGCCTTTATAATGTTTTTTTTGTTCTTCTGGAGTCAATCCTCCGCGTAGATCCATATCCCAGGGGTCTAGATTTGCCGTTTTGTAATCTACAACATGTTCGACTACGGGTCCACGCTCCAAAACCAAGGTTTTTAACCCTTTTTCACAAAGTTCTTTTGCTGCCCATCCTCCACTTATCCCAGAGCCTATAACAATAGCATCGTAGGTGTGTTTTGGATCGGCATCAATATTATAATTTGGCATTTTTGATATAATTTTAGGTTTTAAAGATTGCTAAATTTAAACAACTTTAAGTTTTAGATTTGTGATTTTTTATTCCTTTTCGACTTTGCTTTGGTCAAAACTATATAAATAAGGAGCTTTGTTGGCCGCTCCGGTATATAGTTTTTCGTGTCTTTTCAGAAAGTCCATACTGAGCATTTTGCGTTGAAACGTGGTTCTTCTGAATTCTTTGTTCAAAATGACCTCGTACACCCTTTGCAATTCTTTCATGGTGAATTTTTTTGGCAAAAGATTGGTTCCAATTGGTTTTTTACCCAAATCGCTTCTGATGGCCTCAATGGCTTTTTCAACAATTTCTTCATGATCGATCATAAGGGGAGGTAATTTGTCAATAGCATGCCAGTCTATGGAATCCGAAAATTTATCAGGTGTGGGTTTCACTTCATTGTAATCGATAAGGGCATAGTACCCCACGGTTATAAAACGATCCAAAACCCAATGGTCTGAAGTAATGGGATAACCTTTTCCTGCAGCTATCTTTTTAAAAGGGTAAGAACTATCTCGATTTTTCTTGCCGAAGGTGTGGAATTGTTCCAAATGTATTCTTTCCAATCCAGTCCTTTCCCTTACTCCACGTTTTACTGCATCGTATAGGTTTTCGTCTCTCCTAATAAATCCTCCGGGAAGTGCAAATAGTCCAGAATTTTGATATTCTAAGATTAAAATTTTTAGCTCATTCCCTGTAAAACCAAAGATTACAGTGTCGTATGCAATGTTGGTTATATGTTCTTTTTCTGAAGGTAACATGTTGTAAACATCGCAAAAATTACGGTAAAAAAATATTATTATAAAAAAAAGAAAGTATTATTGTGTCAAATTGATACAATAATAAGTTTGAAATTGAGAATGTATCATTTGGTTTTACTGGGGTTATGGTAAAATGGGCAATGAATGCTCAACATTCAAACGCTATTCCTATTCAAGTATAGGATATTGGAGTGGAGAGTACATCTGTTAGAGTAAACAATGACGATCGTTACTTTTTTTGATTTGGCAGTATCTCAAAACCAGCGATGTGTTTTTTTAACAATTCTAAGCGGAGTTGTTGCTTTTTAGAAGCATGGAAATCCATTATGAAATGTGTATTGATAATTGAGTGGAACCCAGATGTACATTGACTTTTTGAAATATGGAATTATCAATTTGATATTTATGAGGGGGCTGATTTTAATTTTATAATATTTAATGTTAAAATATTGCTAATTGTAAAATTTTACCTATTATTGTTCCCGATTGAGACAATATGCACGGTCTGAATCAATTCAAAATAACAAACTAAATAAACTATCTATGAATCAAAACAAAATTCAGATTTTGGCAAGATGGGCTGATTCGGTTAAAACGTTTCAAGCATTCTTTTTGTCAATGACAATGATGTTGGTCGGGGGGTATGCGTTTGCAGCAACCCCAGACTCGGATGAGACTTCTGCGCCTCCATTTCAAATTACAATTACAGGTACAGTAGTAGATGCAATGGGGACTCCCCTTCCAGGTACCAACGTTATTGTGAAGGGTACCACAAATGGTACGCAAGCGGATTTTGATGGAAATTATTCCATTACAGCTGCTTCCGATGCAACCCTTATTTTTTCTTACGTAGGGTTTAAAACAGTAGAAATTCCGGTAAACGGCAATGCTACTGTTGATGTTACCATGGAAGAAGATGCGGCAGCATTGGATGAAGTGGTTGTGACCGGTTATGGTACGCAGACCAGAGGTGAACTAACTGGTTCCGTGGGTACTGTAGATGTTGCCGAAGCCACAAAAACACCAGTTGTGAATGCTGCTGAAGCATTACAAGGTAGGGTTTCCGGGGTAACCATTACAAACAATGGTTCTCCAGGTGCTACTCCTGTAGTGCGTATTAGGGGTTATGGTACAGGTAACAGTAACGATCCTTTGTACATTATTGACGGTGTGCAAACTGATGATCCTGGTATCTTGAACTCCATTAACCCAGCAGACATCCAACAGATGAACGTACTTAAGGATGGTGCAGCTGCTATTTATGGTGCTCGTGCATCCAATGGTGTTGTGATCGTAACTACCAAAAGTGGTGGGTACAACTTGGATACTGCAAAAGTATCTTTGGATATGTACACAGGTTTCTCTACACCATCTAAGTTGCCGGACATGTTGAATACACAACAACATGGTGAAATGATTTGGCAAAGTATCTTGAACGATGGTGGTACTCCTCAGCACCCACAATATGGTAATGGAGCGTCACCTGTTATTCCTGAGACTATTCAAGGGGTTCCTGTTACTATGGTTGTGCCAGAAGGAGGAACTGATTGGTTGGATGAAATTTACAGATCTGCGGTAACGCAAAACGTTTCCCTAACTTTGGAAAACGGTAACGAAAAATCTAAATTCTTATTCTCTACCAGCTATTTGAACCGTCAGGGTATCCAGATTCACACAGGATTTAAAAGAGGTTCTGCTCGTTTAAACTCTGAATTTAAAGTGGGTGATAGAGTCCGTATTGGACAACACGCAAATATTTCTTTTGATAGAAGAAGTGGTGGACAATCTTGGAACAACTTTGCTCTAAGGATGTCTCCATTGGTACCGGTATATGATACCGATGGTAATTTTGGTGGAAACTATAGTAATGATACTGGACTTTCCAACCCAAACAACCCAGTAGCTGAAGCTTACCGTCAAAAAGACAATTTTGCCAAAACATTTAGAGTGTTTGGTGATATTTATGCTACCGTTGACATTTTTGATGGATTGCAGTTCAAAACATCTTTGGGTGGTTCCATTAGAGCCTTTAATGATAGAAGTTTTAGAGCTTTGATTCCAGAATCTTCAGAGCCTATTTCCACCAACACACTTACAGAGAATGATCAAGATACCTATGAGTGGGTTTGGACCAATACTTTAAGTTATAACAAGTCTTTTGGAGACCACAGTATTAATGCTTTGGTAGGTATCGAAGCTTTGGATGTACATGGTAAAGGAAAAGGTATTTCAAGAACCGATTATTTCTTCGAAACTCCAGATTACTATTTGTTGAGCAATGGTGGAGGTACTCCAAACGTAGCCTATGCTTATGATAACGCATCCTCTTTGTTCTCGTTGTTTGGTACCGTAAACTACGATTATGATGGTCGTTATTTATTGACAGCTACTGTACGTCGTGATGAATCTTCAAGATTTAAAGGAGATAACAAAAGTGATATTTTCCCATCCATTAGTGCAGGTTGGGTAGTAAGCAACGAAAATTTCTGGTCTACTGATTCTTTTATCAGTCGATTGAAATTAAAAGGATCTTGGGGTCAAATGGGTAACCAAACATTGCCTGTGAACAACCCAACAATCAACATTTCTGCTTTAAGTGAGCAATATGCCAACTACGTATATAGCGGTAGTGGAGGAGCAACTCAAGGAGCTCTTTTGTCTGCAGCAGGAAACCCAAACTTGCGTTGGGAAACCAGTGAAACTACCAACTTTGGTGTGGAATTGGGATTCTTTGATAACAGATTGAACCTTTCTGCAGAATACTTTACGATCAAAACCAAAGATTTGATCAACCAAGACTTTAGCTTGTATAGTTCTACAGCAATCGATGCTGCACCACCTTTTGTAAACCTAGGTTCTATTGAGAACAAAGGTGTGGATGCAACTTTAAGTTATTCAGATCAGACCGATTCAGGCTTTAGCTATGGAATTGATGTGAACTTCTCCAGCTACAAAAATGAAGTAGTTGATTTGATCAGTGCTTTCCAAACCGGATTTGGAGGTTTTAGAACTACAGGTACTGTAACCAGAACTGAGGAAGGACAACCAATTTCATCTTTCTATGGTAGAGTTGTAGAAGGTATTTTTGCTTCAGAAGCTGAAGTTTCTGCTGCGGCCGATCAAGGATTTGCAACAGCTGCTGACGGTGTTGGTAGATTTAAATATGCAGATTTAAACAATGACGGTGTTATCAACGATGATGATAGAACATATATTGGTTCTCCTCACCCTGATTTCACTTACGGTGTTAACTTGACAATGGGGTACAAAGGATTTGATATGTCAGCATTCTTCCAAGGTTCTCAAGGAAACGAAATCTTTAATAACGAAAAAGTGTATACAGATTTCCCATCCTTTTTTAACGCAAACAGAAGTACAAGAGTATTGGATTCTTGGACACCAGACAACCAAGATGCTTCATTGCCAGCATTGAGCCAGAGTATCACCAATAACGAAGGTCAAGCGAATTCGTTCTTCGTGGAAGATGGATCATACATGAGATTGAAAAACCTTCAAATTGGATATACTTTCAGCGATGATGTTGCTAGTTATGTAGGTATGGACAGTGTTCGTTTCTACATTCAAGGTACCAACCTATTTACTATTTCTGGTTATGATGGAGTTGATCCTGAGCTTCAGCCAAGGTTTAACGGTGATGGATCTATCGATAACCTTACAATAGGTGTTTCCGATAACAACTACCCTTTAGCTTCAATTTATTCCTTCGGGGTTAATTTAAAATTTTAAAAAATGAAAAAGAGAGTAATATATTCAACCATACTAGCAGGACTCTTGCTATGGTCCTGTAGTGAAGATTTCACAGAAAAGCCAGCAACAGGAGCACTTTCAGATGAGGCCTTGCAGAATGCACTGGGTGTAGATCTTAAATTGACAGCTGCCTACTCCGCAATGGATGGTGAGCGTATCAACCGTCAAGGAGAAGGTGTAGCAGCAGGTGGAGATAACTGGTGGTCCGATGTAGTGTCCGATGATGCGCACAGAGGTAGTACCGATGGTGATAACACTGCCTTGTTCCAAGTTGAAACCTTGGACTGGCAAACCGGTAACAACTGGTTCTTGGGAAGATGGAGTGCACTTTTTGGAGGTGTTAACCGCTGTAATGCTGTTTTGGATTTGATAAGTCAAATTCCAGATGGTGATTTTACACAACAAGCAGGTGAAGCCCTTTTCTTAAGAGCATACTATAATTTTGAACTGCAAAAGTTTTATGGAAACGTTCCGTTTATATCTGTTGAAAATTTAGTAAACCAAGAATTCAACCAACCCAACCCAGGTCCTGTTTGGGCGGAAATCGAAGCTGATTTAAATCAGGCGATTGGAATGTTGGGTTCTGATATTATAGTTGGTAGAGCAAATTCATGGGTGGCTAAGGCATATTTAGGTAAAGCATTGCTATATCAAGGTAAATATGATGCAGCCTTGACCCAATTTAACGATGTGATTAACAATGGACCATACTCGTTAAATGAAGAGTTTGTGGACAACTTTAATTTTGCAGGTGAAAACGGACCAGAATCTATGTTCGCTATTCAGTTTTCAGCAGATACAGGTCGTTCCTTTAATGGTAACGGAGCTGGTACATTGAATTATCCTGGTGGTGGACCTTTGGGTACTTGCTGTGGATTTTACCAGCCAACCCAGGACTTGGTAAATGCATACCAAACCAGTGGTGGTTTACCATTGTTGGATTCTTATGCAGATACCGATGTGGTAAGTGACTACGGAATCAACAGTGCAGATCCCTTTACACCACATACTGGACCACTAGATCCAAGATTGGATTACACAGTTTCTCGAAGAGGGATTGATTATAATGGTTTTGGTATAAACCCGGGTAAAGAATGGATTAGAGCAACGTTCCAGGATATTTCTGGACCGTACCTTCCTAAAAAGAACGTGTACCAGGCAGACGAAGTGGATGCCAACCGTGGTACTGGTGGATGGGGCTCCGATTGGTCTGGTATCAACTATAATATTTTGCGTTATGCAGATGTATTGTTGATGGCCGCGGAAGCAGCTGTTGAAAAACCAACTCCAGATTTGGCCTTGGCCTTGAACTACGTAAATCAAGTTCGTAACAGAGCCAAAAACATGACGTACGTTAAAACTGTAGATGGGACAGCTGATGCTGCCAATTATGAAATTGAACTATACACGTCATTTGCCAATCAAGCAGAAGCTAGAAAAGCAGTTCGATTTGAGCGTCGTTTGGAATTTGGAATGGAAGGTCACAGATTATTTGATCTAAGAAGATGGGGTGTTGCCATGGAAACTATCAACACGTACATCCAAAACGAAGGAGAGGATTTTTACCTTTCTGGATATGATTCTAAATTCAAAACTTATCAACCTAAGCACGATTTGTATCCAATCCCAGTAAATGCAATTGACCAGAGTGGTGGTATTTTAACCCAAAACCCTGGCTATTAAAAATAGAGTCTGAGTTAGTTAAATTTTAATTTAGTTGAATAGGTTGCCAATTAACTTTGGCAGCCTATTTTTATTTTTATCATTTTGCACCAATTTGTAAGTAAGAATCTTATTTTGCCAGCATGTTTTTTTAAAGCATGCTTTTAATAAATAATCGGTTAATTTTTGAATAATAAAGGCCTAGTACTTTGTAGTCAAAAAAACTCTTATTACTTTTTATTTTTCTTTCAACCCTAATAAATCAACAGCAACTGTGGTTAAAAAATATATAGCAACAGCACTAGTAATTGTATCGGTAGTTTCTTGTTCCAAAAAGAAAGAAAACACCTTGTTTACCCAAATTTCTTCCAATCAATCTGGGGTAACCTTCAATAATAAAATCGTAGAAACCGATAGCTTTAATATTTTAACCAGCGAGTACATTTTTAATGGTGGTGGTGTTGCCGTGGGTGATTTTAATAACGATGACCAACCCGATCTTTTCTTTACAGGTAACCAAGTCACCAATAAATTATACCTCAATCAGGGCAATTTCAAGTTTAAAGACGTTACCGATGCAGCTGGAGTTGCTGCCAGCGATCAATGGAAAACAGGGACGGCTGTAATTGATATCAACAACGATGGCTTATTGGATATTTATGTTTGTACCGCCATGTACGAATCAGATGAAGAAAAGGCAAACATTCTCTTTGTAAACCAAGGAGTGGATGCGGATGGCATTCCTGTTTTTAAAGAAATGGCAAAAGAATATGGCATCGCGGGCAACTACAACAGTATGAACGCAGCCTTCTTGGACTACAACAAGGATGGTTTAATGGATTTATATGTGCTTAACAATGTGGATATTCATGTGTTGCCATCCAATTACAGGGATAAAATTTTAGATGGATCGTCAAAAAGTAACGACCGTTTATACAGAAATAATGGTGACAATACCTTCACCGACGTGACCATGGAAGCCGGTATTACCATTGAAGGATATGGATTAGGTATTGCCATTTCAGATTTAAATTATGATGGTTGGCCCGATATTTACGTCAGCAACGATTATTTGAGCAACGATATTCTCTACATCAATAATGGTGATGGTACGTTTACTGATAAAATTAGCGACTACGTAAAGCACCAGAGCAAATTCTCCATGGGGAACGATATTTCAGATTTCAATAACGATGGGTATTTGGATATCGTCACCCTCGATATGTTGGGAGAAACCAACAATCGATTAAAAACTACCGTAAAAGCTACCAAGTATAATGATTATTATATGAACGAGAGGTTCGATTATGATTATCAATATATGAGAAATATGCTCCAAATGGGACAAGGGCCCGATGTGCCCTATAGTGAAATAGGTATGATGGCGGGTATTTCCAAGACCGACTGGAGCTGGTCACCACTTTTTGTGGATGCCGATAACGATGGGCAAAAGGACCTGTTGATCACCAATGGTTTTCCTCGCGATATCACAGACCTTGATTTTGGAGAATTTAACTTTAATGTGCAACGATACTTGAGTACCGCACAAATATTGGATTCCATCCCTGTTGTGAAAATTCCAAATTATGCATACAAAAATGAAGGTAATGGACAGTTTAAAGATGTTGGTGAAGCGTGGGGCTTAAGTATCCCCTCATTCTCGAACGGTGCTGTATTTGCCGATTTGGATGGGGATGGTGACTTGGATTATGTGGTAAGCAATATCAATGATGAGGCTTTCCTATTTAGAAATAACCTGGAATCCGACACCAGAACCAATAAAAATTACCTGCAATTAGATTTGGAAGGTCCCGAAACCAATAGGGCAGGTCTGGGCACCAAAGTAGCCGTTCGATTTGAGGATGGAAGTTTTCAATATTACGAGCACCAGTTAAACCGTGGCTATTTATCAACCGTACAAAGTGTGGCGCATTTTGGAATCGGCGATAAAAAGAACATCGAATCCATTGAGGTGTTATGGCCCGATGGAAAATACCAAGCGTTCAATAATATTGAAGGCAATCAAACACTTCAGGTGAATTATGCCGATGCGAGTAAGGTTGCGGGCAATGCGTTGGCCTTTCCATTAGCTCCAAAGAAAACGGACCCTATATATAAAGAAATAGCGGACGAAGTTGGAATAAGTTTTGTCCACAAAGAAACAGATAAAGCCGATTTTTATGTACAGCCCACCTTACCGCACAAACTATCCCAAAATGGTCCACGTCTGGCCAAGGGAGATATTAATGGAGATGGTTTTGAGGATTTTATTATTGGAAGCTCATCGGGCTACTCACCAATAATTTATTGGCAAAATGCCGATGGAATGTTTACCAGCACATCCTTATTTGAAGATGAGGGGAGTAAAATGTTTGAGGAGACCAGTATTTCGCTTTTCGATTTGGACAACGATGGAGATTTGGATATTTATATGGTTTCTGGTAGTAACGAATTTGATTTGGATTCACCATACTACCAAGATTATTTGATGATCAATGAAGGAAACAAGAAATTCACCAAATCAACTGATAGACTGCCCAAAATAAGTTCTAGTGGTTCGGTGGTAGAGGCCGAAGATTTTGACGGAGATGGTTTTGTAGATCTATTTGTTGGAGGACGAACCCCTTTCTCCCAGTTTCCGAAGCCCGATAATTGCTACCTGTTAAAAAATGAAAACGGAACCCTTGTTGATGTGACCGATGAGTACAGCCCAGCCCTAAGGACCCCGGGAATGGTGACCGATGTAAAATGGGCGGATTTGGACAATGACAACTTAAAAGATCTTATTTTGGTCGGGGAGTTTATGCCCGTTACCGTGTTTCTCAATAAAAAGGATTCGTTCCAAGCAGTTGCCGAATCGGGAATACAACAGCTATCTGGTTGGTGGGAATGCGTTTTGGCGCAAGATTTTGATAACGATGGCGATATAGATTTGCTTGCAGGTAACCTGGGAACCAATAATTTTTACCAACCTTCACAGGACAGACCAGTAACTATGTTGGCCAAGGATTTTGATGATAATGGTGCAATAGACCCAGTGTTGTTCGCCTATTTTAAAGGGGATTTTGAAAATGGAACCTATGCGCCTTATCCTGTAAATTATTGGGGGGATTTGATGGCCCAAAGTCCAATGTTCAGAAAGAAGTTCAATTATTTCCGTGAATTTGCCAAGACCACCAAAAGTGAGCTTTTCACCCCAGAAGAGCTTGAAGGTGCTGTTGAATTAATGGCAAATCATGACCAAACCAGCTATTTCCAAAATGACGGAAAGGGCAACTTTAGTATGGCAGACTTGCCTTGGCAAACACAAATGGCCCCAATAAAATGCATGATTACTTCCAATCCCAACGGTGGACAAAACACCAGTATTTTTATGATAGGTAACGATTATGGCAACGAAGCATTCATTGGACGGTACGATGCCTTTAACGGTGGTGTTTTGGTTGGTGACGGCCAAGGTGGTTTCGAATTTAAAGATGCCCAAGAAAGCGGATTTAAGGTTACGGGAGATGGGAAAGACATGATTTTGGTGGAACGAGCAGGTGGAGGAAACCCATTTATTGTGGTTTCACAAAATAGGAACAAGCTATTGGTTTATACAAAAAGCTAGTTAAAACTATTTTAAAGGATCTCCTTTATTGGATCAGGGTGTTTTCTAAAACCAGTATATCTGTTGATGAACTCCATTTTGTAGCCAATTCTTCAGGTATTGGACTGAAATTATAGGTGAAGGCACTTAATATAATGTCCAAATCACCATCGGAATCCACATCGGCGGATGCAATTAAAAACCATTTGTCGTCATATTCTTGCGGCAATGTTTTTGATTGAAACTGAAATTCTGCCTCCCCTATATTTTCCAAATACACAAAGGTCTTTACGAATTCCTCATCATAATTGGGAAAAGAGGAGACAAGGGCAATATCTATGTCGCCATCTTGATCGTAATCTCCAGAAGCGCTTCTTGTAGCTCCGTACATAGGATAAAAAAATGCTTCTTCAAACCTGTTGTTCCCATCGTTAAGATGAATGCGCATGCCGTGGTAGGGTTTTAATATTTGGGTTTTGTCGGCATTATCACCATGGACGGTAATAATGTCTTCATCACCATCACCATCAACATCGGTCATTTCAAACCAGCTGGTGCCATAAATTGGACTAAACCGAAGCAACTTGTCCATGGAAAAGGTCAGGTTCTCTTGTTGATATAGTACCATCAAAGTTTCGTCGCCCTGTGCCTGTAAAAATACAATGTCGTCCTTATCATCATTATTTAAATCTCTAATAATGGATTTAGTGGCACCGGGGCTTTGTGCCAAAAGGCTTTTTTCATAAATACCTTGGTCATTTTTTTTCAATAGACTCAGCGAACCGGTCAAATGACCAAACTCACAAACAATTATTTCATTTTCCCCATCATGATTAAAGTCATGAACCAAAGTGTGGACCGGCCGGTGCAGTTCGGTAGCTATGGTCTTGGTGGATTCCCCTTGCCTTACCGTTAAAGAGCCCTCCTTCAGTTCGGAAGGATTCAATAGTCCGACCGATGTAATATAGCTGGTCGAATCTAGGTTTGTGATTGCGGTTATTGCATTGCGCGACTGAAAGTGTTGTTGTGTTTTTTGTGTGGCATAATCATAAGTCTTGTACGAACCGTTCAAATCTCCCAATACAATATTTTTGGTTTGCTCATCAAAATCCAAAAAGGAAATCGTTGACCCCGGAACACTGTCTATTGCAATATTTTTAAAAGTAAACTGCTCCAACGTCTGGTAAGTTGCTTCCTCAATTTTGGGTAATTCATCGGGAGCATTAGCAATGATATATTTCTTTAAATCTTGCCAATCTTCCTCTGTTATTGTGGGTACTGCACTATATGCTCCTGATAACATGCGTTCATACTGTTCCGCATGGGTGTAGCCCTTATAGGGGTCAAATGTTGAATCTTTTATGCCCATTCGGGTTCCCATTTCGGGCAATACATTCAACGCCCATTCATTTTTGGTCAAATGGTCGATTTTAGGTAGGGTATGACAACGGGCACAATGGGTGGCGTAAAGTTGTTCTCCTTGGTCTTGTCTTATTTTTGCACAAGAAACTATTAATAAGCAAAGCAGGATACTAGATATTCTCATTAATTAGGACTGGGTTACTTTATGGATACCTATTAAAGTAGGTGAAAATATATAAAAGCACCTAAAAAGACTCTCCAATTCTAAAATAAATGCCCCAATCGTCTTTACCCAAGGCACCATCCAAGCCGATATTGAAATTATCTTCTTTAAAAATGGTGTATCGGTATCCCATACCGATGCCCGGGTACAGTTTACCATTGAATTCTTCATTGGTGGATCCAAATATGGTGGCAGCCCCTAAAAATCCTACGATGCCCATATTATTATTAAAATTGAGTCGGTATTCCCCTTGAAGGGCAAAAATCCCATCCCCCCGATATTTTCCATCAGAGTAACCACGAATATCTTTTCCACCAATAACCACTTGTCGCTCAAAATTTAAGGCACCTAATCCAAATTTGGCATGCCCGCGAAATGCAAGAATATTATTGTTGTTGGGGAAATCCATATACTTGTTGTAACTCACCGAAATTAAGTTGATATCCTCATCATTGCCCAAGGCTGTTGGAAATGAGTTCCATTTGATGTTGGTAAGTGAGCCTTTTGTGGGGTAATAAATTTGATTTCGCTTATCAATGGATGATTGCACCAAAAATCCCAGGTAATTGCTCTTATCGGGCTCTTCAGTGTCCTCAAATGCTGTAGAGGCAATATTGTAGGTAAAACCTAGACCTCCGTACCATTGCTTTTTGATTCTTCTCAAGACACTTAAATTTATGATGGTAATATTGGAGGCGTAATCTGTAAAACCGGGCTGTTCCACTTCGGAAACATATACTTGGGCTCGTTGGGTCCCATTCATTAAATAAAATGTAATCCGCCAATCATCCTCATGTAAAAACCAACGGTGGAATGTTCCTACCAAATAAGAATCGTTTGTTGTGTACAATCCCATGACACCCGACATGGATTTTGGAGAAATGGTGTCCTTTTCGGTTAACCGGTACATCATGGAGCCTACAATTCCCATCTGAAGTTCCAAAGTCCTGCTATAATTGATATAAGGAAAAACTTTTGCGGTAATCTTTTTTTCTTCATCTGTTTTGTTTTTTTGCCCATAAATCGGTTGACTGAACAAAAAACTGCAGCAAATCAAACTAAGGATGCCCAATCGCGAGCAGATAAGGATATTTTTGGTTTGACAGCCCATAAAACCTAGTTTAATTTAATAAAGACGCCCCCTGATAAAGCGCCTATTATAGTAGTGGTTCCAACATTTACACCAGTAGTGGGACCTCCTGGACCTACACCAACATACAAACCGCCCCATTCCACAGGAAAGAACAAATGGCCTTGGAGCACAATTCCAAAACGAGGGGTAAGTAACATTTTAACACCACCTTTTGCGGAAAATGCAAACTTTGTGGACGAACTTAGGTCACGGGAAGTCAAGTCACGATTTTCGTTGGATGGACTCAAAATGGCCAATCCCAATCCACCACCTAAAAAAGGTTTTATATCGTCGTTGCCAAAATATTTAAGGCCGCTTACTTGAATTAAATCCACGACCATATCGGATAATCGTTCCTCACCGTTGGTGTAATTAATGTCTCTGACCAGCAGTTCACTTCCCATTCTTGTATACGAAATCTCAGCTCCAACATATCCCATGTCGTAACCCACAGTAATATGGTACTGGTCACTGTCATTAATTTTAAGATAGTTTCTACCGTAATTGAGTTTGGTGCCAAATTGATAACCGTAACTGGCAGATACTTCTATGCTTTGGGCATTACTTTGTGTTAACCCTATAAATAGGAAGAGAATTGTTGCTAAGAAAAAAATGGACTGTTTCATATAATTTTTTTTGAGGTTCAAGATTCGGCCCCCCGGCAAAATAGATAAACTTGTTGGTGAAAGAATTAGCATTTGGGGACATGGTTGGGGGATTTGTTTAAATGTTCTTTTCAGTTTTTTTGCTGAATAATTTGATGTCCAGTCCTAGCAGAAATCTCCAGCGAGTCAAGATCAATTCAGCATTACCCGTATTATTTTCAAGATTCAAATCCAATGGACTATTAAAATTTGATTTACCATGGGAATAAATGGCGCCTATGGTGAATCCGATACTTGCAATTGAGGTTCGCGTTCCCAGTCCAAAATGATAATAGTCCGTATTAAAGGAAGTTCGACGTTGCTCCTCATCGATCAAATCAAATAGGGAAGCACTGGAATCAAATGGTGAAAAATCCGTTGAAAAACTGCCGTAAGCACTAAATATGTCCGAGAAGTTATGTTGATAACCAATACCATAATTAAAAACAGAACGAAATTCCTCAGTAAATGAACCATTCCGTAATAAATCCGGTGTTTGGATCAGTGTATAGGGTTTTAATCTTTTGTTCCAGCTTATTTTTGTGTGTATTCTTCCATTTTTTAATGGAATTCCTGCCCCAAATTGAAAACCGATGGGACGTTTTCGTTTGGCTTTTAAATCTTGCAGGTCCATGGAAGTGAACAATCCGCTGGTTTCGGTATTCCCACTGACCAATTTTTCCTCGGCGATTCGTCCCTTTCCTTTAATTTGGAAGTAGGGAAGGTCAATATTGAGACCGAGTTCAATGGATTCGTCAACATAGCAAATCCCAATTTTGGAGAAAAAACCGGAAGAGGTCTGTTCCAAAAGCACCTCCCTTTGATACACTCCCAAAAGATCATCATCGCCTACATAAATGTAACGTGCCGTGGATGATTCCGTTTTTTTATAGGTGGAAAAGAAAACCGATGCTCCTACTGCCCATTTATCTGTAAGACTTCTGGCCCAAGAGGCACCGTACCATTCTTCATCCGTTTTATTGTCGAGGCCAATTTTTCCGGATTCGAATTCTCCGTTGGTAAATTCATCGATTTCTCCAGTTTCATAGGCAAATGAAAAATCGTTGTTGCTTTTAGTCAATGCGGAATAGGCAAAAATATCTTTTTCCATTCCTTTAATGCTAAACACCCCTGACAACATTCGTGGAATGGACCCAAAGTTATTGTCTTTAAGTTCATTGTTTAAACCTAAAAGATTGTTCAGCTTTACGGTTTGTAATTGATACACCTTTGCATTGATGGCCAAAACAGGGGTGCTCAGGGTCACCAAACGGGCAGGGTTATAATATGTAGCACCTAGGTCGCTAACGCTACCAGTTACATTCCCGTTTAGTAGAATGGACTGGTTTCCGAAATTTTCATAATTGTAATTCTGTTGTGCAACCAATTGGTCTACACAAACTGTTGCCAACAATATGGTAGCATAAAGCAAACAGATATTTTTCCGAATACGGCCCAAAACATTGGAAGTATTTATTCCATTGCTTGTACGCTGTTGGCAACCAATAATCCAGCAAGTTCGATACTGTATTTTTCAATGGTCTTGTCGATGTCTACAGGGTCAACAATTCTAAATTGCCCTACCCATTGTAAATTATCAGCGTCCGAATTGTCCAAGGAATAAAGGGCACTTTCAAAAAAGTATTTAGTACCGGTTTCCACATAAGAGGAATTCCAATTATAGGAAGGGTAATAGGAATAATAAGCGCCAAAACGCCTATATCTTGGCCCAGGATAATATACTGCGCTAGATGGGGTTTGCGTTACAAACTGTTGGGAATCTACCATGTGTGTCACTACAGCACCATCATAGCCATCGGCTACCAATCTGTCTTTTAAACCATTCATATCCTCTTCACTTTGCAATGGCTTCGCATCAAAATATGGGATATTGTACGAAGCGGTTGCATCCACTCCTCTCTCATAAAGTTGTGCGACCAAGCGGTCCTCGAACGACCTTCTTGAAATCTCACTATTGGATTTGGCGATTACAACGATATTATTGTATTCTTTTTTTACGTTGCTATAGTTTTTGGACTTTGTTAGATAACCGCTGCTACAGCCATAAAATCCCAAAAGACCTAAGCCAAGGAAGAACAGGAAAATTTTTTTGATTGAAAATTTTGCTGATGAGGTTTTTAATTGCTTCATGATGTTGATATTACAAATAACTTTATCGGATTGTATTCTTTTACCAAAAAGGATAAAATCGCTTTTGGTCTAACTCTAAATCATCTTTTAGGGGGAAGAATTTCGAGCCAAAATGGCTCGAAAAAGTAAAGATCAAAGAGTTGAAAGAATTTCCATTTTGGAACTCAGTAATGTTACTACAAGTTAATCAAAAAAGAGGGATAATCATTTTGAGACCGATAATATTTTAATCTTGAAATTGCATGGAAGGGTAAACTATCTAGAAATCAAGGCGTAGTGTGTTTTTGAGTTTTTTAATTTCTTGATGAACATGAACAAAATCATGGATTGCTACTAAAAGGATCCGTAAATTAGACATATGACTGAAGATCAGCTTCATATCACCAAATCAACAGGGGAGAAGGTTCATTTCTCTATGCAAAAGTTGAAGAAATCCCTTCAATATAGTGGAGCGAGCGAAGCCATGGTCAATGAAATTTTGGAACGTGTACAAGAAGAACTGTATCAGGGAATCAGTACTCGCGAAATCCATAACCGGGCCTTTGCCCTTTTAAAAAAGAAAAAATCCGTTTACGCCTCCAAATACAAACTCAAAAAGGCCATTTACGAGCTTGGGCCCACCGGTTTTCCTTTTGAACGCTTCGTGGCGGGTGTTTTGCATTTTTCGGGCTATGAAGTTCAAGTGGGACAAATGGTTCAGGGCACTTGCGTATCCCATGAGATTGATGTGTTGGCCAGTAAAAATGGCACCCTACACGTTATCGAATGTAAATTTCATGGCGACCAGAGTTTAAAATGTGATGTTAAGGTCCCCCTTTATATTAATTCCAGGTATTTGGACGTAAAAGATGTACTGCTCCATGAAAGTCAGGACACCCAAGGGTGGGTGGTGACCAATACCCGTTTTACAGGCGACGCCTTGCTATACGGAAAATGTGCAGGATTATACCTGTTAAGTTGGGATTTCCCTTTGGAAAATGGATTGAAAGATAGAATTGACCGATTGGGATTATATCCGATTACCGTTTCCTTGTTATTATCCAAACGAGAAAAGAAATTTTTGTTGGACAAGGGTTTGGTGCTCTTCAGAAATTTAGAGAGGCATCATAGGCTGTTGGATGAGATAGGGGTGTCCAAAGGTCGAAAGGACCGGATTTTAAAAGAGATGAGGTCGTTGTGCAAAAGTTAAAGGTCATGCAAAAGCTACAAATACATTTTTTGGGTGGTTCGGGAACGGTTACAGGTTCTAAATTTTATCTGCATACCGATGAGATAAAAATTTTGGTGGATTGTGGCTTTTTTCAGGGCGCAAAGGAACTTCGAAAACGGAATTGGGATTCTTTGCCCATAAAAGTTTCAGAGATAGATGCGGTCTTGTTGACACATGGTCATTTAGATCATTGCGGGTATCTGCCGCTTTTGGTGAAGCAAGGTTTTCGGGGAAAAATTTTGGGAACAGCCCCAAGTTTGGAAATAGCGCGAATTATTTTGGAGGACAGCGCCAAAATTCAAGAGGAAGAAGCCGAAAGGGCCAATACGGAAGGCTATAGCAAACATCATCCGGCCTTACCACTTTACACCCACAAAGATGTGGACTTCTGTCTACGTTTTTTTGAATCCATAGAAGAAGGGGAAATCAATTCCCTCTCCGAAAACTGTACCGCAACTTTTCATTACAATGGGCATATTATTGGGTCCACCTATATCGAGATCAATCTGTTTGGAAAAGTGTTTGTTTTTTCTGGTGATATTGGTAGACAAGAGGACGAATTGCTAAGACCTCCCAAACAACCCGAATGGGCCGATTATTTGTTTGTTGAAAGTACCTATGGTGATAGACTACATCCCGAAGAAGATGTAGCAGCCATTTTGGACGGATTGGTGGACAGGGCCATCCAGGAAAGCGGGATTTTGATCATCCCATCATTTGCCGTGGAACGACTTCAGTCCCTTATGTATCAATTGTGGAAATTGTACAAACGGAACACCATTCCCAATATTCCCATTGTTGTGGATAGCCCTATGGGTATTAATGTATTGAAGGTGTTTGAACATTTTCCTGAATGGCACAAACTGCCGCCTACAGAATACCGCAATATGCAAAGCCGTATAAATTTGGTGGGTTCTTATTCAGAAACTTGGGAAACCATAGACGATCCCCGACCTAAAATTGTGATTGCGGGCAGTGGAATGGTCACAGGCGGCAGGGTGTTAACGTATATTCAACAGTTGGGAGATTTAGAATCAACAGCCATTCTTTTGGTGGGGTACCAAGCTGAAGAAACCCGTGGAAGAAAATTGCTCGATGGGGTTTCAGAATTAAAAATATTTGGAAAAATCATTCCCATAAAAGCTAAAATTTATCATTTGGAAAGCCTTTCTGCCCACGCGGACCAAAAAGAACTATTGGAATGGATGGGGAGCATAAAAAATATTCCTGAAAAGGTGTTTTTGATTCATGGCGAACCATCAGCCATGGAGTCATATCAACAAAAAATAGAAGAGAAATTTGGATGGAACTGCCATATTCCCCAACTCAACGAGGTAGTGGAGATTTGGTTGTAAGGAATTGATGTTCAAATATTGATAAGTGACCAAAGTCATGATTATTGTCTGATTATCATGGTACTTTTGGTATGATAAGGTGTAAAAGAAATAGATTATGGTACGAGTTATATTGCCCACCGATTTTTCAGAGAATGCATACAATGCCATTACCTATGCGGTAAAGCTTTTGGAGCATTCCACAGCAGTATTTTTTGTGATGCATGCCTATACACCACCCATATATCGAATGGATTATACCTTTGGCAGTCCAGGGCAATTTGGATTGCCCGATGATCAACGCTATCAAGTAGAGGAGGAATTGGATAAGACCAGAAAACGGATTGAATCCGAATTTCCGAATCCCAAACATACGTTCTTCACCCATGCGGCATTCAATGCCTTGGGCGATGAAATTGAATCTATGTCCAGACTTGAGAATGTGGATTTTTTAGTGATGGGCACGCAAGGAGCCACAGGGGCCAAAGAAATACTTTTTGGTTCCAATACCGTTCGAACCATCGATAAATTAAGTATTCCTGTATTGGCCGTTCCGTCCCACTACACCTATGGAACGCCACACAATATGTTGTTCCCGACCGATTATGAAGTGGATTATAACAAAGCCCAACTTCCTTTTTTGCTTACGATATCCAAACTTTGGCATTCTAAACTGCATATTTTACATGTCGCGCATCCGGATGGATTGACTGAGGAGCAATCCGACAACAAAACCTTTTTGGAAGGAAAACTGTTGGAAAGAAATACCGAGTTTTACGATTTTCCCGATCAAGAAGTGGTCACTGCTATCAACAATTTTCTAAAGGACAATACCGTGGAAATGTTGGTGATGGTGAAAAATAAACATTCCCTTATCGAGAAACTTTTTGTGGAACCGGTCATTAAGAACATCGGTTTTCATAGTGAAATTCCCTTTTTGGTCCTCCCGTATAACCTCTAATCAAATTTGCCATGTTACAAGTTTTAGTACCTACCGATTTTTCAAACAATTCGTACAATGCCTTGTTCTATGTGGCCAAATTGTTGAAAGATGAAAAATGCCTGATCCATTTGATCCATGTTTGCGATACCCATCACGATTCAAAAACGGAAGAGCTCAAGGAAACTTCCAATAACCAACTAGAGGCCTTGGCGCACCGTTTGATTTTGGATGTGGGAGCCAATAGCAAGCACACCATAGTAAAAACATCATTGTGTTCCAATATGCGTAAGGGTGTTGCCACTTATGCCAAAGACCATCAAGTGGATTTAATGGTGATTGGGAATAAGGGAAAAGAGGACATGACCAACATTTTGTTCGGTAATAATGCCATGCAATTGGTTCGTGAGGTAGACCAATGCCCAATTTTGATTGTACCACATGAAATTGATTTTAAACCGGTGGACAAAATAGCCTTCGCCTCAAGTTACGTGCATCCCATTTCAAACCCTAATATTGAAACGCTTCAATATTTTTCTAAAAAAATGAATGCTACGGTTGTGCCCATGAGCATAGAAGAGGGAAAAGAAGCACCGGGAAAACAGAAAAACAAGACGATTTTTTTTGATGGAATTTCCAAAAACAGGTCCAAAGAAGTGGTTTTGCCCGTTTTACAGGATAAGGTAAAGACCATTTTGGAATTTGTACAGCTTTGGAATATTGGCATTTTAAGCATGGTGTACTATCCCCATCATTTCTTTTTGGAATTTATCGGCAATGGAATGGTCAAAGAACTGAACACCAAATTAAAGGTTCCTTTTTTAATCCTACCAAAGGGGTAAACCTGACAAAAATCATGGTTTAAATTCGTAACTTGTGGTACATTCCATGAAAAGGCCAATGTCATGGATAAGAGAGTTTTACTACCGTCGGATTATTCAGAAAATGCGCTGAATGCCATTAGGTACGCCATGGATCTTTTTCAACATGTGCGTTGTGATTTTTATATCCTGCACGTTTTTCAGGCATCTGGTTATACTTTGGAAAGTATGAGGGTCCCTGAAGCAGGTGAACCTTATTTTGAAGCTGCCAAATTGAAGGCAGAACAAGGAATGGACAAGTTGATGGGAATGATCAAGCTTCATCCACAAAACGATAAGCACAGGTTTCATACCATCATTACCTTTAATAGCTTGACCGAAGCGGTCAGGAATCTGATCGACCAGAAAGATATCGACCTTATTGTGATGGGCACTAAAGGAGTTGCCGAATCCAAAGCTCGGATTTTTGGCACCCATACCGTTCATATAATGGAACACATAAAAGATTGTCCGGTAATTGCAGTGCCAAACTATTATAAGTTCGAGCCGCCCAAGGAGATTGTTTTTCCAACCGATTTTAAAACAGCCTTCAAGGAAAATGAAATAAACCATCTGAAAGAGATTGCCCATTTATATGAGGCAAAGATCAATATACTTTATGTAACCAAAGGGGACCGGCCAATACTCAAAACAAAACAAGAGGGCAATAAACAATTATTACAAGATATTTTGCAGGGTGTGGATTATGAATTCCATTTTACGCCTGCTAGCGATGTGGCCAAAGGGATAGAAAACTTTTTAATCGATAACGGAGGAGATATGGTGGTTTTCATCAATAGAAAACACCTGTTTTTCGGAAGTATTTTATCGAACCCCTTGGTGAAGGAAATTGGGTACGATCCACAGGTGCCCATTTTGGAATTAAATGATAATTGATAAAAATGAAGTGATGAAACAGGTTGGTATATGGCTCGATAAATTGGAGGCCAATGGCGTACTTTTAGAGAAGGGTAAGGAAAGTTTTTTCCATATACTTTCAGAAATTGAATTTTTTAACCCAAAAGGAGGATCCCGTTCCAAAACCAGATGGGGCCCCCAAGATGTGGTGCAGGACAGTAAATATTTAGAAAGAGAGAAGCATCAATTTAGAAAATACTTCGAAAAAATAGCCAAGGCATTAAAAGATGCGGACCAGATCAACATTTTTGGCCCGGCCGAGGCTCCCGAAAAATTGATGGTCGAATTAGAGGAGAACTACCCCGAAATAGGAAGTAGGGTATTAACTGTTCAAAAAGCGGACAGTATGACGCAGAACCAATTTAAAGCACTGGTAAAACAATCCTTTGGGGTCGACGACAGATATCCAGAAAAAGTATAGATTTCCCAAGATTATTTGCCCATTTGAATAACCGACCAGACCAAGCATGTCATACAAACTAGATTGTATCAATAACGCATGGTCATGATAAAACAAGGCAACATAGAAAAATTGCACGAAAATCTGCAGGGATGGAGATCATACTTGTTATTTGTTTCAGATGAAATGAGGTTTATCGAAAGAATGCTTCATTCCTATCTTTTCGAACCTAGAACCCCAACCCAATATAAACGTTGGGAACAGTTCAACTTTGAGTTTAAGAATTGTGAGAAATCCAAGGACACTTTGGTGCATCGGATTATGGAAAATGAAAAATGTTTGGGCGGAGTGCTTGAATGTGCATCGGACAAACATGATCACCATTACAGTAAAAAGTATGCAGCACTCAAGACTGATATACTTCAATTTATTGAAACCTACCAACTACTTAAAACAGGCATATACAATTATGCCGGACTGGTACTTAAAAAAAAGAAGCCTTTAGCCAATGTGTAGTGCAGTTTTGTACTGCATGTTGGATTGCAATCCAATTAATCTATAAAACAAGTAGCTATGTCACTGGTAAAAATGGACAGGAAAAGATTTCCATGGAACGACAATTTGATTGATTTTTTCAATCGCGACGCATTTGTTGATGATGAGTTTTTCAATTTGGAAAAATTTCATCCATCAATGAACATTAAGGAGCACGACAAAGATTTTGAAATTGAATTTGCGGCTCCTGGTTTTGACAAAAAAGACTTTAAGATCACTATTAAAGATGATGTCTTGGAGGTAACTGCAGAGAAAAGCCATGAGGAAACCGAAGAGGAAGAAAACTTTACAAGAAGGGAATTCAACTACAATTCCTTTACCCGTAATTTAAAATTACCGAACAATGCGGACACTTCCAAAGAAGTTGCAGCCGTATACAAAAAAGGTATTCTTACCCTAAATGTACCTAAAATGGAGGGGAACCCAAAAGACAATAAAAAGGTGATCGAGGTATCCTAAACAACAGTAGCGGCAGATGGAATGGCATCTGCCGCTCAAATTTTTAATGTCATGAAAACAAAACCCAAAAAAAGAACTTTTAGGGAGTGGTTCAGCGTAGAAGAACTTCACGAAGAATCCAAAAAATGGATGTCCGAACTCCAATTCGCCCAAGATGAACAACGTTTTTTGAATCACATGATAAAGGATTATACCTTGGATATTATTGATTCTGAAATGTTCAACACGGTGCAACCCGTTGTGGAAGGCTTAAACCGACTTGAAAATCATCTGCAAGAATTGATGGATTCCGTTCAGGTGCATGAAAACCAACTTTCAACCTTAATCGAGGAAAAAATTACGGATAAACTGGAAAGTTCGTATTTGGAGTCACACAACGATTTGGCGATGTTACTGGATGATTATTTTGTACAATATAAAGACTACAAGACCCAGATGTTCGAGATTGTTTCCCAAGTGATGAAACATAAAAAACAAAAAAGGTTGCTCAATTAGAGTAGGGGACTCAGCAATTTGGCAAAGCCCTCCAAGATTTTTTTGATCATGGGTCTTTCTCGATGCGCTTTATAGTCCAACAGTGCAATGGATTTGTCACAATCTTTTAAGAAATCGGTTTTCATTTGTGCGCAAAGATCGGTATCGTAAACAAAGGCTTGTGCCTCATAATTCTGCTGTAGACTCCGGTTGTCAAGGTTGGCCGTTCCAATACTGGCGATTTCATCATCGCACAGCATTACTTTGCTATGCAGAAATCCATCGGGGTATAAATAGATTTTAATGCCCGATTTAAGGTAGGTATCAAAATAGGCACGAACACACCAATCCACCAATTTTATATCTGTGGTGTCCGACATTAGCAACCTGACATCGACCCCACTCAAAGCAGCTGTGGACAGACCTTGTAAAATGGCATGGTTGGGAATGATGTATGGATTTACAATATAAAGGTACTTTTCGGCACTGTTGATGATGGAAAAGTAGACCTGTTCCATGACATCAAAATCATCATCGGGACCACTGGCCACAATTTGCAAATAATGTTCTCCATCCAATTTGGGGTGTATTTGAAAGCTGGAAATATCCACTTGTTCGCCACTGACCAAAAACCAATCAATGACAAAAGTTCGATTTAAAAAATCGACCGCTTCGCCCTCAACTTTTAAATGGGTATCGTGCCATCTGCCCAACGAGGGGTCACCTTTTAAATATTTATCCGAAATGTTGATGCCTCCTGTAAACCCAACCTTATTATCGATCACAATAATTTTTCGGTGGTTCCTGTAGTTTAGGGCGCTTAAAAAACGTCCAAACCTAAAAGGTAAAAATTGGGCAGTTTGCACGCCAATGGCATGCAGTCGTTTCAAATATTTTTTGCTTAACGAATAACTCCCAATTCCATCATACAACAATCGAACAGTAACATTTTGGGCAATTTTACGCTCAAAGATTTCCAAGAGTTTTTCGGCCAGTACCCCATCCTCAAAAATGTAATATTGCAAATGGATGTGTTCTTGGGCTTCTTCCAGGGCTTCAAATATGCTTTCAAACGTTTTTCGGCCATCTTTTAATAATTCAACCTCGTTTTTACAGGAAACAGGACATTTGGCAGCCTTATGAATCAGTTTGGTGATTTTTTCCTTATTGCCAGTAACTGGTGGAGTGCATTGCTGGTACGAAAGGTCGTCCCGTATGCTAAATTCATTTTTAAGGGAGAACATTTTGTTCTTTCGTCTGTTTCGCCCGAATAATATATAGAGTAAAACACCACCTACGGGAATGGTAAAAATGGCCAAAAGCCAAGCCAAGGTTTTGCTGGGTCTTACTCCGTTCAGCAATAAGCTGATCACCATGATTGTCGCTACCAATATGTAGAGGACGATGAGGATGGGAATAAGCATTTGGTCCATTAGAGGTTGGTTTTATAACAAAGATAAGCTACCTGTAAACATCTTATTGCTTAGGTTTTGAAGAATGAAAATTGAATTCCAACCATCTTGTTCTCATTTCAAATGTTCTCAAAAAAAATCAAGAAATCTGTAACAAATAGTTGAAAATGGATACAAAAAGAATAACAGTTTGTGATTTTTTCAACAAAATAGCTCAAAAGCTAACATAAATCTAAAATGAGGTCGCTTTAAAGCGGTATCCTTAATTTGAATTTTCACTTTTCGGATTTTAGGTTAAAATTAACATAATGCTAAAAGGGCTCTACTTATTTTTAGGGAACTTGAACAAACTTCAAGCTGTTCTAACTCAAAAAACTCAATAATGAAAAGACGAAGTTTTGTACAGTACGCAGGTATGGGTGCAGGGGCAATGTTAATGCCTTCACTTCTGATCGGGAACGAAATTCCCACAGAAGCGTTACTGGAGCCAGGCATGGATACCGTACTAAAAAAGAAAATGGCCGACGTGGCTTTGAACACGGCCAAATCAATGGGAGCTACCTACGCCGATGCTAGGATAGGTAGATATTTGAACCAGTATGTATTTACCAGAGAAGAAAAGGTTCAGAATGTGGTGAACACAGAATCTTTCGGAATAGGTATTCGAGTGATCGCCAATGGTACTTGGGGATTCTCTTCCACCAACGATGTTACCGAAGACGGAATCAAAAAAGCTACACAGCAGGCCGTTGCCATTGCAAAGGCCAATTCCAAAATTCAAAAGGAACCTGTACAATTGGCGCCTGTTGAATCCTATGGCGAAGTAGCTTGGAAAACTCCCATCAAAAAAGATTTTAAAGAAGTTCCAATCTCTGAAAAGGTAGATCTTTTGTTGAGTGCAAATGCTGCTGCCGTTGAAAATGGAGCCAACTTTGTGAATTCATCCCTATTTATGGTGAACGAGCAAAAGTATTTTGCATCCACTGAGGGTTCTTATATTGATCAAGATGTGCATAGAATCTGGCCAACATTCAACGTGACGGCTGTAGATAGGGCAGCGGGTAAATTTAGAACCCGACAAGCGTTAAGTGCACCAATGGGAATGGGCTACGAATATATGGACGGGCTAGAGTCTGAAAAATTACAGGGTCCAGAAGGTATTAAACTTTATAATAAGAGCTACGACATTGTAGAAGATGCTGCCATGGCTGCCAAACAAGCCAAGCAAAAACTTACGGCAAAATCGGTGGAGCCGGGCAAATATGATTTGGTGCTCGAGCCAAACCACCTTGGATTGACCATTCACGAATCTGTGGGTCACCCAACGGAATTGGATAGGGTATTGGGTTACGAAGCCAACTACGCAGGTACAAGTTTTGCAACCTTGGACAAATGGGAATCCAAGAACTTCAACTACGGTAGCGATATCGTAAACATTGTGGCCGACAAGACTCAAGTAGGTTCTTTGGGCGCAGTAGGCTTTGATGATGAAGGAGTAAAAACCAAAAAATGGGATTTGATCAGAAACGGAGTATTGGTGAACTATCAAGCAATCCGTGATCAAGTTCATATGATCGATCAGAACGAATCCCATGGCTGCTGCTATGCACAAAGTTGGGAAGATGTTCAGTTTCAGCGTATGCCCAATGTTTCTTTGGAGCCGGGCACGGAAAAATATTCATTGCAAGATATGATCAAGGACGTGGAAAAAGGAATCTACATTTTAGGTAGAGGTTCCTATTCCATCGACCAACAGCGATACAACTTCCAATTTGGAGGCACATTGTTTTATGAAATCAAAGATGGTGAAATCGTTGGCATGCTGGAAGACGTAGCGTACCAATCCAACACGCAGGAATTCTGGAATTCTTGTGCCAAGATTTGTGACAAGGACGATTACAGATTGTTTGGTTCTTTCTTCGATGGAAAAGGGCAACCCTCACAGGTGAGCGCCGTTTCCCATGGAAGTTCCACAACAAGGTTTAACGGAATCAATGTAATCAATACAGGTAGGACCATTTAAGGTTTGTTCAATATTAAAAATTAGACAATGGCTATTTATACAGAAGAAGAAGCAAAAAAGATTTTGGAAAAAGCACTGAGCTTTTCCAAGGCCGATGCCTGCGAAATAAACCTTGGTGGAAGTAATAGTGGCAACATCAGATATGCACGAAATACCGTGTCCACAGCAGGTTATAGATCAAGTCAAAGTTTGGTGGTACAATCCAGCTTTGGTAAAAAAGTAGGTACGGCTACTATCGACGAGTTTGACGATGCCTCCTTGGAAAAAGTAGTGCGCCGATCGGAAGAATTGGCACAACTATCTCCAGAGAATCCAGAATATATGCCGCCTTTGGGCCCACAACAATACGATGAGGCCATCACTTTTAGTGAAGCAACGGCAAATGTAACCCCTGAGTTTAGAACAGAAGTTGCCAGCAAGAGTATTGTTCCAGCATCAGAAAAAGACGTGACCGCAGCAGGATTTTTGGATGATTCGGCAGGATTTTCTGCCATGATCAATTCCAACGGACTGTTCGCTTATAATAAATCTACCGATGTGGACTTTACCGTAACCATGCGTACCAACGATGGTACCGGTTCTGGGTGGGTCACCCGCGATTTTAACGATATCTCCAAATTTGATCCAGCAGAAGCAGCTAACACGGCTATCGACAAGGCTGTAATGTCCAGGGAAGCCCGTGCTATTGAGCCTGGAAAATATACAGTGATTTTGGAACCAGCGGCCTCCATTGGCCTGTTGGGACGCCTGTTCGGTTCTTTTAATGCGAGATCGGCCGATGAAGGCCGTAGCTTTATGTCGGCAAAGGATGGTGGAAACAAATTGGGGCAGAAAATTGTTGACGAACGCGTGAACATTTGGTCTGATCCATTGCATCCCGATGTGCCGACTTCCACATGGAACGGTGCAGGACAACCCCTCAAGAAAACTAGCTGGATTGAAAACGGCGTGGTGAAAAACTTGGCTTACGACCGTTATTGGGCAGAACAAAAAGGGGTAGACCCTGTTCCTTTTGCCAGCAATGCAATTATGGAAGGTGGTGATGAAAGCCTGGAAGATATGATCAAAGGCACCAAAAAAGGAATTTTGGTAACCCGCTTTTGGTATATCCGAAGTGTAGATCCACAAACCTTGCTCTATACAGGTTTGACCCGAGACGGAACGTTCTATATCGAAAACGGAAAAATCAAGTTTCCGGTGAAGAACTTTAGGTTCAACGAGAGTCCAATTATCATGTTGAATAATTTGGAATCCTTGGGCAAGCAAGTTCGTGTAAACGGAAATCTTATACCCTATATGAAGGTTCGTGACTTTACCTTTACGAGTCTCTCCGATGCGGTGTAACGGACTGAAATAAAACAAACTGGTGGTCAAGCTTTCTTGACCGCCAGTTTTTATTTTGAAATTATTTAGCCTACTTCCTCCATGGCTTTGGATAACGAATTCTTTTTTACCCGCTTGCAATACGAATCAGGTGACTGGGACGTAGACCAACGTATGCCCTCCAATTTGCTGAATTCCTTGGTCGAGTATACCACACTTAAAGTGGATACCCAAGAGAAGATCATCACCTTGGGCAGCGACGATATTTTTAAAAGCCCGTTTTGCTATATCTCGGGCCATAAATTGGTGCAGTTCACCAAAAAGGAACGGGAGAATTTTGAAAAATACGTGCGCAATGGCGGTTTTGTATTTGCAGACGATTGCAACCACGATATTGATGGATTGTTCGCCAAATCCTTTGAACGCCAAATGGAAGAAATTTTTGGTGCAGGAGAGCTCAAAAAAATCCCCAACGACCATGAAATCTATACCATTTTCTTTGAATTTGAAGACGGTCCGCCCACCACATCCCAAGAACTCAACGGCTGGGGCGACGATTTGGTGCACGACTACCTCAAGGCCATTGTGATCAATGGAAGAATAGGCGTACTCTACAGCAATAAGGACTACGGCTGCGAATGGGATTACGACTTTAGAAACAAACGATGGTATAAAATAGACAATACCCGTTTTGCGGTGAATATTGTCCTCTATGCGCTAACCTCATAACAGAACTAACTTGGATAAAGAACTACAAAAAATAGCAAATGAAGTAGAGGGACTTTCAGAAAAACTGAAAGCACTCAAACAAGAAATTGGCAAAGTGATCATAGGTCAGGAAGAAACCGTTTCCCAACTTCTTATTACCTTTTTGGCAGGTGGACATGCCCTGCTCGAGGGAGTTCCAGGACTTGCCAAAACTTTGATGATTCGAACCTTGGCCAATGCCATCGAACTCAAATTCAAAAGGATTCAGTTTACGCCCGATCTAATGCCCTCGGATATTATCGGAACTGAAATCTTGGAAGAGGACCACACCACGGGCAAGAAATTCTTCAAGTTCAACAAGGGGCCTATTTTCTCCAATATTATATTGGCGGATGAGATCAACCGTACGCCACCAAAAACACAGGCAGCCTTGTTGGAGGCTATGCAGGAATTTGAGGTGACCTATGGCGATAAAACCTATCCTTTGGATAAGCCTTTCTTTATTTTGGCCACCCAAAACCCCATTGAGCAATCTGGAACCTTTGTGTTGCCCGAAGCACAGCAAGACCGTTTCTTGCTCTACATCAAAATTGGATACCCAACCGATGAAGAGGAAATCAAAATTTTAAAAGCCACCACGGGAACCAAAAAAGCCACCCTGAATAAAGTACTTTCAGGAGAAGATATTGTGCGCTTGCAGCAATTGGTGCGTGAAGTTTCCATTAGCGATGGACTCATTCAATATGTAAGTGATATTATCCGTGCCACCCGACCCGATACCACAACCGTGGACTACGTAAAAAAATGGGCAGATTGGGGTGCAGGTCCCCGTGCTGGACAGGCCATGATTCTAACAGCAAAAGCGAATGCCTTGTTGGAAGGTAGGTTGGCCGTAACCCCTGAGGATTTAAAAGCCGTGGCCATCCCCGTTTTGCGACACCGTGTTTTGGTGAACTTTAGGGCAGAGGCAGAGGGCATTACTTCGGATGAAGTGACCCGTCATATCTTACAGACCATTCAGGTGAAGGATGGGAAATAAGGGTTTTTCAAATTAAAAGTATTGATAACGATAAATTTATTTGTAGAACATTTGAATTAAGCGCATTGAAAACTGAAGAGGGAAAATTTGAATTCGTTTATGTGGAAAATGACGGAACAGTGCGTGAATTAGACAAAGAGGAAATAGAATATTTACAAACTGAATTTGAACCGACTGATGGTAATAGACCATATATAAAAAGTAGTTACGACCAGTTGGCACCTGACAGGAAGATGAGAGGATTTTTATACAGAAGTCAAGTTCCAAAGGAAATTGAAATAATAAAAACTGATTTAAGGTATGCAGAGACTAGATTCCCAATTAATATTTATAGTTCAGGAAATGCAATTGTATTGTCAGTTGGAATATACAGTATTAAAGTACTAGGTGGTTGGGATGTTTCGGTTGGAGAATTTTCAATTCAATTTGTTAATAAAGAAAGTGGAAAAGTAGTCAATCCGAAATTCACAAAGTGGAAAATTCAATCATACGAATCTGGACAAAGGGCAAAAAAAATAATGACACTTGATATCCAAGTCGGTGGAGTTTATTTGATTGAATTCCAAAATCAAAAGGAGTTAAAAGTGAGACCATCGAATTTATGGGTTACTAGACTTTTTGAAAGGGAAATTCCAAATGAGAATTTATGTATTTGGATTGGTTAAAAATGAAATATAGAATACAGAAATTTACTTTAAAAACAAAAGTCCAATATACAATTAACAATGGCTGAAAGAGATTACCATGACTTGTTACAACCTGAGGTGATCAATACAGTTTCGGGTCTTTCCTTGATTTCGCGTATTGTGGTCGAAGGATTTATTTCGGGTTTGCACCGAAGTAAAAGCGTGGGTCCTGGTATGGAGTTCAGTCAATATAGAGGATACGAGCCAGGCGATGATCTTCGGTTGCTCGATTGGAAAATGTTGGCCCGTTCGGGGCGCTACTACATCAAACAATCAGAAGTAGAGAGTCATGTCACCGTTAAATTTATTGTGGATGCCAGTGCTTCCATGGAGCACGAAGAAAACGGCATTTCCAAATTGGAATTTGCTCGGGTCTTGGTAGCCTGTTTGTCGCATATGGCCCAAAAACAAGGCGATTCCGTAGGGCTTTTAGCCCTCAACGAGGACGATTTTGTTAGTATTTATCCCAAAGCAGACCAAAAACATTACAACCGCTTGCTGTTGGAGTTGCTCAACATTTCCACCAAAGGAAAATGGCCCGAATTGGCGATCTCCTCCAAAAGAATTCACACCAGAGGGGCAAAGGAATTGGTTTTTTTCATCACCGATATGTACGAAGATGTATCCGAACTCTCCGATTTTGTAAAAAGCCTAAAAACAGCCAAAAATGAGGTAGTCGTACTTCAAATTATGGCCAAAAATGAAATGGAGTTGGATTTTAAACGCTCCGTAACCTTTGAAGATTTGGAAACAGGGGCACGTTTAAAAGTGGATGTGAACAAGGCAAAAGCTCATTATTTAAAAGCCCTTGAACAAAAAATAGAACAGACCCGTGAACAATTGTATTCCAAAGGTGTCAACTTTCATTTGTTCCGAATGGATGCGCATTTGGGAGATGCCCTGCAATTATTTTTAAAAGAAAGAATACGACTCAACTAAATGGTTTTTGCGAATCCAACATATTTGTGGGCACTTTTGGGACTTTTGGTTCCCTTGGCCATTCATTTGTGGAGTAAAAAGGAGGCCAAGACCATAAAAATTGGAAGCATACAGTTGTTGGACGAGTCCAATTCAAGGCAATCCAGTAATATTCAATTGAACGAATGGTTGTTGATGTTGCTTCGAATGGCGATTGTGGCTTTAGTGGTATTGCTCATGGCAGGTCCGCAATGGCGCATCAAAGGAAACAAAAAAGTGGTCACCTATTTGGTGGATCCATCGCTTTCTCAAGAAAAGGAGTTAAGTGTTATTTTGGATAGTTTGGCCGAAGCATCCCCTGTCTTGTTGTTGGATGAAGGTTTCTCAACTTGGGAAATAGATTTGGAATCGGAAGTAGACCAAACCCCGCCCAATTATTGGCAATTGGCGCAAAAAATGGATTCGTTGACTTCGGATAGTATTGTGGTGTTCACCAAAGCCAATTTGCAAGGTGTACGTTCCAAAAGACCCACCACGCAAAAAAAGGTGCATTGGGTGGTGATGGAATCGGATGAAATAAAAGATGAACCTTTGTTGGCCATCGAAGAATCTTCAAGAATGAAATTGTATGCCAAATCGGGCAATGGCACACAAACCTTTTTAAAATCCGAATTGCTTTCGGAAAATTACACTAAAACTACCGAAGGCGATAGTCTTCAAATCAATGAAGAAATTGGTTCGATAAAAGTTCCCTTACAGACTCAAGACACTATTTCGGTAAATCTGTTTGTAGCAGACGGTTTTGAGGCAGACCAAAAATATACCCAAGCCGCTTTGCGGGCACTGGCCAAATATGTCGAAAGAGAAATCAACATCGAATTAAAGTCAGATGTAGATGACTCGGTTGCCAATGCCAACCTCAATATTTGGCTGAAAGAGGATAAACCAAATGATTTGGAGGGAACATGGTTGGTTTTTGATGAAAGTCCGTTAGCTCAAAACCTCGTTGAAGAAAGAAATCAACAAGACCATTTTGTGCTAACCTCAAGGTTGACCTCAAAAAACACGGTGGAACAACACTATGCTGAACAACTCCTCCAAGTTTTGGACTTGGATGCTGAATTGGAACAGCTGTTGGTCCAGGCCGATGAAAGGCAAATGGACGTGGCGGAATTCAAACCCAATTATCAAGAGCCCAAAACAAGAAAGGAATTGGCCACTTTAAAAGATATTACCCTTTGGGTGTTTTTGATTTTAGTAGTATTGATGATGGCAGAACGTGTCATTTCATACCTAAAAAAACAATAAGGCAATGGAACAATTACAACACTTTAAAAGTCGATGGCAGCGCTTCCAATATGTGGAATGTGCACTTTATGCCGTGGGCTTTGGTGGTTTGGTGTATTTGTTGACCAAAAATATCGGTTTTGGCTTTGGAGGTTTTATTGTTGCTTTTGGAATTGCCCTTGTGTTGTACAAACCGTGGAAAATAAAAACGGAAAGTGTTATTGCCTTTGTGGATGCCCACGTGCCAGAAGCAGGTTTTAGTAGTGGATTATTGACCTTGCCCACTGACCAAATGTCGAACCTTTCCCTTTTGCAAAGACATCGTGTAGCAAGCCGATTAAAGGATTTGATGCCCAAATTGATGCCACCACACCATTTGAAAAAAGCAGCTTTGGTCATGTTAGGTTTGCTATTGATTGGCGTTTTGGGGCGTTTTGTGTTCGATGATGTGAGTAGCCTTTCGTCAAAAAAGGGAAATAATAAAGAGCAGATTCAATTTGCGCCATTGGACAGCATTCAAGAGGGTGTAGAAATTCCTGAATTGATAGAAACTAAAATTACTATTGCCTATCCGAGTTATACGGGAATTCCAAGTTTGAATACTTCCAATCCCAATATCAAGGCAGTTGAAGGCTCTCAAATCACATGGAACTTAACTTTTGATGGCGAGGTGCAAGAAGTGACCATGGACCGGATGGGTGAATTGATTCCACTTTCTAAAAACGGTATGCAGTATCAATTGAGTCAACCCTTACAGACTTCAGGATTTTACAGTTTTACGTTCAAGGACCTTGAAGGCAATGCCTATGTCACCGATTTATATTCGTTGGAGGTGACTCCCGATAATCCACCCATGATTGAAATCTCGGATTTGGCCCAGTTCAGTTATTTTGAATTCAGTGATGACAAAACCATTCCGTTGAACACCCAAATTTTTGATGATTACGGGGTAAACGATGCCTTTATCGTCGCCACGGTGAGTAAAGGTTCGGGCGAATCGGTAAAGTTTAGGGAAGAAACATTGCGTTTTGACGAAGCTATTTCCAAAGGAAAAAAACAGCAGCGTCTAAGAAAACTGTTGGATTTAACCCAATTGAAAATGGACCCCGGAGATGAGCTCTATTTTTATGTGGAGGCTCAAGACAATAAAACACCAACGCCGAATGTTGCCCGAAGCGAAACCTATTTTGCAGTGATTCGGGATACCGTGACCGATGAATTTGCTGTGGAAGGTAATTTGGGTGTAGATCTCATGCCCGATTATTTTAGGAGTCAGCGGCAATTGATTATTGATACCGAAAAATTGATTCAAGAGCGTCCCGATATTTCGGAATACGATTTTAAATTTCGAAGCAACGAACTAGGGTTTGACCAAAAGTCTCTCCGTTTAAAGTATGGTCAATTTATGGGCGATGAGACTGAATTGCAGGCGGCCCCAGGTCAAGTTTCCGCTGTTGAAGAAGATACCCATACCGATGAGGATGGTGAGGAGAAGGATATTTTAGATGGGTATAGCCATAAACACGATAGTGAAAATGAGCACAATCTGGTAGTTGAGCATCCCAATGAGGATGACGAGGAAGAGGAGGATCCTTTGCATGAATATTTGCATAATCATTCCGATCCTGAGGAATCCACTTTGTTTGAAAAATCCTTAAAAGCCCAATTACGGAACGCCCTCAATATAATGTGGGATGCCGAGCTGTATTTACGGTTATATCAGCCGGAAAAGTCTTTACCCTACCAATATCAAGCGTTGGAAATCATTCAAACCATAAAAAACAGTGCCCGAATTTATGTGCACCGTATTGGTTTTGACCCGCCACCCATTAAGGAAGAAACACGACTCTCTGGGGATATCGAGAATATTAAAAATGTGAACAAGAACGAGACCTTTGATTATGAAATGTCTTTTGCGGCTACTAGAAAAATGGTAGCTCGTTTAGAAGTTTTAATTGAAGGCAGATCCCAATTTACCGATAGTGATAATACATTGGTGTTGGAAGCGGGCAATGAATTGGCCCAAAAAGCAGTTACCGAACCTGTAAAATACTTAAAAGTATTGCAAGGACTTCGTGACTTGGAAAAATTGTCCAATAGGAGCATTGAAATGTATATGCAAGTCCAAAAAAACATCTTGTCGGTATTGCCTAAGGTGGAATCAAATCCAGGAAAAGGGGCAAGTTCATCGGATGAAATCAATTTGTTGTATTTAAAAGAATTGGGTGATTATGAGTGATGGGTTTGTGTTGCTAAATCTCAGTTTATTTTGGCCCGTACTGATCGGATGCTTGGTATTGTTGGGCTTTTTTGTTTGGAAAGAATGGCCTCAAATGGGACAACCTCGATTTTGGATTAAAATTGGTGTAGCCTTTATCGGATTAGTATCCTTGTTCCTCCTGATATTGAAACCCGCTATACCCAAAGACACCACAAGCGGTAGCGCTATTGTACTTACCCAAGGTTACAAGACTGAACAATTGGATAGCTTAAAAAAAGCATTCAAGCGCATAAAAACGGAAACCTATGAGTCAGGGAAATCTTTATCCATAATTAAAGATGTAGATTCTCTTTTTCTATTGGGACAAGGGATTCCAGCGTATGATTTATGGCAGTTGGAAGGTAAATCTGTTCAATTTATGGGAGGCGAAGCACTTAGGGGTTGGACACAAATTTCCCATTCGGAAGATTTGGAATTGGGAGAGGAACTTAATGTTAAAGCCTTATACCAACAACCACAAAATGAACATTGGGCCATTCTAAAAGATAATGGGGGCAATGCTTTGGATTCCATTCCATTTGAAGACGGACAGGAGCAATGGGTTCAATTTACTGCACAACCTAAAGCAAGTGGACATTTTGTCTATCAATTGGAGGTAAAAAATGCTGAGGGAGAAGTAGTTGCTTCAGAACCGGTTCCTTTTATGGTTGAAGATAGGGAACCGCTCCATATTTTAATTTTGAATACATTTCCAACCTTTGAAAGCAAGTACCTAAAAAATTATCTCGCCGAAAAAGGACATCAGGTTTTGGTGCGTTCCCAGCTAACGAAAAACAAATATAAATTCGAATATTTTAATCGAGATGCCCAACCCATTTATCAAGTATCGAAACAAGCTTTGGAAGCTTTTGACCTCCTTGTTTTTGACGTGGAATCGTATGTGAACTTGGGTAGAACTGCGTTAACGGCTTTAACAGAGAGTATGGCGGAAAATGGCTTGGGTGTTTTTGTGCAACCGAGCGACAAGCTGTTTACTTTGTCAAAAAATCAAATGCCCATTGGATTTGATGCGGATTTTGATACGGATATTTCACTTGGGAATCCACCACAAAGTTTACAGAAATACCCCTTTGCGTATCAGCAAGAATTTCCATTGCAAACAATAAAAATGGATTCGACAACCATAGCGGCTTATTTACCACAGGGCAAGGGTAAAATGGGAACCAGTATTTTGCAAAATACCTATCAGTTGGTGTTGGATGGAAAACCAGAATCCTATGCTGCCATTTGGACTGAAATCATGGACGCTTTGGTACCTGCAATCGAAAAAAGTTCTTCATGGAAAATGGAGACCAAAATTCCCAGAGTGGATGAACCAGCTGAATTTTGGGTACAAACGAGTGCAAGCCCTTTAGAAGTTGTTTCGGAAACCAATAGTAACATTCCGTTGATTCAAGATGTGAGCATTTCATCACGTTGGAAAGGAACTCAGTATCCTAGAAAACAAGGGTGGAATCAACTTGAAATCCCAGCAGACTCAACCAGCCAATTTTCGTACTATGTTTTTGGAGAAAATGAACGAGCTTCTGTTTCGAAACAGCTTGTTTACGAGCAAAATTTGCGTCAGTTTGGTCAAAATAAAAGTTCCAATCCAATCGTAAGCACCACGTCCAAAAAAATGGAACCAATCTCACCCCTTTGGTTTTTTGTGCCCTTTTTGTTGAGTTTGGGATGGCGATGGTTGGAGCCTAAGCTCTAAACACTACTCATATCTCCAACTGGTTAAATCTGCTCCTTTGGGGGCACTTTCGGCAATTCGTTTCATGATTTTTGGTACGTACATGGAGTTGTACCGTAACCTGCTGATGGCATTGGGCTGCTCTGGGTCGCCGTTCCAGCAATGTTCTGCACGGTCGCCATACAAAACCTCGCCATCGTAATAGGGTTCAGTGGTGCTTTCTAGGAAATCCTCCATCAAATACACCGCATTATTCAGGTAATAATTGTCCATATCACCACAATAGATGTGAATTTTGCCTTTGAGTTTTGGGCCCAGTTTGTTCCAATCCCGCTCCAAAATATGGCGTAAATCGTAGTTTTCTTTCCAATATTCGGCTACTTTATGATCTATATCACCGGTCATTTTATCCCAAAGACGAACAGGGTATCCATCGTCTCCTTGAGGGGAATACGTAGCTTCCCAAATATCCCATTGTTGTCCTGATCTTGATTTGTCGCCCAATACCAATTCCAAATGGTTGCCTTGTCGCAATGTGGACTGAATTTGCCCCAAATAGTTTCTGTGCGCAGGAACCTCCAATTTTTTATGCTCGGAATCGTAATAATAGGCATTGTCATCCTCATAAATATTGGTAAGGCTGTAGGCCCTAAAATCGATAGGGTCAGGACAGGCCGCAAAGCAGCCATTGTATTCATCCGGATATTTCACCTGAACCGCCAAGGCCTCCCATCCACCAGTGGAACCACCGTAAAGAAATCTCGACCAACCTTCGCCAATGCCCTGAAATTCTTTTTCAATGTGTGGAATGAGTTCGTAAGTGATGGCATCTCCCCAAGGTCCTTGACTGGCTGAATTCACCGCGTACGAATCATCGTAATAGGGGGTCGGGTGTTGAATTTCTATTATGAGAAAACGTGGAAAATCGGGTTCGTTCCAGCGTTTGTAAAAATCGTAGGCTTCTTGTTGTTGAATGATATTGTAACCATCCAAATCAAAACGAGCCGAATAATTCGGTTCCAGATTCGGGTCTGGTGGCGTGGTTCTAAATCCACCAAAATCACTTGGAAAATGACCTTGAAAAACCATGAGGGGATATTTAGCCTCTGGATGTTCCTCAAAACCTTTGGGCAATAAAATATGGGCGCCCAAATACATATCGCGACCATAAAATTCAGAGAGCTTTTTCGATTTTAATTTTATGTGCTTGATCCATTCAGTGTCCGCTGGTTCTTCAATGGGCGGGATTTCATGGTCCATGACCACCGAAATGTTTTCCACACCATTTTCGCCCACGGTTATTTTAAAGGGCTTGCTGTACAAGTTACCCGGTGATCTGTTCCATTGCTGTCCCTCCCCGTTGTCCATAGGCAGTTTTACCGTATGTCCTGTACTCAAATTGAAAGTTTCGTATACATGCAATAGGGCTTGTACATTGTATTCTCCCGGTGGCACTTCAGAAAGGCTTGGGTAGGGATATCCAAAAATGGTCTCATCAAAGGTGATGGGTGTTCCAGGAGACATATGATCCACATTCATTCCAAAAATAAGTTGGGTATTTAAACCATCATTGATTTGAAAACGAGGCTCTTTGCCATCATCTGTGGAAAGCATGAGCAGTAAACGGCCATCTTTGTTTTCGGTACTAACCGATTCATCAAAACTAACATTGATGTTATAGGTTGATTCATTTTTTGGTTGACAGGACATCAACAAAAAGGAACAACTTAGAAAAAGGAGTAGGGGTTTGGTCATGGTGGTTGGATTTAGCTGGAAAGATAGTTCTTTTAACCCCACTGACCAAAGTGTAACCTATTAATTATAAGTGTATTCGTTGGGTTCTATATGAATGAGGACATGGCCCAAATTCGGGATTTCTTTCCGCAAATGATCCTTTAGTTCATGTGCAATCCAATGTCCTTTTTCCACGGTAATATTTCCGTCTACAATGGCATGAAGATCTACGTGGAATTGCATTCCCGATTTACGGATAAAACATTTTTCGGTACCCAAAACACCTTCAACTTCCAAAGCCTTTATTCTGATTTCGTCAATAAGGTCATCGTATTGGTGCTCGTCCATAATTTCACCTAAGGCTGGACGAAAAATCAAAAAGCTATTGTAAAGAATAAAACCGGAAGCCAATAGGGCAGCCCAATCATCCGCAGTTTCATATCCCTCACCAAAAAACAAGGCAATAGAAATTCCAATAAATGCCATGACGGATGTAATCGCATCACTCCTGTGGTGCCAAGCATCAGCTTTGAGACTGGAACTTTGAGTTTGTTTACTTTTTCTAATCACAATTTGAAAGGAGATTTCTTTCCAAAGGATAATACCGCCTAAAATGAACAAGGTCCAAGGCTCTGGAACTTTATGTGGTGTTCTAATGTGTTGGATACTTTCGTAAGCAATAATGGTGGCCGAAGTGACCAAGAACGCCACCACAATAAAAGTGATCAAGGGCTCAATTTTCCCATGTCCGTAGGGATGGTTGTCGTCGGGCGGTTTTTCTGCATATTTGAAACCGAGCAATACTAAGAATGAAGAGAAAATATCCGTTGTAGATTCAATGGCATCGGCAATCAACGCATAGGAGTTGCCAAAAAATCCCGCCAATCCTTTTATCAAAGCTAAAGCTATGTTGCCCAAAAGACTGAAATAGGTGGTTCGTATAGCTGTTTTTTCGTTGCTCATGCTTTGCCTCTTAGAGAGTACTAAGATCGTGATTAGAGATTAAATCGAGGGTAAAAAAATCCCCAGCAATTGATGGAAACAACTACCGGGGAATGAAAAAAACAAAACAATTACGTGTGCAATTAACTTTCTGCTACCACAGCTTGGGCAGCGGCTACTCTTGCAATAGGCACTCTATAAGGGGAACAGCTTACATAGTCCATGCCTATTTTGTGGCAGAATTCAACAGAACTTGGTTCGCCACCATGCTCTCCGCAGATTCCTACCTTAAGACCAGGTTTGGTGGCTCGTCCGCTTTCGGTCCCCAATTTTACCAATTGACCAACACCTTCTTGATCCAAAATTTCGAATGGGTCCGCTTTAAGGATACCTTTTTCGATGTAGATCGGTAGAAACTTACCGGAATCATCCCTGGAATATCCGAAGGTCATTTGGGTTAGGTCGTTGGTGCCGAAACTGAAGAAATCCGCAATTTTGGCAATTTCACCAGCAACTAAAGTAGCTCTTGGTGTTTCAATCATGGTACCTACGGAATACTCGACCGAATCTTTACGTTTTTTGAACAATTGTTCGGCGGTAGAATTGATGATTTCTTTTTGTTGTTTGAATTCTTCAACGGTTCCTACCAAAGGCACCATTATTTCGGGCTTGGTATTGATACCTTCCTTCTTCAAGTTCAATGCGGCTTCTAAAATGGCTTGTGTCTGCATTTCGGTGATTTCGGGGTAGGTATTTCCCAATCGGCAACCACGGTGACCCAACATGGGGTTGAATTCTTCCAATTCGGCCACTTTGTTTTTCACGGAGGACAAAGAAATATGTAGGTCATCTGCCAATTCTTTTTGTGTAGCCAATTGATGAGGTACAAACTCGTGTAATGGTGGATCCAATAATCTTACGGTTACAGGAAGTCCGTCCATGGCCCTAAAGATGCCTTCGAAGTCACCACGTTGCATGGGCAATAGGTCTTTTAAAGCTTGTTTACGACCTTTAACGGTATCGGCCAAGATCATTTCCCGCATGGCTTTTATACGATCTACTTCGAAGAACATATGCTCGGTACGGGTAAGTCCGATACCTTTGGCACCAAAACTTCTTGCGATTTCAGCATCTTTAGGGGTATCTGCGTTGGTGCGAACATCCAATCGGGCATAGGTGTCGGCCAAATTCATCAACTCAGCGAATTCTCCACTTAATTCTGGTTCTTTGGCAGCCACTTTTCCTTCCAAAATATTACCGGTTGAACCGTTGATGGAAATCCAATCGCCTTCATGGTATTCGTGTCCGTCAACTTTTAGGGTTCTTTCCTTGTAGTTGATTTTTAAAGCACCTGCGCCAGAAACACAGCACTTGCCCATACCACGAGCAACAACGGCGGCGTGGGATGTCATACCCCCTCTGGCGGTTACAATCCCTTTGGCCACGTTCATCCCTTCTACATCTTCTGGAGAGGTTTCAATACGCACCAAAATGCTGTTTTTGAATTTCACGGCCTCATCGGCAAAGAACACGATCTGACCTGTTGCGGCACCGGGTGATGCGGGTAAACCTTGCGCGATCACATCGGCTTCTTTCAAAGCTTTGGGGTCAAAGATGGGGTGCAATAGTTCATCCAGTTTGTTGGGCTCTATGCGCATTAGGGCCATTTTTTCATCTATTGATCCTTCTTTGAGCAGATCCATGGCAATTTTTACCATGGCCGCACCGGTACGTTTACCATTACGGGTCTGAAGGATCCACAGTTTTCCTTGTTGAATGGTGAACTCCATATCTTGCATATCGTGATAATGGGTCTCCAATTTGTTTTGGTATTCAAAGAGCTCCTTATAAATATCTGGCATCAATTCTTCCAATGAGGGATAGAATTCTTTGCGGTCTTCTTCTGAAATCTGAGCCAATTCTGCCCAACGTTGAGATCCCAATAAAGTAATTTGTTGTGGGGTACGCACACCGGCTACCACATCTTCACCTTGGGCATTGATCAAATATTCCCCGTTGAACTTGTTTTCTCCGGTACCGGCATCTCTTGTAAAACAAACCCCGGTTCCGGAATCTTCTCCCATATTACCAAATACCATGGCCTGAACGTTTACAGCGGTTCCCCAATCTTCTGGGTAGCCGTGCATTTTTCGGTAGTAAATGGCGCGATCTCCGTTCCAGCTGTCAAAAACAGCCATTATGGCTCCCCAAAGTTGGTCCCAAGGGTTGGTTGGGAAGGGTTGACCAGTTCTTTTTTCAACGATGTCCTTAAAGTCGTATACCAAATCTTGAAGATCTTGTACTGTAAATTGGGTATCGTGCTCAATTCTACGCTTGTCCTTTAAGTGATCTATGATTTCTTCAAAAGGGTCCAAATCATCTTTGGATTCTGGTTTAAGGCCCATGACCACACTACTGTACATTTGGATAAAACGACGGTAGGAGTCCCAGGCAAAACGTTCGTTGCCTGTCATTTTTATAACACCTTTTACGGACTCGTCGTTCAATCCCAAATTCAATACGGTGTCCATCATGCCGGGCATGGATACCCGAGCACCGGAACGCACAGAGATTAGGAGCGGGTTTTCGTCATCCCCAAAAATTGCCCCCATTGTTTTTTCGATGCGATTGATGGCTTCGCGTACTTCTGGTTCAATTTTTTTGATGACCACATCCTTACCTTCTAGATTGTATTTGGTACATACTTCTGTAGTTATGGTAAATCCTGGTGGAACTGGAATACCAATGCGGCTCATTTCGGCCAAGTTGGCGCCCTTGCCACCAAGTAAATTTTTCATATCGCGACTTCCATCGGCTTTTTTGTTGCCGAAAGAATACACGCTTAATTGATTTTCTGTGAGTGTTTCCATCTTTATATTGATTAAAGAAATTGACTTGTGCTAAAATTTCTATGTAAAATTAATGGGTATCTGCAGTCCAAAACATGATAAAAGTCAGTTGGAATTCTAGGAATCAAGCGGTTAACGAGTCATGGAAAGTAACATGGCATTAGAAGGTTCCAGGACTATGAAAATCTTTCTCTTTTAGCTGAAAAATTGATAGGTAGGAATACTCCCAAAGCACATAATTGTAAGAAAAAAATTATTTTTTAATTTTAAATAGCTAAAAATCAGTAGATTATAAGATTCATGACATTTATCATCTTTTGATAAAGTTCGCTGAAGGAACTTTGACCCATCAAAATTTTAGAATTATGCACAATCACACTCAACCTCGACAATTGTTCATTTGGAGAACGATATTCTGGATGACATTTCTTTTAATTCCATTTGCACTTTCATCACAAACCTATAAGCTTAGTGGAAATGAAGGTGAAGTGATGGTAACCGGAACTTCAACCCTTCATGATTGGGAAGAAATCGCCGAAAAAAAATCAGGTACCATCGGTCTTGATGTTAGTGGCGAGCTTCCTAAAATCACCACCTTAAAATTTTCCGTAGAGTCGGAAAGTTTAAAAAGTGGAAAAGGGGCCATGGACAAAAACACCTATAAAGCGTTGGAAACTGATGAACATAAGCAAATTGTTTATCAAATGACATCCTTAAAAAGTATCTCAAAGGCCTCTTCGGCCAACACCTATAAAGTGGTCGCAACAGGAAACCTGACCATTGCCGGACATACTAACAAAGTTGACCTTCCTTTCGACTTGACCTTAAACGGCAGCAAAGTAACCCTTGATGGCAAATATGGAATGAAAATGACCTCTTTCGGCATTGAACCTCCTAAAGCCTTAATGGGCACCATTAAAACAGGTGATGAGATTGAGATTCACTACACAACCATTTGGAAATAACAAAAATCAATAAATAAAAACTCAACTAAAATTCAATAACAATGAGAAATACTGTGAAATACGGAGTACTGGCCCTTGTTTTCTTAACTGGCCTTATGGGATATTCCCAAACCCGTAAACTGGATAATTATCGCGAGCCCGACAAAAATGGTATAAACGTTTTTGAAGCACCAAAAGATACCGTTTCAACTTTCGACGGTATAAAAGTAAGAGTAGGTGGATCTTCCACTTTGCAATTTCAAGCTCTGGATCATGAAAACTCTGGTGCTGTAGAATTGATCGAGATCGGTGACAACTTTAACTTGGCAACGGCCAACTTGGATTTGGATGTCGCATTGGCCAAGGGTGTTCGTATGCACTTAAGAACTTACCTATCTTCTAGACACCACCCAGAGCCTTATGTTAAAGGCGGGTATTTTCAAGTGGACAACTTGGATTTCATCAGCCCTGGCTTCTTGGAAGAAACTATGAAGTACTTGACCATTAAAGTAGGTCACATGGAAAACAACTATGGTGATGCCCACTTTAGAAGAACAGACAACGCGCAAGCCATGCACAATCCATTTGTTGGTAACTTGATTATGGATTCATTTACCACTGAAGTTGGTGGTGAGGTGTACTTTAGATCAAATGGTTTTATCGGAATGTTCGGTCTATCCAATGGTAAATTGAACCAAGCTGTGAACAACCCAGGCACTACAGGAGTTTCTATTTTGGCCAAATTGGGGTATGACAGTCAAGTAAGTGAAGATTTAAGATTAAGACTTACTGGCTCTATGTACAGCACTGGAAAATCTGCCAGAACATACCTTTACAGTGCGGACCGTGCAGGATCTAGATACTATTTGGTAATGGAAAACACAGAGGCTTCTACATCTGGTAACTTCCGATCTGGTAGATATGATCCAGGTTTTAGAAACGAGATTACTGCCTTTATGTTCAATCCATTCGTGAAATATAAAGGTCTGGAGTTCTTTGGAACTGTTGAATTGGCTTCAGGGAAAGCGGATGCTGAGAGCGATACAAGAAATGCAACACAATTGGCAGGTGAATTGATCTACAGGTTTGGTAACAGTGAAAACTTCTATGTAGGTACTCGTTACAACACTGTAACTTCTGACGATCCTTCCGGTTCTGAAATTTCTATCGACAGATTCCAATTAGGTGGTGGTGTTTTCTTGACCAAAAACATCTTGACCAAAATTGAATATGTGAACAACACTTACGATGGATATGATACCACAAGTATCTTCCACGACGGTAAATTTAATGGGGTTTTATTGGAGGCTATCATCAGCTTCTAACAAAACATAGGGTTATTTAACGAAACCTAGGGCTTTTTAGCCCTAGGTTTTAATCGTAAAAGGTTATATTTAAATTCATGCTAGCAGCTTTTCCACATATCACCAAATTAATAGGAATCATTACTGTTTCCATGTTGATGACCCATGGTGTTTCCGACCCGGAACGACGCACCAAGGTAAGGGTAGCGGGAGATAGCGAAGTAGTTATATCCGGCACCACCAATGTGAACCAATTTACCTGCAGGTACAACTTGGAGGAAATGGAATTGCCCATACGATTGGTGTACGATGATAAAAAAGAACATATTTTGTTCAACAACGCCAGTTTGCAATTGGCCAACGATTGTTTTGATTGTGGTGGCCGGGCCATCAACAAAGATTTCAAGGAGTTGTTGCAAACAGAGTCACATCCCCAGGTAGAAATGAAGCTCCTGTATGTAGATCCTCCCCAAAAGGAAAATTCTAAAGTGGGTGTGGGCATGGAAATAATAATAGCAGGTGTCTCTCGACGTTATAATGCCGTTTTGGATTGTAATGTGGACAACAAAATATCCGTGAACGGTGTTTTGGAACTAAAACTTAGTGATTTTAATCTTCAGCCCCCCAAAAAAATGATGGGCATGATTAAAGTGGACGATGAAATTATGGTTCGACTTGCAATTAAGATGAGCGAGGTTTAAAAGATAAATTACCTTTTTTGATATAAATCCGTTGGGAAGTAAACATCCAACGGATTTTTTGTTTGATGGACTTCTATTGATTCAATTATTGACAATAAAGCATTATCTTGTGCGGCAGCATAAAAATAAAGATTAACTACAAACAAAAACAATGAAAGTATATTCATCGAAAACAGTAAAGACTATAATTTTTACGCTTTTTATAGCTTTCTGTTCAACAAGCCTTAGCGCTCAGGACCAATTTGGGGGACTTGCCCTTTACACGGTTAGGGACGATATGGGCAAAGACGCCAAGGAAACCCTTAAAAAAGTTGCAGATGCCGGTTACGCCTATGTTGAAGCAGCAGGATATGAAGATGGCAAGTTTTATGGGATGGAGCCAGTGGCTTTCAAATCTTATTTGGAAAGTCAAGGCTTGAAACCAGTTAGTACACACATGGGAATGGTGACTCTGGAAAATGCGGACCAATTGATTGCCGATACAAAAGCAGCAGGTTTCGAGTATTTTACTATTCCAGTTCCACCTATGGGAATGTTTACTTTTGACCGCGAAACCAGATCAATGGGAATGAAGGGAACCATGGAAGAATTTGCCAACATTCTAACTACCATTGGAAAAAAATGTGAGGCAGCTGGCTTAAGATTATTGTACCACAACCATGATTTTGAATTTAAGAAAAATGAAAATGAAGTAGTTCCAATCGAGTATTTATTGGACAACACCGACCCAAAATATGTGAACTTCCAAATGGATTTGTTTTGGGTAACTAAGGCAGGTGCCAGTCCAACCGCTTATTTCGAAAAATATCCAGGCAGGTTCAAACTTTGGCATGTTAAGGATATGGATGAGGAAGGTAAGTTTGCTCCAGTAGGGGAAGGTACCATCGACTTTAAATCCATATTGGCGAAAAAGGAGGCATCTGGAATGGTGAAGTATTTTGTGGAGCAAGACATGACTTGGGACAAAAAACCATTGGAGGTAATTAAAATCAGCCACAAAGGCTTGGAAGAGATAGGTTTTAAATAAAAATGGGTTTGAATTCGAGTAAGTTGCAAGAAAAACGATAAGAATTCAAAAAAATATTTTTTACAATCACATACATTAGTATCTTTGCACCCGCAAAGTCGGGGTCGCGTAGCTCAGCTGGATAGAGCATCTGCCTTCTAAGCAGACGGTCGAAGGTTCGAATCCTTCCGCGATCACATTATAAATCAAGCATTTACATTTTTTATGTAGATGCTTTTTTTGTTCTTGTAACACGTCTGTTGCACAAACAGATTTTTAAAGCACCATTTTTAGCTAGAGCTTTCCTTTTTTATTGTCCTAAGAATAGGGGGGATTAAATGAAAATTGTAGTTTTTTCATTGATAGGTAAACTCCTTTATTATTTCCTTTTTATTCGTAGAGTTGTCCACAAAACCCCCATAATTATGAGCTATAATTTTATAAACCTCTGACTAATTCACCTCTGGCATTGATATGAACTTAATTAACTTTTTGTGTTATATAATGGGTAGTGGAACGGGCAACCAAATGCAACCTTAAAATGATAAGTTATAAGCTAACAAACCATTCTAAGTTTTATTTTCAAATAAAATAAGCTAGGGCGTTTTCGAACATTCTACTTTATTTACATAGTTCGTATCAGGAAACCGCGCTCTCGGAAACATCCACTTTCTTTACTGTTCGTCCCTTTTGGATGATTAACCTTGCATCTTCCAAAATCAAGTATAAACATGGAACGATCACCAAGATAATGGCCGTTGCAAACACAATACCGAATCCTAATGAAATAGCCATCGGAATTAAATAAAAAGCTTGACTAGAGGTTTCCAAAATGATTGGTGCCAATCCGCCAAAGGTGGTCATGGTGGTCAAAATTATCGGACGGAACCTTCTTAATCCAGCTTCGTGAATGGATTTGTATATAGGATCCCCTTTTAATCGCCGTTTATTGGCGTAGTCGATCATAATCAAAGAGTCGTTGACCACCACTCCCGAAAGTGCAATAACTCCCATTAAACTAACCAACGAGAGATCATATCCCAGTAGAATATGTCCGATCACTGCTCCTACGATTCCAAAAGGGATTGCCGTCATCACGATCAAAGGTTGTACGTAGCTACCAAAGGCTATGGCCAAAAGGGCATAAATCAATAGCATGGCTATGGCAAAACCAGCACGAAGCGTACTGGTGCTTTCTCGCATATCGGCCTGCCCCCCCTCAAAAGTCCAGGTTATTCCGGGAAAATCAGCTCTAAGTTGCGGTAATGTCTCTTCTTGCACCTTTGAAATGACCCTGTTTACCGAGTTTGCGGGTTCCACATCCATTCCTACATTGACGACTCTACGGCCATCCCTTCGGTTAATGCTTGTAAAAGCTTCTCGCTGTGTTACTTCAACAACATCCATTAGGGGCACTTCTATGCCATCCTGCGTCCGAACCAGGAAATTTTCAAGGTTTCTAATGTCCTTACGTTCCTCAATGGGCAATTTTACTCGGACCTCAATCTCATCCATTCCCCTTAGTTGTCTCATGGCCAAGGCACCAAAAAATCCATTCCGTACCTGTCTTCCCACCTCGTCGGAGGTAAGGCCCAAGTTTCTACCTTGAGGTAAGAGGTTAAAATCATACTGTAATTTTCCTTTGTTGTAATTGTCCGTTACATCACGCGTATTAGAGAATGCCTCCATACGTTCCACAAAGGCCGTACTGGCCTTTTCCAAAACATTAATATCGTTATGACTTAAATCTATACTAATGGCCTGCCGAGCACCGCCTGGACCGCGTTCTGCTTCAAAAGTTATTTGGTCAACCCCTTCAATATCCCCGATATTGTCACGCCATAGGGCAATCACTTCCCCGGCGGTAATGTCTCTTTGATCAGGCGGTAACATTACAATCTCCACATCAATAAAGTTCTGTCCCCTTACGTTGGTTTTGATGCCTTCTGCGACCTCGTACAGATTATGTTCATCGAACATTCGTTGGGTGGCATCAGAAATATCATGTGCTACCTTTGCAGCTTGGTCGGGCGTGGTACCGACCGGCAGACGTACGCCTGCTTCGATCTCATCAGCGGCCACCTCGGGCATCATGATCATTCCCATATGTCCACTATAGCCATATCCACTCACAATCAAGAGCAGGGCAATGGCACTGGACAGTGTAATATATCGATGTTTCAAACATATGTCCAATATAGGACGGTACCGTCTGTCTACAAATTCATTGAACTTGTTGGCAAAAGCACTCTGCCAGGTTTCCAATTTATGTACCCATTTGTTTTTGCTTGGGTCCTTTTTTAAATGGGCCAAGTGAGATGGAAGAATAAACAGCGCCTCCATCAATGATACAGCTAAGATCACAATCACAACTGCAGGTAGGGGTTGCCAAAATTTTCCAGTTTCCCCCGGCATAAAAAGCAAAGGGACAAAGGCAATAATGGTGGTCGTTATACTGAACACCACGGGCAGTGAAACATCCTTGGTTCCTGCAATGGCAGCTTTTATGGGACTTAACCCTTTTTTTCGGTATTCGTACACATTTTCTCCTACCACAATGGCATCGTCCACCACAATACCCAGTACTACCAAGAATCCGAACATGGAGATCATGTTGACGCTAATTCCGATAAGGGGCAAGAAAATTATACCACCAATAAAAGAAACCGTCATCCCCATCATGACCCAAAAAGCAAGTCGATATTCCAAGAATAAAGTGAGAATCAACAATACGATGATGATGGCCAAAACGCCATTTTCAGTAAGCAAAGACAGTCGTTCTCGATAATCGGATGCCCTATTGCTGTCCGTACGGAAATTTACCCCGGGCGGAAGTTGAAAATCTTCTAAAATGTCCATGGCCACATCCTCGATATCCATTGGGGATTGATCACCAATCCGAAATATTTGGAGCTCCACATAGTTCTCTTGGTTGAATTGCCCATGAAAACCTGTTTCCACAAAGTCATCGGTAATGGTTGCTATATCGCCAAGGCTGACCTTGGCTCCCGAAGGTGTTGAAACAATGGTGATGTTTGCAAATTCGTCTGCCCATTGTTTGCGCTCCTTCATCCGTAGCAAAATTTCGCCACTCTGGGTTTGCACAGCTCCTGCAGGAACGTCGTTGCTACTTTGACGGATAATTCCTGCTACCTGCCCAAGGGTCAGGTTATATTTTTGAAGATTGTTTCGGGTTATCTCGATGCGGGTCTCATAATCGGGTACATTGTTAAGTTCCACTTGGGTTATGGCAGGATTGCTCAACAAAATGGTCCGTAATCGTTCGGCAAGAATACGTAGCGTCCAAATGTCCGCTTTTCCGTAAAGTCCAATCTGCAGTACATCCTGCTGTCGGGATCGTAGGCTGACTTCCGGTCGTTCAATGTCATCGGGGAATGTTCGGATTCGGTTAATCGCCTGATCAATGTCTTGAAACACCTTCATGCGTTCTGAGCCTGCTATCAGTTCAATATTAACTTGAGCAGAACCCTCATTGGCCTGTGACACAATTTCTTTGATGCCCTGAACGCTTCGTACCGCTTCTTCCAAGGGTTGGAGCACCCCTTGTTCCACCTCGGCAGGCGATGCTCCAGGGTAGGCCACGGATACATCGACAAAATCAAGCTGAAATTCTGGAAAAACTTCTTTTTGGATGGTGTACATGGTAAAAATGCCGCCACCCAGAAGAATCAGCATCAACAAATTGGTGGCAATGGAGTTTCGTGCCATGTAACCAATGGCACCCTCTTTTCTCACTTTTTTATCTGAATCCTTTTCCTCCATCATCACATTTTTTAGTCATTTTCATCTTCTGAATCTCCTACGGAACCCGTCCGTAGTTCTATTCCATTAGTGACCGTACTCAAATTAGTGGTCACTATTTTTTCTCCATCGGCAACACCCGATTGTATGTAAGCATACTGGTTGTCGGTAAGTATGATGTCCAATTCCCGTATTTCCAATAGATTCTCTTTCATGACCCATGCGGTTTGGTTGGTCCTGACCAAATCTCGATCAATCCGTACCACATCTTGAATGGAATCTGCCTGAATTTTAACTTCCACAAATGTCCCGATCATTAGTTTGGGAGCTCCTTTTAATGTTTCGGACGTTGCCAATGGGTCGTCCACCCGAACCAATACCCTTGCCAATCTGGTTTGATTGTCCAAGGCTCCAATTTGTCGGTCTAAATACCCTTCTCGTAGTGATCCAGTTGGCCAGGCAGATGAATTTTCTATATGGACTATGGATCCTTTCTCTTTATTGGATTCTGGAAATTTTAGCCATTGTAAACGGGAAATCGGCACGGTTGCCATCACCCAATAACTATCGGTTCCTACAATTCTTCCTAGGTTATCACCTTGGGCCACTTGACTTCCCACAGTTACATTTTGACTTAGGATGTGGGCATCGAAGGGAGCTTTGATCGTGGTGCGTTCTAGATTCAATTGTGCTTGGTTCAAAGAGGCTCTTGTTGCCTCAATATTTGCTTTTACCGCATTTAATTGTGGTTGACGGAGCACCAGCTGTGTTTCGTTGTCGGAAAGTGGGTCGTCCCCAAAAAGTGAATCGTTATTGATGAGTTGAAGATCTTGCTCGGCAATCTTTTGACGTCCCATTTCGGTGGCCAAAGCGGTTTCGGATTGCAATAGCTCACTTTTTCGAAGCTCCAGTGTATTTTTGTAGTCCGCTGGATCTATTTGCAGTAAAACTTCTCCTTTTTTTACGAACCCCCCAGGGCTAAATGCAGGATCCCTACGAATTATTTGACCTGATACCAAAGGACTAAGAATTACATCTTCAATTGGCTGTACGGTCCCTGTAGCTACTATGGTTGGGGCATAGGTTCCTTTTTCCACATCGATCACATCGACCAAAATGGCCGTTTCGATGCTGGCTCCTTCACTTTGTGCCTCGGGTTCGGTGGAGAAAATGAGTAGGGTGACCAATAATCCTCCTCCAAGTATGGCCAAACAGATCCAAATTAATTTTTTATTGCTCATAGAATTCGTCTAGTTTACTTTTTTGATTTTCTATACTTCTTCCGGTATCGAAGCCACCTGCCAAAGCACGATACAGGGCAATTCTGATTTGTATGTGCTGTAATTGAGCCGATACCAAATCCCTGCGCAGTTGTTGTTCTTGATCCAGCCCCAGTAAAACATCTAAATAAGGACTGAATCCATTGAGGAATTCGACTCTTAACTGTTTGTTGCTTTTTTCGGCCAATTCTAGTTGTCTGGTAATGTTTGTAAGTCGTTCCGTCTGTTTCATATCTTGAACCAGCGCATCTTCAACTTCGCGAAAAGCAACCAATGTGGCCTGTCCATATTCAAAAAGGCGTTGCTCCTTAATTGCAGTGGTCCTGTCAACTTCAGCATTGAGTTGTCCGCCATAGAAAATGGGCGCCAAGATATTTCCGGCTAGGGAATAGGCCCAATTGTCAAAAAGATTGTCAAAGTTGTTGGAACGTAGCTGTCCTCGTCCACTTAATGTGATTCTCGGGTATTTGTTTTGAACAGCGGATGCCATATCCCTATCGGCGGTCAATAAAAGCGCAAATGATTGTTTTAAATCGGGTCTTCGCCTGATCAAGTCCAGCGGCAAGCCTGCCGCAGGCAGTTCTGGCACCATAGGCAGTGAACTTTTCGCCAAAATAATGCCCTCTTGGGGTTGCTTTCCCACAAGAACGGCCAATTGGTTTTCAATAAGTTCTATATTGGTCTCAAAAATGATTTTTTGTTCTTTCGTACTCTCCAACAATTGGGCTTGGCGTAAAATATCCACGGCCCTAATTTGCCCACCCACAAATCGTGAGCGAATAAGTTTGATGATGGCTTCGTTTGTTCTTATCTGATTGTTGGTAATCTGCAGCTGTCTTTTAGCAGCCTGCAACTGATACCATGTCGAGGCAATTTCCGCTGAGAGGGATATGGAAAGAGTTTCATAATCAAAGTAGCTGGCTTCCGACCTGAACTTCTCTGCGTTCACAGCAGACCCTATTCGCCCCCACAAATCGAGTTCGTAGCTCGACAAAAAACCCAATTGTGTATTTTCACCACCAACAAAGTCGGGTTCAGGCAGCGTTCTTGCCGTTTGAGCGGATGCTTCAATGGATGGCCATTTATTGGAGGCTTGAGATTTGACCGATGCTCTTGAGGCTAAAAATTGTTGCCAAGTGGCTGCCAGTTCCATATTGGATTGCATGGCACTGTCGATCAGTCTGTTTAAGTTTTCATCTTGAAATTCTTCCCACCATTTATCGGTAGCCAATGTATCGCCATTACTATTGAAATCCTGCAACGTTTCTATAGGTAGCGATATATTTGAATATTTTGGGGAACAATTGTAAAAAAGTATTCCTGAAAACGTAAATAGCGTCAATATCAATACATATTGCCACTGCTTTAGCCTTGTATTATTACTTAGTTTGCTGCTTTTTTCCATTGCCTTGATTTGAAAAATCGTGGCTATTTTAAAACACCACCTTTATAATTAAATGAATTTCAATGGATTTAAGAAAAAAAACCATTTCAACAACGCTATGAATACGCTAAACAGCAATCTTCTGACTTACATCGTAAGTTGAGGATTTTGTTCTTTTCTTCGTTGTTCTTAAAAATTGATAAGTATGCGTTTTTTTAAATCATTACTTTCACAATAAAGTAATTGAGTTATCTGTGAGAAAAGAAAACGAGAGAATTGATTTTGAATCAAACTCATCGAAAGAGAAAGTGAACGTACCCTATAAATACATTATAAACATCGAAAGTTACGTGCCATTTCCAAGATGCGACCAAAGAACGTTATGGCTGTTTTGAGATCATTATTTTTATAGAAAATCCCTGCATTTACCAAAGTTCAAAAAAACGATTCATTTTTCTATTAACAGACATCACCCATTTTGGGGTTTGGGTAATTGTCTGATTGGTCTTCCATAGTATTGTCCAAACAGGCAAAATCCTTTTCCAACAACAAGGAAAGTACTTTACCATTGCCAATCGGCATTGTGTTTTGATAACCGACTTTGTCCGAAGTAGCCCAACTGGAACATGCATCTTTCGGTAAAAAAAGAGTGATTGTATTGTCGGCAAAATCGGCTTTCATGGCATTAATTCCTTCTTTAGCTTGTAGCACATAGTTGAATTCACTGGTCCCGAAATGGGTTGTTTCCGAATAGACACCTTTTTCACAGAAAGTTTCCACTTCCGTTTTAGTCAATCGGTACCGTATGGAATCACCTTTTATTCTAATTTTCATTTTCAATGCTTTTAAGATTCTTTTTCTTGCTCTCTTTTAAATGATAATTGATCGTCACCCGAGTACCTTCTCCCGGTGTAGAACTTATAAACAATCTTCCGTTGATGTAACTGATTCTTTCTTTCATAAAAAATACCCCCATGCCGCCCTCGCTATTGTTCTTTGGAGGATGCTTTAAAATAGCGGGATCAAAACCTTTCCCGTCATCATCAATTACCACGCTTAAAAGGTCATCGGTAAAATTAATGGTGACCAAAATATAACTGGCATTCGCATATTTAATGGCATTGTTCACAGCCTCTTGGGTAACTCGGTAAATATTGGTTTCCGCTAAAGAATCAAAACGGATGTGCTCCTCGGCCTTGTTTTCGAACAATATGTTTTTCCCGGTTAATTTGCTCAATTCCAAGGTCATTTTTTGCAGGGCGGGAAATATGCCATGGTCGCTCAATTCTGGTGGGGTTAAATTGAACGTAGCCGTTCGTACTCCTTTGATTAAATCGGCCGTAAGATTTTTGAGGTATTCGATTTTCTCTTTGGTTTTTTCCTTGTTGGTAAGGTTGATGGACTCAATATTGAACCGCAATGCCGTAAGCATCTGTCCAATGCCATCGTGGATATCCTTGGCGATACGTTTACGTTCTTCTTCCTGACTTTCCACAATCAAACTGGCCTGAATCTGCTTTTGTCGCATCCGTTCCTCGTAGTTCTGAACCCGGAGCTGCTCCAACTTTTTTTGATTCTGAATTCGCTCGGTAATATCGGAGCATAGCAAAAGTACATTATGCTTTTTACTGGACTGGTGAATGGGGATGATGGAAATATCCAACCATAGGTTTTTTCCTGATTTTGTTTTGATTTCAATTTCTTCCGAGCGAATATCCCGTCGCGGTTTGGTCAAGATTTCACGCAAGTATTGCTGTTGTCCAGTATCTTCAGTCAATATTTCTGAAAGTTGTGCATTGGTGGACAAATCTTTCTGATCAAGCAAAGCCAAGAATTTTTTGCTCATAAAAACAACGGAACCATCGGATCGTGTACTCGCGAAAAGCGCAGCATTGTCAATTACAAAATTCAGTTCCCGAAGTTCCTGAAGCGACTTTTCTTTCTCTTGAACCACTTTTTTGATTTCTATGGCATCCTTTTCCGATTTTATCTGGCTTTTGACCAAATCCCGTATGGTTTCCCGAATCTGAATGGAAAGGGGTCGGAAAATAAAGAGTACTTCCAATAACAATATGCCAAGCGAAAAGGCCAAGAGCGCATATTCCTTAAACTTTAAGTTTTCAAGTTGGTCTTTGCTGATGCTGTCGTATTCGTTTACGATCTCATCCATTTTGGACAAAAAATCGGATTCATTGGCCAGTAAGATTTCAACCTGGGAATCGGTTTGTGCCGATCCTTCGCTTGAAAGTAAATTTTCCACCGCATTCACCATGGCTTTGTGATGAACGGATACCTCTTCAAAAAGGGCTAAAATGGTCTTATTATTTTCTTTGGGCAATCCGATGCTGTCATTGCCATTTTGAAGTCCATCATGGGATGCTTTCCAAACCCATAAAGTTTGATTTAGTTTAGATAACAATTCCTCCCTTTCATTTTCGGAAAGCGCAACGTTTTGAAGAAGCAAGGCTTCCTTAACCAATTTTTGGCTGTAGGCACGTTGTCTTCCTGCCACATTAATGACCCTGGAATCGTACAATTGTCCGTCCAAGTGCCGTTGAATCAATATTTGGGCCACAATAATGGTCACAGCAATGGCGGCAAGGGCTAGGAGGTACCATTTTCGTATCCTTATAAATGTGGATACGTCCAATGCCTGTTGTTGGTTGTTTCTATCCATTGCCTTTTTGATATTCTTTTATGTGTTGGATAAAGCCTTTTTTACCAAGGCCAGTCCCTCTGCTGAAAGCGATAATTTAAGGGCGGCCTCATGACCTTTTGCCGACATTTTTTTCCAAGTTTTTTGAAGGATGGAAATCATCTTGGCTTCATCGTGCTTGTGCAAAAAGGGTTCGTAATAATATTTCAAGAAGACCAGACAGATTACGTCTTCCAACGTTTGGGTATCCTCATCTTTTTTCAACTGCTTTTTGAGCAATAAAAATTTCACCCTATCTATTGTTTCTTTATTGTATCCTACCTGTTCTAAAATTGAACTTGCCTTTTCCGCATGGAACTTTTTTAAATCCTGACGCCATTTAAGATAGCCCACACGGTTCATTTCGTAGGATTCCCGAGGAATTTCCCAACGGCAAATATGCTGACAACGTGCAGTTAATTTCAATGCTTCTGTGGCATCTGGAGCAAATTCATCCAATAGTTGGGTCATTCGTTTGGCATACAACAACTCTTTTGGTTGTTCCATGCCATTTTCAACCTCTGTATTGGGGTCTTTGGAATTGGCCTCGTCAAATAAACGAAATGCCTCTTGAAGTTTACTGGGAGTACCCATTAGAAATGATTTTTCTAAAGCTATTCAGAAAAACCAATATACACAAAGCCATCTTCAATTTTAATGGGATAAACAGCTATTGCGGGCAGGTCTCCATTCAAATTTTCCCCCGATTCCAGTGAAAACGTTTTTTTGTGCATTGGGCAGGCTACTTTTGCAATGCCATCGGCATCTCCAAGCATTCCTCTGCTTAAAACCATTTCCATTTTGTGTGGACAAAGGTTTTGGCAAGCGTACCAAGATTGTTTGCGTTTGTAGTGGTACACTGCAATTTGTTTGTTCTTGTATTTGATGCAGGCCCCACCATTTTCTGGAATATCGTCAACGCTGCAGGCTTTGAACCAAACGGAAACGGTTGTAGGGTCTACGGAGGTATATTCAGATAAAATTGATTCCATAATTACAGTGTTTAGTTGGTCCAAGGTTCTGGCATTTTTTGCTCTCGCATGGGAACAAATACCATATTATCATCTCTGTCTTCTGTATTGACAAAATGGGAGAAGCGTTTTTTCATTTCTTCTGATTCCACAGCCTGTTTCCATTCGCATTCATATTTATCGACCAAGGATTGCATGTCCAGCTCCAATTCTTCTCCTAGGTTCAGACTATCCTCCACCACAATGCGTTTCAGTTGCTCTATGCCTCCTTCCAACTTATCCAGCCATGCTGCGGTGCGCATAAGCGGTGCGGCCGTACGGATGTAGTACATTAAAAATCGATCTAAATATTTGATTACGGTTTCGTTGTCAATTTGCTCCGCCAATAGCAGAGCGTGTTTTGGAGTGGCACCACCGTTTCCACATACATAGAGGTTCCATCCACCATCCACAGCGATAACTCCAAAGTCTTTGCCACGGGCTTCCGCACACTCCCGAATGCAACCGGAAACGCCACCTTTGAGTTTGTGAGGAGATCGTAAGCCTTTGTAGCGGTCTTCCAGTTCAATCGCAAAACTTACACTTTCGTCCATTCCATAGCGACACCATGTGGAACCTACGCAGCTTTTTACGGTTCGTAGTGATTTGCCATAGGCATGCCCACTTTCAAAACCGGCATCAATCAGTTTTTTCCAAATCGCAGGAAGATCATTGAGTGCTGCACCAAATAAGTCGATACGCTGTCCGCCAGTAATTTTGGTGTACAAATTGTACTCTTTGGCCACTTCACCGATCACAATCAGTTTTTCGGGAGTTATTTCTCCCCCAGGGATTCTAGGAACAACCGAATAGGAACCATTGCGTTGGATATTGGCCAAGAATCGGTCATTTGAATCTTGGATTACATCTTCCTTGTTGGCCGTATCGTTGTAAATGGTTGCAAAAATGGAGGCCAAAGCAGGCTTGCACACCTCACAACCATCACCTTTGCCGCATTTGTCCAAAGCCTCATCAAAAGTTTGAATGTTTTTCACTTTTACAATGCCGTATAATTCCTGACGCGTGTATTCAAAATGCTCGCAGATGACATCTTTTACCTCTTTCCCCATGGATTTTAAGGTCTCGTTGACCAAATCCACCACCATGGGTTTACAGCCCCCGCATCCCGTTGTGGCCTTCGTCAATCCAATAACGTCTTTTAAGGAATTACAGGTACCCTCTTTTATCGAGCTACAGATGTTTCCTTTGGAAATGCTTTCACAGGAACAGATTTGAGCGGTATCCGGTAGGTCCATGGCACTGCCAAAAGCAGAACCACCATCGCCACGAGCACCCACGATCAATTCTTCTGCATTTTCAGGAAGACTCATGTTGTTGAGGTACATCTGGTGCAAAATGTTGTAATCATTGGCATCACCTATCAAAATTCCGCCCAACAAGGTTTTACCATCGTGGCTCACATTGATACGCTTGTACAAATGCTTGGTTTTGTTTTCATATATAATCGACAATCCTTTTTCGGCCGGCATATAAGGAGTGCCAAAACTGGCCACATCAACGCCCATTAATTTCAATTTGGTCGACATGTCAATGTCATCCGGCATCAAAACCTCGGTATTTCCTAAGATTTGATTTGCTGCCACATTGGCCATATCGTAACCAGGGGCCACAAGGCCATAGATCATTTGATTGTAAAGGGCAACCTCTCCAATGGCATAAATATTTGAAATGGAGGTTTCCATTTTGTTGTTCACCACGATTCCGCCTCGAGTGCCCATGTCCAATCCGCAGGTTTTTCCAAGCTCGTCCCTTGGGCGAATACCGGCTGAAATAATCAGCATATCCACATCCAATTGGTCATCTTCGCCAAAATCCATGCCTTCTATGACGCTTTCCCCAATAATTTGGTTGGTAGCCTTGCCCAAATGAATTTGGATACCCATGGATTCCAATTTCAATTGGAGCACATTACTGCTGCGCGTATCCAGTTGTCTGGGCATCAATTTCGGGGCAAACTCCACCACGTGAGGTTCCAAACCCATATCCAAAACAGCTTTGCCAGCTTCTAGTCCCAATAAACCCCCGCCCAGTATTGCTGCACGACCATCGGACTTAATGGCCTTTATTTGTGCGGCATAGGACAACATGTCTTCAAGATCTTCAATGGTGCGGTACACAAACACTCCTTCCTTTTCAACGCCTTTTATTGGGGGAACAAAGGGAACGGAACCGGTAGCCAGTACCAAATGATCGTAGGAATAGGTTTTCCCCGAAATGGTACGAACTTCTTGGGTTTCGTTGAGAATGTCCGTGACCCTTTCATTGGTGATAAGATCTATATTGTTGCCACTATACCAAGAAGCGGGGGCTAGTTCCAATGCTTTAGCGTCTTGATTTCCGAAATACTCACTTAAGTGAACCCTGTCATAAGCGGGTCTTGGTTCTTCGCCAAAGACCACAACTTTGAATGCGTCGCTAGCTGAATGTGCCCTGAACTTCTCACAGAACTTATAGCCAACCATTCCATTTCCTACTACAATAACTGTTTTCATATGCCAAAGATTTGAAATACGATTCAAAACTAAGTATAATTACTTAAATAAATACTGATTTTTTACAAATAATTACGTATTCTTGTTGTCAAATTGATAAAATGTACAAGCATTAATCTTAATAATAAGGTATTACTATGAAAGCGAGAGTAAGTTTGGTAGGTGCTGGGCCTGGTAGTTCGGACCTAATAGCAGTAAGGGGTTTACGAGTTTTGAAATCCGCAGATGTAGTTTTATACGATGCTTTGGTCGATGAAGCATTGCTATGTGAAATTCCACAACATATTCCTAAAATATACGTAGGTAAAAGATGTGCTAAGCATAGCTATACGCAGGAAGAAATCAATACCTTACTAGTAGAAAGTGCATTTACTTATGGGCATGCTGTTCGATTAAAAGGAGGAGACCCGTTTGTATTCGGCCGGGCTTCCGAAGAAATTGAATATGCCCAATCCTTTGGGCTGCCTGTGGAGGTAGTGCCCGGAATTACCAGTGCGATTGCTGTTCCGGCAAGTCAAGGTATTCCCGTAACCAAAAGAGGGGTCAGTAGTAGTTTTTGGGTGCTTACAGCCACTACTAAAGAGCATGGGTTTTCTAAAGATTTTGAGTTGGCGGCCCAGTCATCCGCAACCTTGGTCATATTGATGGGTGTGCGTAAACTAAAGGAAATAGCAGATTCCGCCATGAAATATAGAAGGGGTAGCACGCCCTTTGCTGTAATTCAAAATGGCACTTTGACCTCAGAAAGTTGCCTAGTGGGAACCTTATCGGATGCAACACACATATATAAGGAATTGGATTGTACCAAGCCCGGTATCATTGTTATAGGTGAAGTGGTGGCCGATCATAACTTCTTTTATGAAGATGAGATACAACGAGTACTGCAGTCCACCCTTTGATTTTAAATCCCGATCATGGATATCGAGATCCGAGTCTGGAAATTTTTAGCATTCCTCAATTTGACCCTTTTCAAAAATCCAATTTCATAAATCTCATTGAAATTCAGTATAAATACGTAATAATACTTAGATAATTAGAAAATGATACGTAGTTTTACTCTGTAATTTATGATAACCATTATAAAAGTACCGCTTTATGAAAACAAACATCACAAAATTCTCTAGCCTTCTATTGATGGTAGCCTTGGTGGCCTGTGGAGGAAAGAAAGAAAAAAAAGAGGGGGATATTGCCCAGGCGATTGATACTGCCCCTGCATTGGAAATTGAAAAACCACAATTGACCTTTGGTTTTATAAAATTGACGGATATGGCACCTTTGGCCATTGCCAAGGAAAAAGGATTTTTTGAAGATGAGGGACTTTTTGTTTCCGTGGAAGCACAATCCAACTGGAAGAATGTGTTGGACCGAGTAATAGACGGACAATTGGATGGTTCCCATATGTTGGCAGGTCAACCGATAGCTGCGGGAGCAGGATTTGGTCGTCAGGCAGAATTGGTAACTCCTTTTTCCATGGATTTGAACGGAAATGGGATAACGGTTTCCAATGATGTTTGGTCAAAAATGAAACCAAATGTCCCGACTGGGGATGATGGAAAACCAGTACATCCCATTAAAGCGGATGCCTTAAAACCTGTAATCACGGAATATAAAAATAGCGGAAAGCCCTTTAAAATGGGAATGGTATTTCCTGTATCAACCCATAACTATGAGATTCGGTATTGGTTGGCTGCCGCGGGTATCCATCCAGGATTGTATACGGCCGATAATGTTCAGGGCCAGATTGATGCGGAAGTGTTGCTTTCTGTGACCCCTCCACCACAAATGCCCGCAACTCTGGAAGCAGGGACCATTTATGGGTACTGTGTGGGCGAACCTTGGAACCAGCAAGCTGTTTTTAAAGGTATAGGTGTTCCGGTTACCACCAATTATGATATCTGGAAAAACAATCCGGAAAAAGTGTTTGTAATGACCAAAAAGTTCGTGGAAGAAAATCCAAACACGGCCATTGCAGTGACCAAAGCATTGATCAGAGCGGGAAAATGGTTGGATGAGCCTGGCAATAGGGCAGAAGCGGTGAAAATCTTGTCCATGCCACAATATGTGGGTGCCGATGAAGTGGTGTTGGCGAATTCCATGACAGGAACCTTTGAATTTGAAAAAGGGGATAAGCGCGCCATGCCCGACTTCAATGTATTCTTTAAATACCATGCAACCTATCCTTTCTATTCTGATGGCATTTGGTTCTTGACCCAAATGAGAAGATGGGGACAGATTCCTGATTCAAAACCAGCAGCGTGGTACGAGGAGACCATCAAGGATATTTACCGTCCCGATATCTGGAAAAAAGCTGCTGACGCATTGGTGACTGAAGGCCATCTTTCATCAGGGGATATTCCTTCAACGGATGGATACAAGCCAGTAACAACCGATTTTATCGATGGCAAGACCTATGACGCCAAAGACCCCATTGGGTATATCAACAGTTTTAAAATTGGAAACAAAGAGGATGATTCATCCCTATAAATCTTAATAACCATGAAGCATAGCGTTACAGTAGTTCAGGATGAAAAAGAGAATTTTGGCACCGTGGTAAAGGGTTTTGTAATCAAATTGATGCCTGCCATGCCCAAATGGAATGGAAAGAATTTGGTGAGAAAAGTGTTGATACCATTGGCTTCGATTGTATTGTTCATCGGTTTGTGGCATGTTGGCGCAAAGGCACTTTACAATATTGAGGCGGATTATAAAATTCAAAAAGCACTCACGGACCAAGGTCAAGAGGCCGCCGACCAAATGGCTGAATGCATCGCTTCTGGGGCGATAAGTTGTCAGCCAAATACCCTGCCATCACCCGCTCAGGTATGGACTTCGTTCAATACGCTGATTGCAGACCATAAGGCCATTAGCGCGGACAAAGCTGAATTTAAAGCCAAAACAGCCACATTAAATGTAAAACGAGAAGCGGAGGGGAAAGCACCCATAACCTATACCGGAAGACCGTCATTTGTAGATCAAATATTTACCAGTTTAAAGACAGTTTTTGCCGGATTTCTTTTGGCGCTGATCATCGCCGTTCCCGTGGGAGTTATTATTGGGTTGAGTACCACCTTGCGTAGCTCTTTCAATTGGTTGATTCAGATTTTTAAGCCCGTTTCACCAGTGGTTTGGCTGCTGTTGGTCTTTATGATCGTAAAAACGATGACCAAGAATTCAGATTCCGATAGCGCTTTTATTATCTCTTTTATCAGTGTGGGATTATGCTCCATGTGGGCCACCTTGGTCAATACCGCTATGGGGGTTGCCACAGTGGACAAGGACTACATCAACGTAGCGAAGGTGCTCAAATTGGGGCCAATCCAAAAAGTGTTCAAAGTGATTTTGCCATCATCATTGCCATTAATTTTTACGGGATTGCGCATTACACTTTCCGTTGCATGGATGGTATTGATTGCCATTGAGCTATTGGCACAAAGTCCAGGATTGGGGTCTTTCGTTTGGGAAGAATTTCAAAATGGCGCCATCGACTCTAATTCAAAGATCATAGTGGCCATGTTCGTCATCGGTATCATTGGATTCTTGTTGGACCGAATCATGTTGACCGTTCAAAGTATGGTATCCTTTAATAAAAACGCAACCGCTTAAATAAATAGCTATGGCATATCTGGAACTTAAAAATGTAAGTATGACCTATGGTCGTGGCGCCAACGCCACCGAGGTGTTGTCCAACATCAACTTGTCCATTGAGGAAGGAGAGTTTGTGGCGATTGTAGGTTTTACGGGAAGTGGGAAGACCACTTTGGTGAACTTGATCAACGGGCTTTTAAAGCCGACCAGTGGCGAAGTGCTTTTTAAAGGCGAGCCTGTTGTGGACACGAGCCATGAAAGAGGTGTGATATTTCAAAATTATTCCTTGTTGCCATGGTTGACCGTTGGACAGAATGTACAAATGGCCGTGAAAGAAGCATTTCCAAAAGCTAGCAAAAAGGAAATAAATGTAAGGGTCGAAGAATATGTTGCCATGGTAAATTTATCACCAGCCATCAATAAAAGACCAAAGGAATTGTCTGGGGGAATGCGTCAACGCGTATCCGTTGCCAGAGCTTTGGCAATGAACCCTGAAATGATCATCATGGATGAACCACTGGGCGCATTGGATGCTTTGACCCGTGGTAATCTGCAAGATGAAATTCTCAAGATTTGGAGCAAGGACAAACGTACCGCTTTGTTGATTACGAATGATGTGGATGAGGGAATCTACATGGCTGACCGCATTATCCCACTTCGGCCAGGGCCAAATGCGACCTTGGGCCCCGAATTTGCTATCGGTCTTGATCGACCTAGGGATAAGACCGAACTCAACGATAATGTGGAGTACAAAAAGACCAGAAACGCCATCATTGAATATTTGATGGGCATAGGGGAAGAACGAAAATCAGCTTCCAAGAAAGTATACGAATTACCAGAGTTGACACCTAAAAGTTTTGTTGCCTAACCTTTAAAACCTAAGCAAATGGTAGTAAAAGTATCAAAAAAGGCCCAAGGGCACGAAAATGGAGTGGTTTACCCTTCAGACAATATCATGTTGGACTTGAACGACTTGAAAAAAGTGTATCCAACTCCCAAAGGTGACTATGTGGTGTTGGAGCATTTAAACCTTCAAATATTAAAAGAAGAATTTGTGACCATCATTGGTCATTCAGGGTGTGGAAAAACCACCATGCTTTCCATGATAGCCGGTTTAAACCCCATTTCTGGAGGAAGGATTTCTGTATTGGGAAACCCAATCAAAGGACCAGGACCAGACCGTGGGGTGATTTTTCAAGCCCCAAGCTTAATGCCTTGGATGACGGCTTTGCAAAATGTTATGTTGGGAGTGAACCAAGTGTTTCCTCATGCCAGCAAGTCGCAAAAAAAAGATATTGCCATGTACTATTTGGATAAAGTGGGCTTGGAAGGCTCATTTCATAAAAAAGCCAATGAACTTTCCCAAGGAATGCAACAAAGGGTGGGTATAGCTCGCGCTTTTGCCATAAAGCCCAAAGTGTTGTTGTTGGACGAACCTTTTGGAATGTTGGACTCCCTTACACGAGGAGAACTTCAGGATATATTGATTGAAATCTGGAACAAGGAAAAAATCACTGCGGTTATGATTACCCATGATGTGGACGAAGCTATTTTTTTGGCAGACCGTGTTGTGATGATGACGAGCGGGCCCCGAGCCAAAATAGGAGATGTACTTTCCATTGATTTTGAACGACCCCGAACCCGAAAATCGGTATTGGAACACGAAGATTACTACACATACAGAAAACACCTTATTGACTTTTTGGAGCATTGATGTCTCCCAACTGACTGAATAACCTTTAACAAATCTCAAAAATGAAAAAGCTAATATTAACTGTTGGCATGCTATTGCTATGCCTTTTTGGAGCGGAAGCCCAATTTACTTTGGATGGTCAATTCAGACCAAGAACAGAATACAGAAACGGATTCGGAAGCCTTATTCCCGATGCTGCAGACCCTGGTTTTGCAATCACGACAAGAGCTCGTTTGAATGCAGCCTATCAAACTGAAAAATACAAGTTTTATTTAAGCATTCAAGATGTGCTGGTTTGGGGGGAGAACCGCCAGATTTTACCAGACGATCAAAACGATTCTTTTGCCGTTTTTGAAGCTTGGGCAGAACTGAATCTAGGTTCGGGTTGGTCCACCAAATTGGGTAGACAAATACTTTCCTATGATGATGAGCGAATTCTTGGCGGCCTCGATTGGGCACAACAAGGTAGAAACCACGATGCCGCCCTGATCAAATATGCAAAGGATGACTTTATCTTGGATTTTGCTTTTGCCTACAATCAAGATTTTGATAATCCTACGGGATATCAATCGGTGGGGAATGCCTACAACACCACGGGTTTTTTTAGCTACAAAACCATGCAAATGCTTTATCTGAAGCAGAAATGGGAAAGTTTTGGCGCTAGTTTGGTATTGATGAACAACGGGTTTCAAAACTTTGATGATCAAGATAATGCCGACGGGTTAAGCCATCTACAAACTTTCGGAACCCATCTTACTTTCAACAAAGGTGGTTTCGGACTAGCCGCCAATGCATTTCTTCAAACAGGCGAGCGTCAAGGTGAGTTGGATGTAAAAGGCGCTTATTTGCTGGGGTTGGATGCTACCTACAAAGCGTCGAGCGCCATAGGGTTGGGGGCAGGAATTGAAATCATTAGTGGAAACGATGGACAAACCCCAGGGGAGACCGGAGCATTTTTTCCACTGTATGGAACCAACCACAAGTTTAATGGCTTCATGGATTATTTCTACGTGGGCAACCATGCCAATTCCATCGGATTGTTCGATATCCATGCCAGTGCCAATTTCAAATTGGGAGAAAAATCCAGCCTATTGGCCAAGGTATTGAACTTTAGAGGAGAACAAGACTTGCCAAGTGGCGAAAACGCTTTGGGCACCGAAGTCGATTTGGTGTTCACCCAGGGATTTAAAGGATATGCTTTAAAAATAGGTTATTCCCATATGTTTGCCGCAGATGGAATGTACGAGCTTAAAGGAGTTGCTGAAGATATTGCTGCAAGTACCCAAAATTGGGCATGGGCCATGCTTATTATAAAACCAAAATTGTTCAGTACGGCTAAAGTCGATTAAAAATACAGAGTTAGTTAGTGTTTAAGGGCTGTTCCATTTTAAATGGGGCGGCCCTTTTTTTAAACCCACGGAATTCAATAATTCGACTATTTTTGTGATATGGAAGATTCGCAATTAAAAGATGCCATTACCATAGTTTTAGCGGATGATCATTCCTTGGTAAGGGATGGTATTCGGGCATTGTTGGAAGAAGAACCAGACCTCGATGTAATCGGTGAAGTGGCCAATGGCCTGGAGGCCATTGATATGATAGGGGATAAATCTCCCGATATTTTAATTATTGATATCCGTATGCCCGAATTGGGAGGGATTGAAACAGTGGAGCGATTAAATGCCAAGGGGGGTCTTAAGACCAAGTGCATTATTCTTTCCATGCACGACTCGGAAGAGTACATCCTTAAATCGGTACAGGCAGGGGCCAGCGGTTATTTATTGAAGGATACTGGAAAGGCAGAGTTTGTAAAGGCCATTCATGTAGTGCACGAAGGAGGCAAATATTTTAGTGGTGATATTTCTGATGTTCTGGTGAACAACCTATTTAAATCTACCCCATCTTCCGAAAACACTACTGAATCCAAAGCCAAAGAAAACCCATTTGATCTTACCAATCGCGAACTTCAGGTGTTGGAACTGGTTTTGGCAGGTTACACCAGCAAGGAAATCTCCGAAAAACTAAACAATAGCAAGCGTACCATCGATACCCATCGTTTTAATCTGATGAAAAAAATGGAGGTCAAGAACCTCATTGACCTGTCCAAAAAAGCGCAACAGTACAACTTGGTTTAGGCATTTCTTCGGCAATCGCCAGTTATTATTATCAAAACTTCATTTTTTAGCCTCACTTTTGCTAAATTATCACTACGTATTTATACGTATTTCCATAATTTTAACTATTGGAAATTCAGGAATTTAAAAATCTCCTTTCATGCAAAAGAAGGATACATTCGATACTATTTGTTCCTATTGTGGTGTAGGTTGTGGTATTACCGTAAAAAAAGATGCCAAAGGTGTTCTTTCTGTAACGGGAAATGAATCCTATCCTGTTAATAAGGGCATGCTGTGTACCAAGGGAAAAACCTTGAACTATGTGGCTCAGGACACTTCCGATAGGATCCTTTATCCAGAAATGCGATGGAGTAGAAACCATCCCATGCAGCGCGTTACTTGGGATATGGCCTTTAAAAGAGCAGCTGCGGTTTTTAAAAGTATCATAGATAAACATGGCCCAAATAGTGTTGGGTTTTACGTTTCTGGACAATGCCTTACCGAGGAATATTACCTGGCCAATAAATTGACCAAAGGTTTTTTGGGTACCAATAACATAGATACCAACTCCCGATTGTGCATGAGTTCTGCTGTAGTGGGATACAAGAAAACCGTTGGCAATGATGCCGTTCCTATTTCCTATGCCGATATCGAGCTGGCAGATTGTTTTTTGATTGCAGGGGCCAACCCAGCATGGTGCCATCCCATTTTATTTAGAAGAATAGAAAAGCACAAGGAGGAAAATCCGAACGTAAAAATCATTGTGGTTGACCCCCGAAAAACCCAAACCTGTGCCTTGGCAGATCTACACTTACAAATATTGCCGGGAACCGATGTGATACTTTTTAATGCGATGGCCAGATGGCTTATTGAAAAAAAGAAAATTGACAAATCCTTCATACAAAAACACACCTCCAATTTTGATGCCGTCAGGCAAACCGCTTATGAACTTACCATTCGTCAAGCTGCTGAAAAGTGTGGAATTTCGGCCGATGACATTCGAATGGCCGCCAAAATGATTTCAGATGCCAAAGGGTTCATCAGTATGTGGACCATGGGGCTCAACCAAAGCGTTATTGGGGTTGATAAAAATGTTTCATTATTCAACCTTTCCTTGCTTACAGGTCAAATTGGGAAGCCCGGGTCAGGGCCTTTTTCACTCACAGGCCAGCCCAATGCCATGGGTGGAAGGGAAGTAGGGGGAATGGCCAGTTTGTTAGCGGCCCATCGCGATTTGGGCAATCCCAGACATCGAAAGGAAGTTCAGGAATTTTGGGGAGGCACCGAGATTCATGGAGAACCCGGGTACACGGCCACCGAAATGTTCGATGCACTGGAATCGGGCAAAATGAAAGCCGTTTGGATAGTATGCACCAATCCCATTGTGAGCATGCCCAATGCCAAGAAAATTGAAAAGGCACTTGAAAAAGCAAATTTTGTCATCGTTCAAGATATTTCCCATAATTCGGAGACCACAAAATATGCAGATTTATTGCTCCCTGCCGCAGGTTGGTTGGAGAAAGAGGGCACCATGACCAATTCGGAACGAAGGATCAGTTATTTGGCCAAAGTTATCGACCCGCCAGGAGAGGCCATGCCCGATGTGGAAATTTTATGGCGCTTTGCCCAAGAAATGGGTTTTCATGGTTTTGATTATACCAAAGCTTCGGAGGTTTACGATGAGTATTGTTTAATGACCAAGGGCACCACCATCGATATTTCTGGGCTTTCCTATGAAAGATTGAAGAACGAAGGCAGCTTTCAATGGCCCGTTCCTACTCCTGACCACCCCGGTACTCCAAGATTGTTCCAAGACCAAAACTATTTTACCTCGGACGGTAAGGCACATTTTAATGCACCGAGAAATTTATACAACAAATCGGAAACCACCAGTCCGGAATTTCCATTAATATTAAATACGGGTAGGGTGCGAGATCAATGGCATACCCGGACAAAAACGGGAAAGGTGAAGCGACTTCTTACCCATATTCCTGCTCCCTATTTGGAAATGAATCAAATCGATGCTTATATCAGGGGCTTTAAGGAAGGGGATGTGGTGACGGTTAAAAGTCGGCGCGGAAGTGTAAGGGTCAAGCTGAAAATCAATTATGATATTAGGGAAGGAGTAGTGTTTTTACCCATGCACTGGGGAAAAATTCTCGATAATGACTTTAGTCGGGCCAACAACTTGACCAATAATATCGTTGACCCTGTTTCCAAAGAGCCAGATTTTAAATACTGTGCCGTTCAAGTTGAAAAATACAGAAAACCATTTCAAAAAATTGTCGTGGTGGGAGCCGGAGCAGCGGCATACCGCTTTGTACAATCCTATCGTGATAAGAACAGGGCAGATGAAATAAAAATATTCTCCAAGGAGGAACATCCATTTTACAATAGGGTATTGTTGCCCGAATATGTCAATGATGACCTTGGGTGGGAAGCCCTTCAAAAATTAAAGAAGGGAGAATTGGAAAAATTGAAAGTGGAGCTTATTGCCAATAATGGGATACAATCTATAAACAGGGAAGCAAAGCAGGTAACGGATGATCATGGAACTATACACGATTATGATTTGCTGATTTTGGCCACTGGCAGCCGTGCTTTTGTGCCCAATGATGTTCGGATGGACCGCCCGGGTAGATTTACGATGCGGGAACGTGGGGATGCAGACCGACTGAAGACTTATTTGGCTCAAACCAATCTTCCCGCAAATGAACAACATGTGGTGATTATAGGGGGTGGGTTATTGGGATTGGAATTGGCTGCGGCATTGAAAAAGATAGATGTCAACATCAGTATCATCCAACGTGCACCTCGACTCATGGAACGTCAATTGGACCCCATTGCAAGCAGATTATTGGCTGAAGATGTTACGGAAAGAGGGATTCAGTTGTTCTTTGATAATGAAGTCAGTACTGTTTTTGAAGATAAAGAATCACCCCGTACCTTATTGGTGAACCTAAAAACCGGTAGAACACTCAATTGCAATGCCATTGTATATGCGATTGGTACTAGACCCAATATAAACCTGGCCATTGAAGCTGGTTTAAAAACCAAACGAGGGGTAGTGGTAGACCCCTATTTAAAGACGAGTGACGAATCCATTTTTGCGTTGGGGGAAATTGCAGATTTTCAAAACTCACTTTTTGGGATTACATCTGCTGCAGAACAACAGGCCGATATCGCAGCCAATTATATTCTAGGGGATTTGGGAAGTACCTATTCAGGCTCCGTTCTTATGAATATTCTAAAATTCGAGAATTTGGACTTATGCAGTATAGGAATGGTCAATGCCCCTAAAAATGATGCTTCCTACGAGGAAATTATTTTAATGGATGTGAGTCAAAGGTTCTACAAAAAATGTATTGTAAAAGACGATACGTTGAAAGGAGCCATTCTGATGGGGGATAAAAATGAATTTGCGGAATTCAAACGTCTGATTGAAGAAGGTGTTGAACTCTCTGAAAAACGGAATGAATTGTTGCGCGGAGCCTCAAATAGAGCACCCCTAAAAGGACAAATGGTCTGCACCTGTAGTCAAGTGGGAGATGGAAACTTAAAGGATGCCATATCCGGTGGCTGTTCCGAATTTAAGGATTTGTGTGCACAAACAGGGGCAGGTTTAGGGTGCGGAAGCTGCAAGCCAGAAGTGAAGGCCATTTTGGATGCACAATTAAAAACAGCTACAGTTTAATGTGAGGATTATGAACGACGATTTGCACAGAATTTTTGTAAAGGGCGGGGTAACATCACCAGGAGAACTCATGGAAAGTATCACACTTTTAGAGTCCAATGGATTATCGGAGGTCTATTTTGGGTCTAGGCAGGATATTTTATGTCCAACAGACAATTCAAGACCAGAGCAGTTTGATAAAATACTGAACAGCTCAACGGATATCATTGCAGATAGATCTTACCAAAATATTGTGTGTTCCTATGTGAGTGCCGATATATTTGATTCCACGGATTGGTTAAAAGGTTCCACCTATTTGTATCTATTGGAGATGTTCGACTTTTTGCCCAAGTTGAAAATAAACATCACGGACCCAAAGCAGCGATTAGTTCCCATTTTTGGGGGCAACTTGAATTTTATTGCGTCTGAGCATGAGGATTATTGGTATTTGAACATTTTATTGCCGCACTGGAAGACGAGTGCCTATTACCCTGTTCTGGTGTATAGTTGGGACATTGCAGATATATCTCTTGAGATTGAAAAGATTCATGGGGAGATTCAAAATGTGGAGGAATTGTTCACCGCCCTAAATGAAACCTTGGGCACTACCAATAATAAGGCCATGGATAAGGAATTGGTGATACCCTATCAAACCTTTCCGTATTACGAGGGATTGAACCGAATGGGAATAGATCAATTTTGGTTGGGACTTTATTGGAGAAACAACAGGTACAATCTCAAATTTTTGAAGGAGTTCTGTAGTTTTTGCTTGGATCAAAGTATTGGAAAAATATGTATTACCCCGTGGAAATCATTTATTGTTAAGGGCATTCCAAAGGATAGTAGAACGGCCTTGGAACTATTTTTGGGAGAAAGGGGTATCAATGTTCGACATTCTCAATTGGAGATGAATTGGCACCTACCTGTAGATGATAGTCCAGCACTCCATTTGAAAAGATATTTGGTGCAGTGTTTTGACCAAAACGATATTAGCACCTACGGCCTTACTTTTGGGATCAGTAACGAAGTGGGCAAACAAACGCATATGTCCTCCATTGTTATTGAAAAGAACCCGATTTCCAGAAAGGTTGAGGAGTTCAATCCAAATTCAAGACCCACCTATAATATTCGGTACTTTAAAAATTTTGACCCAAATACCAGGCGAATCAAGACTTTTGCACAAGAAGTAGATCAAAAGGAGTTACCCGACCTTTTGATTGAATTGAGCAAGCACTATTTTCATGAACTAGGAAAGGAAAAGGAAGAGGAGACCATCAAGATCACGAAGTGTGAACAGGTGAAAAACCAGGTGCACCAATGCCAAAAATGTTTCACAGTTTATGATGATGCCATTGGTGATTCTATATCAAATATAGAACCCAACACAAAGTTTGAAGATTTGCCGGAAACCTATGAATGTAATGTTTGTGGAGCTGGACCGGAAAGTTTTGCCAGAGTTGAATTGATGTTGGAAAGGTGAAAAATTAAAAAGGATTGTAAAGAGATCGGGGCGCTTAAATAGTGTATCGAAAAATTAGATGTAAAGTTCAATTAAACGATCTAATTCTAAGTTCAGCAATATATTTTTTCCTTTGATACAAGTTATACCGTACCCTAACCCAACTTTAATAAAGAATCAATTAGGCAATGTTCTAAAGATTTGGAATGTTGAATACATAATTCCTTGGGATATGATATTGATGAGGGTAATAATCAAAACAATTTTTACTATACTTCCGAATGACTTTGTTTGATAAAATTGCAGGATGGCAATACTATACCAAATGCTTATTAATAACCCAACAATTGGCAGATAATTTGATAAGAGCATTTTAAAAATAGGAAAAGCAGACTATCGGAAATTAATCCATGTACTCTTTTAAAAGATTGGTCTTTGAAGAATTTCTTAATCTGGTCAAGGCCTTCATTTTTATCTGTCTTACCCGTTCCTGGGTAATATCCAAATCATAGGCAATCTGTTGCATTCCTAAAGGACTTTCACCGCCAATGCCAAAAACCATTTTAATAACATAAGCCTCCCTATGGGACAGCAAACCCAAAACACTTTCAATTTCTATCTGTAAAGATGAATGTGATAAGTTATGCTCGGGACTATTAAAACTATCAGACGCAATAAGATCATGTAAACTAAAGCCATCCTCTTCAGGTCGTAAGGACTTATCCATGGAAATGGGCCAAGAAGAATGCTCCAGGCAAAGTTGAATTTCAGCAATGGAAAAATCAATTAGTTCCGAAATTTCATCGGCAGTAGGAGGTCTTTGATGGGATTGCTCAAATTTTGAGGTGACATCATTTATTTTATTGATCACATTGATCTTGTTCAATGGCAAGCGTACAATTCTCGATTTCTCGGAAACTGCCTGAATGATGCCCTGACGAATCCACCATACCGCATAAGAGATAAATTTGAAGCCTCGGGTCTCGTCAAATTTCGATGCCGCCTTGACCAGACCAAGATTACCTTCATTGATCAGGTCATGTAAGTTTAGGCCCCTGGATTGATATTGTTTGGCAACGGACACCACAAACCTTAAATTGGAAACGATCAATTTTTCCAATGCCTCCGCATCGCCATTTCTAATCCGAATGGCCAGTTCCACCTCTTCCTCCGCCGAGATCATGGGGATTCGACTTATATCGGTCAGATATTTTGAAAGAGCAGGGTTTTCCCTATTGGTAATCTGCTTGGATATGGTAAGTGATCGCATAAACTTAATTTTAAGTCATTGACCTAACGTAAATTAGGTTTCCATTGCCCTTTGGGTTTTTTCTGGATTCGGTTTCAATTTGGCTGATGGACTTAACCAGTGGGGTAAGTTTTCGAAAACCAAAGTTCCGAGCATCGAAATTGGGCTGTTTTTTTTGAAGTAAAGCCCCGACCTCTCCTAAAAAGGCCCAACCTTCTTCGTCCTCCAAATCTGCAATGGTGGAAAGAATTAATTGGATGACCTTCGAGGTGATTTTATCAACGGGATTGGTTTTGCCCTTTTTGGTTAGCGGTGATTCCTCCGTACCGGTTTTGTGAAGTATTTCAAGATAAATGAACTTATCACAAGAAACAATAAAAGGGTCTGGGGTCTTTCGTTCACCAATTCCAAACACTGTCATTCCGGCCTCCCGTAATCGAATGGCCAATCGGGTAAAATCACTGTCACTGGAAACCAAAGAGAATCCGTTTACCTTGCCCGAGTAAAGAATATCCATGGCATCTATGATCATGGCACTGTCGGTAGCGTTCTTGCCCGTGGTATAACCGTATTGTTGAATTGGGGTAATGGCATTTTTAAGGAGTACATCCTTCCATTTTACGAGACTGGGTTTTGTCCAATCACCATAAATCCTTTTGATGCTGGGGTTACCATATTTTGCGATTTCCTCCAACATTTCCTTGACATATCTTGATGGAATGTTGTCCCCATCGATCAATACTGCCAAGTTTAAATCCTTCTCCATAAATCTATTCCTCCATTTTTAGCTTGTATTCATTCAGGTACACGGCCTTGGCCATCTGTTCCCGTTTAGCCGTGGATTTTTTGGTAAACTCTTTATTATTTCTAATGGAGTTCAACTGTTTGGTATTACGTACTTTATTTCGATATCTTTTCAGGGCTCTTTCAATATTCTCCCCTGGTACGATTTTAATTTTAAGCATATAGTATTTTTTAAAAATGATGTACAAATCATGATGCAGTTGAAAACAAAAAAAGAGTGCGGTAAAGGTTTGGCACTTTAAAGTGGATAACAACTATAACTTCGCCGATGGGCCTAAAGGCCTACGAAATTCGAATATTGGTACAAGCGAAAAATAATTAAGAAGTGGCCCTTTAAATGCTGCGGTGGTATAACGGGCGGTCTTTTTTATTTAAGGACAGGTCTAATTTTCGTCCATAATTTTAATGTGATGTAAAGGAACGGATTTAAATTGGATTTCAGCCGTTTAAAATCAAATAAGTACCGCTTTGACTCTCCCAATTTGCGCCTTCATTCCATTTTAATGGCGGCGTTGGAAATTAATATGGACTGAAGATATTTTTTTGCGGAGAAAGGATAGCTTGCCAAATTTTTTTAATTAATATTTTAGTCAACTAATTAGTTAACTAAATATATTGATTACCTTTAATGATCACATTAAAGAATATGAATAGAGATTTTATTAAACAATCGGGTTACAGGGCCTTGGATAATAGATTGAAACGAATAAGCGACAGAATGGCCCATGACACCAGGAAATTTTTCAAGCAATTAGATCTTGATGTTGAACCCAGTTGGCATTTGGTATTCAAATTATTAAAAGAAAATAAAGCGCTTACCATGGTCGAAATAGCCGAACAATTGGGTTATTCACCTCCGTCCACTGTGGTTATGCTCAAGAAAATGACTAAAAAAGGCTATATAACGTCTAAAAAGGACCCGATAGACAAGAGAAAACAAAATATTGAACTAACCCAAAAGGCCCTGAATCTTTTACCAGAACTTGAGAAAATATGGGCAAGTTGCGAGTATGCCATCTATCAGTTGCTTAAAGAAGACCTATCCATCATCAAATACCTTGATGACATTGAAGCTTCATTAAAGGAAATTCCCTTGAATGAAAGATTTTACCACGAATACACGAAAACCTAAACACATACCCATATGTCAATCTTTACAAATGAATTTCAAAATGCCCACAACAAAATACCCACAGTGGAATTATCAAGGCGAGGCATGGTTAGAACTATGGCATTGGGCTTAAGCTTATCTGTGCTCCCAAGTTTTATGGCTTCAGCCAAGACGGAAATAGACAAGGAAGCCTTAGATCATGGCGAAAGAATAATTCCCATTGGGGAACGTGAATTGGTGGATATGCAAAAATTCATTGAGGAATGTATAGAGGCCAATAAGGAGGTGGATTCACAGGCAGCCGTTAAGGAAGTTTTGAAAAGGGGGGTCTCCAACGCTTCGGATATGCTAAAGGCTATTGGTGAGCCAACTGAAGCAGGTTTAAAAGTTTTTTTGAGGACCAAAGAACTCACCATTTTTGCGGCATCTTGGACACCACAA